>JAJDXX010000223.1 GCA_022823055.1 Candidatus Binatia bacterium | reverse complement strand
GAGGACCCGACCCGACACCCGAGCAAACCAACAACTACCCCTTGGACGGCGGCTTCTTCTTCCCCGCGATGGTCCGCCGAGGTCCCATCCGGGTGCGTCCGTTGGTATGGGTTCGCTGTCCCCGGACCGGCAGGCCGCGCCGGTGTCTCAGTCCGCGATAGGTGCCGATGTCCATGTGGCGCTTGATGTCCGTGGTGACGTCGCGCCTCAGGTCACCTTCCACCTTGATCTCCTGGTCGATGATCCGGCGTATCACCACCACTTGATCGTCGGTGAGGTCATCGGACTTGACCTGGAACTCGATCCCCGCTTCCTTGAGGATGCTCCGTGACGTAGTCGCGCCGATGCCGTAGATGTAGGTCAGCGCGATGTCCATGCTCTTGTTCTTGGGCAGGTCTACCCCAGCAATGCGTGCCATGAATCCTCCTGCTCGATCGGCCCGTCTCGACGGCGGCCGGAGCTACCCCTGCCGCTGGGCGTGTTTGCGGGTGACGCAGATGACCCGTACGACCCCCCTGCGCCGCACCAGCTTGCACTTGTTGCAGATCTTCTTGACCGATGCTCGTACCTTCACTTCCGATCTCCCTACAGCCGGCTGAGCACGTACGGCCCATCCGGGGTCACCGCGATGGAATGCTCGAAATGAGCGGCGAGGCTCCGATCCCTGGTCACGGCTGTCCAGCCGTCTTCCAGGATCGCGATTTCCTTCTTCCCCGCGTTCACCATCGGCTCCACCGCCAGGACCATTCCGGCACGCAACCGATGCCCCTTGCCCGCTTCGCCGTAGTTGGGAACCGGCGGCTCCTCGTGCAGCTTCTTGCCGATGCCGTGACCGACGAACTCGCGCACCACCGAGTAGCCCGAACGCTCGGCAATGCCCTGAATGGTGCTGCCAAGGTCTCCCAGCCGGTTGCCCTCGCGCAGCATCTCGATGCCCTCGCTCAACGCGGTCTCGGTGACCCGCATGAGCCGCTCGGCCTCGGGGCTCACCTGGCCCAGCCCCACCGTCACCGCCGAGTCGCCGTAGAATCCCTCGTGCACTACGCCGAAGTCCATCCCCAGGATGTCGCCTTCCTTGAGGACGCGCTTGGAGGGAACGCCGTGCACGATCTCTTCGTTGACGGAAGTGCACAGGCTGTGCCTGAACACCCTGCCGGCGACCCCGTACCCCTTGAACGCGGGCTTGGCCCCCTTCTCCAGAGTCATCCGTTCCGCCAACTCGTCAAGCTCGAGGGTGGTCATGCCCGGACGCACCGTCTCCTTGAGCACCGCCAGCACCTCCGCCACGATGACGTTGGCGCGGCGCATCTTCTCGATTTCGGCTCGGGACTTGAGATAGATCATGATCGAGTGCCCGCGATTCCCAAGCGTCGAGGCCTTGTCCGGCGCCGGAACCGGCCCTTATCCCCTGCGGCCGCGTATGCGGCCCCTCCTCATGAAACCCTCATAATTGCGCGAGATCATGTGGGTCTCCATCTGCGAAACCGTGTCCAACGCGACCCCTACCACGATCAGCAGCGCGGTCCCGCCAAAGAAGAACGGGACGTTGAACTGCGAGATCAGGATCGTGGGCAACAAGGCCACCAGGGACAGGTAGATCGCCCCGCCCAGGGTTATGCGCGACAGAACCCGGTCGATGAACTCCGCCGTCCTCTTGCCCGGACGGATCCCCGGGACGTAACCGCCGTACTTCCTCATGTTCTCCGCCACGTCCACGGGGTTGAACACGATGGCCGTGTAGAAGAAGCAGAAGAACATGATCAGGCCGATGTACAGAAGGTCGTGCAGCCATTGCCCCGGCGCCATGGAGCCGGCCAGCGTCTGCGCCCACGGGTTCTGCACGAACTGGGCGACGGTCGCCGGGAAGATCAGCACCGACGAAGCGAAAATGACCGGGATCACCCCGGAGGTGTTGATCTTCAACGGCAGGTGCGAGGTCTGTCCCCCGTACTGGCGCCTGCCGACCACCCGCTTGGCGTACTGTACCGGGATGCGCCGCTGTCCCCGCTCCATGAAGATGATGACGCCCACCACCAGCACGACGAAGAGCACCAGCAGGATCACGAAGAAGATGCTCAACTCGCCCTCGCGCACGAACTGGAACGTGGAGGTCACCGCCGACGGGAGCGCCGCCACGATGCCGGCGAAGATGATCAGCGAGATGCCGTTGCCGATGCCCCGCTCCGTGATCTGCTCGCCGAGCCACATGATGAAGGCCGTCCCGGAGGTCAGCGTCAGCACCGTCATGAGGCGGAAGTTCCATCCCGGCTCGAGCACGATGGCTTCGCCGTTGGGCCCCCGTGTTCCCTCCAGCCCGAAGCTGATCATCAGGCCCTGGATGACCGAAAGGATGATGGTGCCGTAGCGCGTATATTGCGTGATCTTCTTGCGCCCGACGTCGCCTTCCTTCGACAACCGCTCCAGGTAGGGAAACACCACCGTCAGGAGCTGCAGGATGATGGACGCGCTGATGTAGGGCATGATGCCCAGCGAGAACACCGAGAACTGCTCCAGCGCGCCGCCCGAGAAGAGGTTGAACAGTCCGAAGATCGTTCCCTCGACCTGGGCGAAGAACGCCGCCAGCCCGTCGCGGTCGATGCCGGGCGTCGGGATCGCCACGCCAATGCGATAGACCGCCAGCATGGCCAAGGTGAACAGGATGCGTCGCCTCAGCTCCGGGATGCGGCCCGCGCTCTGGAAACCTTCAAGCATGAGAAAGAACTTCGACCGAGCCGCCCGCGGCTTCGATCTTCCGCCTCGCGCTCTGCGAGAAACCGTGCGCCTTGACGGTCAGCGGCCTGTCGATTTCGCCGCGGCCCAGGATCTTCACCAAGCCGCGCTTGAGCAACCCCTTCCCCCGCAGAGTCTCGGGGGAGACCTCCGCCCCGGCCTCGAAGGCGCCGAGCCCGTCGAGGTTCACGGGGGTGTATTCGGTCCGGAACAGGTTGTGGAAGCCGCGCTTGGGCACGCGCCGGGTGAGCGGCATCTGTCCGCCCTCGAACCCGGGCCTCACGCCCCCGCCGGAGCGCGACCCCTGGCCCTTGTGCCCGCGACCGCTGGTCTTGCCGGTCCCGGACGCTTCGCCCCGGCCCACGCGCTTCTTGGCGTGCCTCGTCCCCTTCGCGGGGCGCAATTCGCTCAAATCCATGAACCGTTTCCTTCTTACCGAATCTCGGCCAGCGTCTTGCCGCGCAAGTCGGACACCTGTTCCGGAGACTTGAGGCTCTTCAGGGCTTCGAACGTCGCCTTCACCAGGTTGTGCGGGTTGTTGGAACCGATGCACTTGCTCAGGACGTTGGGGATTCCCGCCGCCTCCACCACCGCGCGCACGCCGGCGCCGGCGATGACTCCCGTTCCCGGAGCGGCGGGCTTGAGCAGCACATGCCCGGCGCCGTAACGGCCCGTGACCTCGTACGGGATGCTGTCGTCCACCAGGGGCACCCGCAGCAGCGTCTTCTTCGCGTGCTCGACACCCTTGCGTATCGCCTCGGGCACTTCGTTGGCCTTGCCCAGTCCGTATCCGACCACCGAGGCTTCGTCGCCCACCACTACCAACGCGTTGAAGCTGAAGCGCCGCCCGCCCTTGACCACCTTGGCCACGCGGCTGATGTGGATGACCTTCTCCTTGAGCTCCAGGCCCTGCGGATCGACTCGTTCCAAAGCAACCCCCGAATCAGAAGGAAAGGCCGGCCTCGCGCGCGGCCTCCGCCAATGCCTTTACCCGACCGTGAAAGAGAAACCCGTTGCGATCGAAGATCACCTCTTTGATCTGGTGCGCTTCACACAACTCCGCGATCTTGCGTCCCACCTGCTTGGCCGCTTCCACGCCCTTGGCCTCGTCGGCTCCGGGGGCCTCCCTCGACAAGGTCGACGCGCTCGCCAGCGTCACGCCGCGCTCGTCGGAGATAACCTGCGCGTAGATGTGCTTGGAACTGCGAAACACGCAAAGCCGGGGGCGCGCGTCGCTGCCCTTGATCCGCTTGCGCACGCTGTGCTGCCGCCGCTTGCGATCCAGAACCTTCTTGCTTGTCATCGGCATGCGTTCACCCGATCCCGTCGGCTCATCCGGAACCGCCCATGGCCTTGCCGGCCTTCCTCATGACCATCTCGCCCTGATAACGGATCCCCTTGCCCTTGTATGGCTCGGGAGGCCGGAAACGCCGCACCTCGGCGGCCACCTGGCCCAGCACCTGCTTGTCGTGGCTCTCGAGGGTGATCACCGTCTGGCGTTCCACCGAGGCGCTCACGTCTTCCGGCAGGCGGTACTCGATGGGATGGGAGAACCCCAGTGTCAGGTGCAGCGACTTGTCCTTGAGCTCGGCCCGGTAGCCGACGCCGTTGATTTCGAGCACCTTCCTGAAGCCCTCGCTCACGCCATGGACCATGTTCGCGAGCAACTTTCGCGTCAACCCGTGGAGAGACCTCACGGCCTTGGTCTCCGCCTTCCGGCTCACTTCGAGCCTGTCACCGTCCAGGTTGACCTCGATGCCTTGCGGAATGCGGTGCGCCAGCGTCCCCTTGGGGCCCTGCACCCGTATTTCCGCGCCTTCCATGGCAACCTTGACGGTTCCGGGCACGACTATCGGCAGTTTTCCTACACGAGACACGAGACAACCTCTCCAGGGGCGGGCCCGCTAGCTTATCGAGCAGAGCAGCTCGCCGCCGACCTTGGCCTTCACGGCCTCCCGATCCACGATGATCCCCTTGGGCGTGGACAGGACATGCGTGCCGAGCCCTCTGTGCAGCGGCTGGATGTCCTTGTAGCCGAGATAGACCCGCCGTCCCGGGCGGCTTACCCGCTTCAGGTGGCTCATCACCGGCCGATGATCCCTGTCGTACTTGAGGTGGATGCGCAGCGTGTCCTGCACCTGCCCGTCCACCTGGATGCGCCGGATCTGGCGCACGTATCCCTCCTCCACCAGCACCTTCATGATGTTTTCCTTGAGGCGCGACCATGGAACATCCACGGTTTCGTGCTTCGCCATCCCGGCGTTGCGCATCCGCGTCAGCAAATCGGCTATGGGATCGGTCATACTCATGCGCGGCAACCCCTCCTACCAGCTTGCCTTGATCACCCCGGGGATCTCGCCCCGGCGCGCGTACAGCCTGAGACAGATCCTGCACATGCCGAACCGCCGGTAAAACGCCCGGGCCCTGCCGCACAGCGGGCAGCGATTGTACTGGCGAACCTTGAACTTGGGAGTCCCGGCCGCCTTGATGCGCAGACACTTCTTAGCCACTGGTCCTACTCCCATCCGCGGCGAACGGCATTCCGAGACGGCGCAGCAACGCTCTCCCCTCCTCGTCCGTCGCCGCGGTCGTCACGATGGACACCGTCAGCCCGTGGAGCCGTTCCACCGAATCCGGCCTCACCTCTGGAAAGATGATCTGCTCCCGGATGCCCAGCGAATAGTTGCCGCAACCGTCGAACGAGCGGTCCGAGAGCCCCTTGAAGTCCCTTACCTGGGGAAGCGCCACCTGTATGAGCCGGTCCAGGAACTCGTACATGCGCGTGCGCCGCAGCGTGACCATGCATCCGATGGGGTTGCCGCGGCGCAGCTTGAAGTTCGAGATGTCCTTGCGCGCCCGAGTCACCACCGGCCGCTGACCGCTGATGGCGCCCAACTCCGCCACCGCGGTATCCAGCAGCTTGGCGTTCTGCACGGCCTCGCCGATGCACACGTTGATGGAGACGTTCTTGAGCCGCGGCACCTGGTGCCTGTTGCGATAGGCGAAGTCCGCCATCATCGCGGGCACGATCTCCTCATGGTATTTCTGTTCCAGTCTTACCATCATTGAATCCCAAACCGCGGGCGGTCTAGCCGAGCCCCTGGCCGCAACGCCGGCAGATGCGCACCTTCTCCCCGTCCTCGAGGAACTTGTAGCCCACGCGCACCGGGGCGTTGCACGGGTCGCACATGAGCATGACGTTGGAGACGTGGATGGAGGCTTCCTTCTCGACGATTCCGCCGGGTTGCTGGGCACTGCGCGGCTTGGTGTGCCGCTTGACGAGATTCACCCGTTCGATGAACACGCGGCTCTTCTTCGGCAGCACCTTGATGACCTTGCCGGTCTTCCCCCGCTCCCTGCCGGTCACCACCATCACGGTGTCATCTTTGCGGACGAACAGGCTCATCGCTACAAGACCTCCGGGGCCAGCGAGACGATCTTCATGAAGCGTTTCGCGCGCAGCTCCCGTGCAACCGGACCGAAGATGCGCGTGCCCACCGGCTCCTTCTGGTTGTCGATCAGGACCGCCGAGTTGTTGTCGAAGCGAATGTAGGAGCCATCCACGCGGCTGAGCTCCTTCGCGGTCCGCACCACCACCGCTCTGGCCACGTGGCCCTTGGGCACCTTGGAATTGGGCATCGCCTCCTTGACGGACACGACGATCACATCCCCGACGGAGGCGTACTTCCGCCTTGTCCCGCCGAGCACCTTGATGCACTGCACCCGCCGGGCGCCCGAGTTGTCCGCCACGTCCAGCACCGTCCCCACTTGTATCATCGCCTCGACCTCTGTGTTCTGTGTCAGTCCGCCGCCGCGCCCGTCACCGCACGGTTCAGGACGCGGCTCACGCGCCAGCGCTTCTGGCGGCTGAGGGGCCGGCACTCGGTGATCAGGACCCGGTCGCCCACCCGGCACTCGTCGCGCTCGTCGTGCGCCTTCACCCGGGTGCGGCGCCGGAGGTATTTCTTGTACCGCGCATGCAGGACGATCCGCTCCAGCTCCACCACCACGGTCTTGGCCATGCGGTCCGTTCTGACGACGCCCTCACGCTGCTTGGTGACACCACGCTCACTCATGATCGTCTTTCTGCTCCGCGGCTTTCCGCTCCGCGTCCCGCCGGAGCTCTCCGATGATCGTCTCCAGGCGCGCCAGGTCGCGGCGCGACTGGCGCAGCTTCATGGGGCTCTCCAACTGCCCCGTGGCGCGCCGCAAGGTCAGGTGAAAGATCTCGTCCTTGAACTCCGCGCGCTTCTGCTGCAACTCGTCGAGACCCATGTCCCGCATTTGCTTGGCCTGCATCGACTCTCTCCCGCCGGCTACCGCTCCACGAACGCGGTGGCCAGGCCGAGCTTGCGCGAGGCCAGGCGGAACGCTTCCCTGGCGTCGTCCCGCTGAACCCCTTCCATCTCGAACAAGAGTTTCCCGGGCTTGACCACGGCCACCCACGCATGCGGCGGGCCCTTGCCCTTGCCCATGCGCACCTCGGCGGGCTTCTTGGTGATGGGCTTGTCCGGGAACACCCGGATCCACACCTTGCCGTGCCGCTTCAGGTAGCGGGTCAGCGCGATTCGCGCGGCCTCGATCTGGCGCGCCGTGACGTAACCGCGGTCGACGGACTTCAGGCCGTAGTCGCCGAAGGACAGTTCCGACCCGCGCCCGGCGGATCCGCCCCTGCGCCCCTTCTGTATCTTCCGGTATTTGACCTTCTTAGGCTCAAGCATGATTTCACGCCCCTATAGTCCCAGGGATGCCTTCTGCTGCTCTTCCTGCTTCGTCAGGATCTCGCCCCGGAAGATCCACGCCTTGACGCCGATGACCCCGTAGGTGGTCTTCGCCTCGGCCAGGCCGTAACTCACGTCCGCGCGCAGGGTATGCAGCGGCACGCGCCCTTCCCGGTACCATTCCGTACGCGCGATCTCCTGTCCGCCCAGGCGGCCGCCGCACTGGATGCGGATCCCTTGGGCGCCCATGCGCAAGGCGCGCGAAACGCTCTCCTTCATGGCGCGGCGGAACGCCACGCGGCGCTCAAGCTGCAGCGCGACGTTCTCCGCCACCAACTGCGCATCGAGATCGGGCCGGCGCACCTCGTGGATGTTGATAAACACCTCCCGCGGCGAGAGCTTGGCCAACTCTTCCTTGAGCTTCTCGATCTCCGCGCCCTTCTTGCCGATGACGATGCCCGGACGCGCCGTGTGGATGTTGATCTTGGCCTTGTTGGTGGCGCGCTCGATCTCGATCTTCGAGATTCCCGCGTGGTGCAGCCGTCCCTTGAGAAACTGCTTGATCTTGAGGTCCTCGTGCAGCAGCTCGGGATAGTCGTGTCCGGCGTACCACTTCGAGTCCCACGACTCGATCACGCGCATGCGGAAGACCTTGGGGTGCGTTTTCTGTCCCATCTTATTGTCCTGTCAGACCCTTTCATCCACCACGACGGTCAAATGGCTCAGGCGCTTGCGAATCCGGTTGGCGCGGCCCATTCCACGCGGCATGAAGCGTTTCCACATCCCCCCCTGTCCGACCTCGGCGGTCTTGACGTACAAGAGGTCCACGTCGACGCTCTGCGTGTTCTCGGCGTTGGCCACCGCTGAACGCAGGGTCTTGGCGACGATGCCGGCGCAGCCCTTGGGCACGAACTTGAGGATCGTCAGCGCGTCCTCGACGGACCGGCCGCGAACCTGGTCCACCACCAGCCGCATCTTGCGGGGCGAGACCCGGGCGAACTTCGTGACAGCGCGCGCCTCCATCGCCTATCTCCTCACGCCCCTGGCGTCGCCCCGGCGGTCGCCCGCGTGACCGTGAAACGTGCGCGTGGGCGAGAACTCTCCGAGCTTGTGGCCGACCATGTCCTCGGTCACGAACACCGGGAGAAACTTGCGCCCGTTGTGGACCGCGATGGTGTGGCCGATCATGTCCGGGGTGATGGTGGAGCGCCGCGACCACGTCTTGACCACCCGGCGCGCCTGGGCGCGGTTCATCTCCTCGATCTTGCGCATCAGGTGGTCGTCCACGAAAGGACCCTTCTTGATCGAACGCGCCATGCCTACTGTCCCTTTCTGCGCTTCACGATGTACTTGTCCGAGGGCTTGACGCCGCGGGTCCGGTAACCCTTGGTGGGCTTGCCCCAGGGTGTCTGGGGATGGTTGCCCTTGGACTGGCCCTCGCCGCCGCCGTGCGGATGGTCCACGGGGTTCTTCGCGATGCCCCGGGTCACCGGCCGGCGTCCGAGCCAGCGCGAGCGGCCCGCCTTCCCGTAGGTGATGTTCTCGAACTCGCTGTTGCCCACCTCGCCCACGGTGGCGCGGCACTCGGAACGGACGTTGCGCAGCTCCCCGGACGGGAGCTTGAGCAGCGTGTAGGAGCCCTCCTTGGCCATCACCTGGGCGGAGGCTCCCGCGCTGCGCACGATCTGTCCGCCCTTGCCGGCCTTGAGCTCCACGTTGTGCACGAGGGTGCCGGTGGGGATGTTCTTCAGCGGCAGGGAGTTGCCCGGCTGAATGTCGATGTCCTGGTCTCCGGCGATGATCCGGCCGCCGACCTTGAGCTTTTCCGGCGCGAGAATGTAACGCCGCTCGCCGTCGAGGTAACAGATGAGCGCCACCAGGGCCGAGCGGTTCGGATCGTACTCGATGGCCTCGACCCGGCCCGGCACGCCCTTCTTGTCGCGCTTGAAGTCGATGAAGCGGTAGCGCCGCTTGTGCCCCCCGCCGCGATGATCCTTGGTGATGCGGCCCGTGTTGTTCCGTCCGCCGTGCCCCCGGAGCGGGCGCAACAACGGCTTGTGCGGCGCATCCTTGGTGACCTCGTCGAACCCGAAGCCGGAAGCAAAACGGCGCCCGGGAGAAGTCGGGCGGTGGTTCTTGATGGACATGGACTACGACCCCATCCTTAACCGACACCGAAGAAGTCGATGCGGTCACCCTCCTTGAGGGTCACGTATGCCTTCTTCCACAACGGCAGCCGTCCGGTGTTCCTGCCCACGCGGCGCATCTTGCCCAGATAGCGCGCGGTGCGCACGTCCAGCACCGTCACCTTGAACAGCCGCTCCACCTGCTGCCGGATTTCGATCTTGTTGGCATCCGGCCGGACCTTGAAGATCACCTGGTTGGTCGACTCGGCCAGCATCGAACCCTTTTCGGAGATCAGCGGCCCGAGAACGGCATCGCGAACGCCTCTCATTGCGACAACCTCTCTTCGATCTTCCCGAGCGCGTCCCGTGTCAGCACCAGATGCTCGAACCGGAGCAGGTCGTAGACATTCAGCCCCTCCGCCCTCAAGACCTTGACGCGCGGCAGGTTGCGCGCCGACAACTCGATCCGGTCGTCCCTTTCCGCGATGACGATCAGCGCGTTTTCGACCCCCAACGCGGCTACGGCCTCGGCCATGAGCCGGGTCTTGATCTCCGACACGTCCGGCGTCTCCACCACCACGACCTTCCCTTCCGAGGACTTCAGGCTGAGGGCCGAGAGCAGCGCCTGGCGGCGCGCCGATTTCGGGATGCGGTACGAATAGTCCCGCGGCAGAGGACCGAACACGGTGCCGCCGCCGACCCAGATGGGCGAGCGCACGCTGCCAGCGCGGGCTCTTCCCGAGCCCTTCTGGCGCCAGGGCTTCCTGCCGCTCCCCTGTACCTTGCCGCGGGTCTTGGTGGAAGCCGTGCCGGCGCGCCGGTTGTTCAACTGCATGACCACCGCCTGGTGCAACAGGTGGGGGCGAACCGGTACGCCGAAGATGGCTTGCGGGAGCTCGGGCTCGATGCGACGCAGTTCCATGCCTCTATCCCTTGACGGCGCGACGGATGAGAACCATCCCGCCGTTGGCGCCCGGTACGGCGCCCTTCACCAGGAGAAGGTTCTGCTCGGGGCGCACGCCCACCACCCGCAGGTTCTGCACCGACACCCTCTCGTTGCCCCAGTGCCCCGCCATCCGTTTTCCCTTGAATACCTTCCCGGGATAGGCGCACGCGCCGATGGAGCCGCCGTGGCGAAAATACTCGTGGGTGCCGTGGGTGCGGGAGACACCGCGGAAGTCCCACCGCTTCATGACCCCCGAGAAGCCGCGCCCCTTGGAGGTCCCGGTGACGTCCACCAGATCTCCGGGCTCGGCCAAGTCCGTCACCGTGAGCTCCTGGCCCACCTCGTAGTCCGAGACGTCGTCCACCCGGAACTCGCGCAGGAACCGGAAGGAGCCCTTCTCCGCCTTGGCCATGTGGCCGCGCAGAGGGCGGTTCACCCGCTGGTTCTTCTGCCTGCCGAAGCCCAGTTGCAGCGCGTTGTAGCCGTCCCTGGCGACGTCCTTCTTCTGCACCACCACGCACGGGCCCGTCTCCACCACGGTCACGGGGATCACGTTGCCCGTGTCGTCGAAGACCTGGCTCATGCCGATCTTTGTTCCGATGAGACCCATCATTTTCGTGACCCTATTGAAGCTTGATCTCCACGTCGACGCCCGCGGCCAGGTCGAGCTTGCCCAAGGCGTCGATGGTCTGCTGGGTGGGTTCGAGGATGTCGAGAAGCCGCTTGTGCGTGCGCACTTCGAACTGCTCCCGCGACTTCTTGTCCACGTGCGGCGATCGATTCACCGTGAACCTCTCGATGCGCGTCGGCAGCGGGATGGGACCGGCGACCCGGCCGCCCGTCCGCTTGACGGTTTCGACGATCTCGCCCACGGACTGGTCCAGGACCCGGTAATCGTATGCCTTGAGCCGAATACGGATTTTCTCGTTCACGCCCTCACCCCTGTCGCATCACGTCGCGCGGCCGCGTCAGGCGCGCGCCTCCCGGCCGGCCCGGTCGTCCATCACGCCTTCCGGCACTTCCTCGTAGCGCGAGAACTGCATCGTGTAGGTCGCCCGGCCCTGGGTCCGCGACCGCAGATCGGTCGCGTAGCCGAACATCCGCGACAACGGCACGCGCGCCTCGATCACCTGGGAGTTTCCCTTGGAGGTCATTCCCAGGACCTTTCCCCGGCGCGAGCTGATGTCGCCGATCACGTCGCCCATGAACTCCTCCGGCACCACCACCTCCACGTCCATCACCGGTTCCAGCAGCACCGGCAAGGCCTTGCGCAGCCCCTCCTTGAACGCCATGGAGCCGGCGATGGTGAACGCCATCTCCGAAGAATCCACCTCGTGGTAGCTGCCGTCGAGCAGCGTGACCTTCACGTCCACCACCGGATATCCCACCAGGCCGCCGTTGCTCATAGCCTGGACGACGCCGTTCTCGACCGCGGGGATGTACTCCTGGGGAATGACGCCGCCCTTGATGGCACTGACGAACTCGGACCCGCTGCCCGTGGGCTGGGGCTCCATGCGCAGGAACACGTGGCCGAACTGCCCGCGGCCACCCGACTGCCGCACGAACCGGCCCTCCTGCTCCACCGCCCGGCGGATCGTCTCCTTGTACGCCACCTGGGGCTTGCCCACGTTTGCGTCCACCTTGAACTCCCGCAGCAGCCGGTCGACGATCACTTCGAGATGCAGCTCGCCCATCCCCGAGATCAGGGTCTGGCCGGTCTCCTGGTCGACGCTCACCCGGAAGGACGGATCCTCCTTGGCCAGCTTCTGCAGGGAGGTGGCCAGCTTTTCCTGGTCGTCGCGGGACTTGGGTTCGATGGCGATGGCGATGACGGGGTCGGGAAAATCGATGGATTCGAGGAGGATGGGGTTGGCTTCGTCGCACAGCGTGTCGCCGGTCTTGGCGCTGCGCAGCCCGACGGCGGCGGCGATGTCCCCGGCACAAACCTCGTCGATCTCCTCGCGCTTGTTGGCGTGCATCTTGAGAATGCGGCCGAGACGCTCCCGCTGCCCGGTGGAGGCGTTGTAGACGAACGTTCCGGAACTCCGGGTTCCGGAATAGACCCGAAAGAAGGTCAACGACCCCACGAACGGATCGGCCATGATCTTGAATGCCAAGGCCGCGAACGGAGCGTCGTCGGAGGTTTCGCGCACGGCTTCGTCGCCACGGTCGGGAACGGTCCCCTGGATCGGCGGCACGTCCAGCGGCGAGGGGAGATAGTCGATGACCGCGTCCAGCAAGGGCTGCACCCCCTTGTTGCGAAAGGCCGCGCCGCACAGCACCGGGACGATGTCCAGCTTCAGCCCGGCGCCGCGAATGGCCCGGACCAGCCGCTCCTCGGAGATCTCCTCGCCCTGGAGATAGGCGGTCATGATCTCGTCGTCGCAATCGGACAGCGTCTCCAGCAGAAGATCGCGATAGGCGTCCGCCTGGGCGCGCAATTCCTCGGGTATGGGTGCTTCCCGGTAGCTGGCGCCGAGATTCTCGTTGTCCCAGAGCAGGGCCTTCATCCGCACCAAGTCCACCACCCCCTGGAAGTGGTCTTCCGCTCCCACCGGAAGCTGGATGATCAGCGGCCGGGCTCCGAGCCGGTCCTCGATCATCTTCACCACCCGGAAATAGTCGGCGCCGATACGGTCCATCTTGTTGATGTACGCGATCCGCGGGACGCCGTACTTGTCCGCCTGCCGCCACACGGTTTCGGTCTGGGGCTCGACCCCGCCCACCGAGCAGAACACCGCGATGGCCCCGTCCAGCACCCGCAGCGAACGCTCCACCTCGATGGTGAAGTCCACGTGGCCAGGGGTGTCGATGATGTTGATCCGGTGGTCGCGCCAATGACAAGTGGTGGCCGCGGACGTGATGGTGATCCCGCGCTCCTGCTCCTGGACCATCCAGTCCATGGTCGCGGTGCCGTCGTGCACTTCCCCCAACTTGTAGTTGATGCCGGTGTAGAACAACACGCGTTCCGTCGTGGTGGTCTTGCCGGCATCGATGTGGGCCATGATCCCGATGTTGCGGGTCCGGTCGAGTGGTATCTGTCTGCTCATGGTCGTTGGCGTCTTCTGGACGACGGCAAAAAAAGGAGGCGGTTCAACCGCCTCCTTCACTGGACGATGTCTGTTCTGGTGGCTACCAGCGGTAATGGGCGAAGGCGCGGTTCGCCTCCGCCATTCTGTGCGTGTCTTCCTTCTTCTTGACGGCGTTTCCGCGCTGGTTGGCCGCGTCCATCAACTCGGCGGCGAGCTTCTCGTCCATGGACTTCTCGCTCCGAGCCCTGGCGGCGCTGATGAGCCAGCGCAGGCTGAGTGACAGCCGCCGGTCCGGACGCACCTCCACCGGCACCTGGTAGGTAGCGCCGCCGACCCGCCGCGACCGGACTTCCACCATCGGCTTGGTGTTGTCCACCGCCCGCTTGAACACTCCCAGCGGCTCCGTCTTGGCCTTGTCCGCGATGATGTCCAGCGAACGGTACAGGATGCCCTCGGCCGTGCTCTTCTTGCCGCGGTTCATCATGTTGTTGACGAACTTCGTGACAAGCTTGTCCCCGTACTTGGGATCGGGCAGCAGCTCTCTCCGCTTTATTTCACCCTTGCGCGGCATGTCTCTACTTCGGCCTCTTGGCTCCGTACTTCGAGCGGCCCTGACGGCGCTCCTGGACCCCGATGGAGTCCAGCGCTCCACGGATGATGTGGTAGCGCACGCCCGGAAGGTCCTTCACCCGGCCGCCCCTGATCAGGACCACGGAGTGTTCCTGGAGGTTGTGCCCCATGCCGGGAATGTAGGACGTCACTTCGCTGCCGTTGGTCAACCGCACGCGGGCGACCTTGCGCAGCGCCGAGTTGGGCTTTTTCGGGGTCGAGGTGTACACGCGCGTGCACACGCCCCGCTTCTGCGGGCAACCCTGCAGCGCCGGGGCCGTATTCTTCTTTCTCTGAACCTCGCGCCCCTTGCGCACCAACTGATTGATCGTAGGCATACACGTTTCCCGCGGTGGCTGGGCCACCTGCAATAAACCGCCGATTTTATCGAAACTTCCGTAAGTTGTCAACTATCAGGCCACTTCCACTTCGGAGACGTCGATCTCCTCCAGTTCCTCGTCGGATTCGATGCTCAGGGCGTTGTACTCGGCCAGACCGGTGCCCGCCGGTATCAGCTTCCCCATGATCACGTTCTCCTTCAGCCCGGAAAGCGGATCGAGCCGGCCGTTGATGGCCGCCTCCGTCAGGACCTTGGTGGTTTCCTGGAACGAAGCCGCCGAGATGAAGCTGCCGGTGGACAGCGACGCCTTGGTGATCCCCAGAAGAAGCGGCTCTGCCACCGCCGGTTTGCCGCTTTCCGCCAGCACGCGCTGGTTCTCTTCCTCGAAGCGCCACTTCTCCACCTGATCGCCCACCAGGAACTCGCTGTCGCCGCTCTCCTTGATGCGTACGCGCCGGAGCATCTGCTTGACGATGACCTCGATGTGCTTGTCGTTGATGCGCACGCCCTGCAGCCGGTAGATCTCCTGAATCTCGTCCACGAGGTACTTGGCCAGCGCCTTCTCCCCGAGGATTCCCAGGATGTCGTGCGGATTGGAGGAGCCCTGCATCAGCGCCTCGCCCGCGCGCACCCGGTCGCCCTCGTGCACGCTGATGTGTTTTCCCTTGGAAATCAGGTACTCGCGCGGCTCGCCGACGTCGGGCGTGACCACGACCTTGCGCTTCCCCTTGGTGTCGCGGCCGAAGGACACGACGCCGTCGATCTCGCTGATGACCGCGAACTCCTTGGGCTTCCTGGCCTCGAACAGCTCGGCCACCCGCGGCAGTCCGCCGGTGATGTCCTTGGTCTTGGTGGTCTCCCGCGGGATCTTCGCCAGCACGTCGCCCGCGGTCACCTCCTGATGCTCGGCGACGTTGATGTGGGCGCCCACCGGCAGCATGTAGCGCGCCTCCGCGTTGTTCGGGAGCCGGAGTGTCTTGCCGGCGTCGTCCTTGATGGAAACGCGCGGGCGCTTGTCGATGTCCTTGAAGTCCACGATGACCTTGGTGGAGAGACCGGTGCGCTCGTCCACCTTCTCCTCCATGGTGGTCCCTTCGACGATGTCGCCGAACTTCACGGAACCGGAGATCTCGGTGATGATGGGGATCGTGTACGGATCCCACTCCGCCAGCAGTTCACCCGCCTGGACCGCGGCACCGTCGGGTTTCTTGAGCTTGGCGCCGTAGACCAGCGGGTAACGCTCCCGCTCCCGCTCCCGGGACTTGTCCGAGCCCTCGGGGTAGTCGACGATGGCGATCTCGCCGTTCCGGTTCATGACCACTAGCTCGCCGTCCCGGTCCGTGACGGTGCTGACGTTGATGAGCTTCACGTAACCGTCCGTGCGCGGCTCCAGGGTGGTCTGCTCGGCGCGCCGGCTCGCGGTGCCGCCGATATGGAAGGTGCGCATGGTGAGCTGGGTGCCGGGCTCGCCGATGGACTGCGCCGCGATGACGCCGATCGCCTCGCCGGCGTTCACCATCTCGCCCCGTGCGAGATCGCGGCCGTAGCACATCACGCACACGCCCTTCTTGGACTGGCAGGTCAGCACCGAACGGATCCAGATGCGCTCCAGGCCCGCGTCCTCGATGCGCTGCACCAAGGCCTCGTCGATCTCCTGGTTGGCCTTGACGATGACGTCGCCGCTGAACGGGTCCTTGATGTCCTCGAGCGCCACCCGCCCCAGGACGCGGTCGCCCAGGGGCTCGATCACCTCGCCGCCCTCCATGAGGGGCGCCATCTCGATGCCGTCCAGGGTGCCGCAGTTCTCCGAGGTGATGATGGCGTCCTGCGCCACGTCCACGAGCCGCCGCGTGAGGTACCCCGAGTTGGCGGTCTTGAGGGCGGTGTCCGCGAGTCCCTTGCGTGCTCCGTGGGTCGAGATGAAGTACTGCAGGACCGTCAGCCCCTCGCGGAAGTTGGCGGTAATGGGCGTCTCGATGATCTCTCCGGAGGGTTTCGCCATCAGGCCGCGCATTCCGGCAAGCTGCCGGATCTGCTGCGCGCTGCCGCGCGCGCCCGAGTCCGCCATCATGAAGATCGGATTGAAGTTGGGCACCCGCATGGTGCGGCCCTCTTCATCCGTGACGGTCTCCGTCCCGAGGTCGCGCAGCATCTCGTCGGATATCCGGTCGGTGACCTCCGCCCATATGTCCACGACCTTGTTGTAGCGCTCGCCGTCGGTGATGAGGCCGTTGTTGTACTGCTCGTCGATCTCCTGGACGCTGCCGTACGCCTGCTTCAGCAGCCGCTCCTTGCTGGCCGGGATCACCATGTCCTTGAGCGCGATGGACGCGCCCGCCTTGGTGGCGTAGCCGTAGCCCGTGTCCTTGAGCTTGTCGGCGAAGATGACCGTGGCCTTGTTGCCCGCGAGCCGGTAGCTGAGGTCGATGAGATTCCCCAGCTCCTTCTTCTTCATCACGTGGTTGACTTCACGGAACGGAATCTGCGGCGGCACGATCTCGTAGAGCAGCACGCGCCCCACCGTGGAATCGTACATCTGGCCTTCGATGCGCACGCGAATCCGCGCCTGGAGGTGCACCTCGCCCTGATCGTAGGCGATGCGGACCTCCGCCGGGCTCGCCAGCACCCTGCCCACGCCCTTGACGTTGGGCCGCTCGCGGGTGAGGTAGTAGAGGCCCAGGACGATGTCCTGCGAAGGCACGATGATGGGCTTGCCGTTGGCCGGCGAGAGGATGTTGTTGGTGGACATCATCAAGGCGCGCGCCTCCACCTGCGCCTCCACCGACAACGGCACGTGGACGGCCATCTGGTCCCCATCGAAGTCCGCGTTGTAGGCGGCGCACACCAGCGGATGCAACTGGACCGCCTTGCCCTCGATCAGCACGGGCTCGAACGCCTGGATGCCCAGCCGGTGCAGCGTGGGCGCGCGGTTGAGCAGCACCGGGTGTTCCTTGATCACGTCGTCGAGGATGTCCCAGACCTCGGGCCGCTCTTTCTCCACTGCCTTCTTGGCGCTCTTGATGGTGGTGACGAAACCCCGCTCCTCCAGCTTGTTGTAGATGAAGGGCTTGAACAGCTCGAGCGCCATCTTCTTGGGCAGGCCGCACTGGTGCAGCCGCAGCTCCGGCCCGACGACGATGACCGAACGGCCCGAGTAGTCCACCCGCTTGCCCAGCAGGTTCTGGCGGAAGCGGCCGGTCTTGCCCTTGAGCATGTCGCTGAGGGACTTGAGGGGGCGCCGGTTGGGGCCGGTGATGGCCCGGCCGCGCCGTCCGTTGTCGAACAGCGCGTCGGCCGCCTCCTGCAGCATCCGCTTCTCGTTGCGGATGATGATGTCCGGCGCGTTCAGCTCCATCAACCGCTTCAACCGGTTGTTGCGGTTGATCACCCGGCGATAGAGGTCGTTGAGGTCGGAGGTGGCGAAACGCCCGCCGTCCAGCGGCACCAGGGGACGCAGGTCCGGCGGGATGATGGGGATCACTTCCAAGATCATCCACTCGGGCCGGTTCCTGGAGCTGCGGAACGCGTTGAGCACCTTCAGGCGCTTGGCGATCTTCTTCCTCTTGACTTCCGAGTTGGCGTCACGCAGCTCGTTCCGCAGCTCCTCGGAGAGCTTCTCGACGTCGATGTGGCCCAACAGCTCGCGGATGGCTTCCGCGCCCATGTTTGCCCTGAACTCGTTGCCGTACTCCTCGACCGCCCTGCGGTAGCGCGCCTCGGTGAGCAACTCCTTGTACTGAAGCTTGGTGGAGCCCGGATCGAGCACCACGTAGGATTCGAAGTACAGGACCTTCTCCAGGTCCTTGAGAGTCAGGTCCAGCAGCGCGCCGATTCGGCTCGGCAGGCTCTTGAGGAACCAGATGTGGGCCACCGGCGTGGCCAGCTCGATGTGTCCCATGCGCTCGCGGCGCACCTTCGACTGGATGACCTCGACGCCGCACTTCTCGCACACGACGCCGCGGTGGCGCATGCGCTTGTACTTGCCGCAGTTGCACTCGTAATCCTTGGTGGGACCAAAGATCTTGGCGCAGAACAGACCGTCGCGTTCGGGCTTGAACGTGCGGTAGTTGATGGTCTCCGACTTGCGCACCTCCCCGTGGGACCACGACCGGATCTTCTCCGGGGAGGCGAGGGCAATCTTGATTCCCTGGAAGCTGAGCGGGTTCTTGGGTTTCTCGAAGAGACTGTATACTTCTTCCATGACGCCTCCTTACTCCACCAACTCCAGGTCGAGGCACAGACTCTGCAGTTCCTTGACCATGACATTGAAGGACTCCGGCAAACCCGGCTCGAGAAAGTGATCGCCCTTGAAAATGCCCTCGTACATGCGCGTGCGCCCGGCCACGTCGTCGGACTTGACCGTCAGCATTTCCTGCAGCGTGTAGGCGGCCCCGTACGCTTCCAGGGCCCATACCTCCATCTCCCCCAGCCGCTGCCCGCCGAACTGGGCCTTTCCGCCCAACGGCTGCTGGGTCACCAGCGAGTACGGGCCGGTGGAACGCGCGTGGATCTTGTCGTCCACCAGGTGGTGGAGCTTCAGCATGTAGATGTAACCGACCGTGACCTGGCGGTCGAAGGGCTCGCCGGTCTGCCCGTCGACCAGCGTCACCTG
>JAJDXX010000077.1 GCA_022823055.1 Candidatus Binatia bacterium | reverse complement strand
GCCTTGTAGGCGTGCGGCATCCGGTTCTGCTGTGACAGGTCCCAGCCGCGCACCGACCCCTCACGGAAGTCGATGCCGGGGGACAGGACCAGCCGGTCGTAGGCCAGGCTGCCGCCGCCCGCGAGCCCGACCGTCTTTTTGCCGCGGTCCACGGAGACGGCCCAGTCGTGGACCACGTTGATCCCATACGCCGACGCCAGCGTCCCGTAGGTGTGCCCGATGGACGCGAAAGTGCGGAAACCCCCAAGGTAGAGGTTCGAGAAGAAACACGAGTAATAGTGCCGGCTGGGCTCCACCAGCGTCACGTCGATGGCGCCTTTCGAGTCCTTGGCGATGTAGCGTGCGGCCGTGGCCCCGCCGGCGCCGCCGCCGATCACCACTACCCGCGGGCGGCCCTGCCCGAGGATGGGAGATGCCCACAACGCCGCCGATGTGGCGGCCGTCGACGCCAGGAAACGCCGGCGGCTCATGCTGCGGTTTTCGTTTTTCTTCTTTGCCATGGTCCCCTCCGTTAAGGACCGTCCGCCGGCCTCGCGAAGTACGCGGCCAGTGAGGCGATCTCCTCGTCTGACAAACGCTTGGCGATGGTCTGCATGGCCTCATGCGGCCGTTTGCCATGCTTGTACGCCTGTAGAGTTATCACGAAGTCTTCGACCGGCCAACCAACAATGGAGGGAATGCCCTGCTGGGCTCCGTCCGCATGATGACAAGTGACGCACTCGCTCCCGAGGTAGGCGCCGTACTCGATGTCTCCCGCGATCGTGAGAAGGCGCGGGTCGAGGCCGTATTCGGCGGCGGTCATGGTCGGTTCCGCCGCCGGAAGCCGGGAGCCGGAAAGGGAGCGCAGCCATGCCACGAGATCCGCCCGGTCGCCCGCCGCCGCCATGCCGTCGTAGCTCATGCGCGACCGCGGCACGGTCTTTCGCGGGTTCGCCACGAATGCATCCAGCGACTCGTCGGTCCAGATCAGGCCGCCGGCCCCGGCCTTGCGCATGGCCGAAGAGTAACGGAAGTCCGGGAGTGAACCGGCGCGGCGGCCGAACAGGTCGTTCAGGTGCGGGCCGATGCGGTGCTTCGCGCCGCGGCCGGCCTGGTGGCAGCGTTTGCACTGCTGGTAGAGCGCCTTGCCGCGCTCAGCGTCCGCGGCCCGGGCTCCGGTGGCGAGAAGAAGGAAGGGAAGAGCGAACGCGAGCATCGCGAAACCCGCGGGTTTCGTGAAGCCCGTCATACGTTGCGGGGATGCAGGAAGGTCACGACTTGACCTCGACCCGCCGGCCGAGGCGGTACACGGAGCCGTCGTCATCGACCCATTCGAATTCCATGTCGCCCGACTCCTGGACGGCCATCTCGAAGCTGAAGTACGGGTCGGCGGACACCGCGCGTTCCAGGTCCACGGAAATCGTCTCCTCGCCGTTGTAGCGCACCACGAAGCGGTTGATGATCCGCCGGGGGATGGGCTTTCCGTCACGGCCGTGGCGGAGCCCGGTGTGCATGGGATGGGTGATGCGGGTCCTGACGGTGAAGGGGACACCCTTGGACACCGACTTCGGCAGTTTCACGCGCGGCCTGGGTTTCTGCATTCCATTCACCTGGTGTGCTGTGTCACGAACAAGCGCATGAATGACACCACCTTGGAGTCATCAGCAACCGCCCGCCGTCACCTTGATCGAGCGGGAAGTCGTGCGGAACGTGCCGTCGGCCATTTCCGCGACGGCGATCAGCTTCTGACTCCCGGCCAGCCGGATGCGTGTCGACGCCGCCGTCTTGACCCACTTCCCGAACGTGAACACGGCGACGCCGGGGCTCGGGTTGCCGTCGGCGAACAACGCGATGCGCCGCGCGCCCTCGGCGGAGACCTGGACCGGCACCGCGCCGCCGTTGTCGGCGATCTCCGGTGCCTTAATGCGGACCCCGCCCTCCAGCGGCAGCGCGCCCTTGGTGAACAGCGCGATGGCGAGCTGGGTCTCATTTGCGGCCCGCGCGGGGCGTACGGGGAGGAGACCGGTCAAGCCGGCCGCCAGTGCCGCCAGCCCGGCGGCGGCGAGGGAAAGGACGTCCCTGCGAGTGGCGTTCATCTCCATGCCCTCCTATAGTAGACGCTCGAAACCCACAGCGAAAGAGGCGCCCATGAAATTCGGTCTATTCATCATCGGCGACGACGACCCGGAGCTTCGGCTCGACCTCACCGCCTACTACGAGCGGATGCTGGAGCAGGTCCGCTACGGCGAATCCCTGGGCTACGAGTGCTTCTGGTTCGGCGAGCACCACTTCGACTTCCACGGCGTCATCCCGTCGCCCACGGTGATGATGTCCGCTGCGGCCACGTGTACCCACACCATCCGCCTGGGCGTCGCCGTTGCGCTGCTCCCGTACCGGAACCCCGTCCTCACGGCCGAAGAATACGCCATGATCGACATCCTGAGCGGCGGCCGGCTCGACTTCGGCGTGGGGCGCGGCACACCACCGGAGCTGGTCGGCTTCGGCGTCAAGGAGGACAACCGCGACCTGCTGGTTGAAAGCCTGGAAGTCGTCGAAATGGCGTGGCGCGAGGGCAGGGTGTCCTACCAAGGGCAGTTCCACGACATCGACGAGGTGTCCCTGAACGTCCAACCGGTCCAGAGGCCGTTGCCTCCCGTGTACTTCGCCGCCCTGAGCCAGGGCTCCTACCAGGTAGCGGGAGAACGCGGCTACCCTATCCTCGGCATCCCCTTCGCGAGCTGCAAGGACTGGGCCGAGGTGAAGCGGAAGGTGGACTTCTACAAGGAAACCCTGAGCCGGAACGGCCACGGCTCCGCCGGCCTGGACGTGGGCCAGACCATCCACACCCACGTGGCCGAGTCGGACGCCGCCGCCCGCCGCCGCGCCCGCCCCGCCATGAGCCGCTACTACGAGGCTCGCAAGTCCGTGCGCCCCCGCGGCTACGATGAGCTCGACCGGGAGCGCATGCTCATGGTCGGCGGCCCCGGTCGCTGCATCGAGCAGATCCAGGAGATAGCCGACACCGGCGCCAACTACATCATCTTCTCCATGAACTTCGCCGGGCTGGACCAGAAGAGCATCCTCGACTCCATGGCGATGATGGCGGAGGAGGTGCTGCCGAAGGTTGACAGCTTATGAGTAGCATCTTCCCGATGTCGGGTGATCTACTATCGGCACGTCTCGGAAGACCGCGTTTACCTGCTCACACTGTACGGTAAGGGTGTGAAGGATGATCCGACGCATACGGAGCGGGCGGCTTGGCGCAAGGTCGTAAAGGAGATTGATAATGGCTGAACGCAATATCGCTGCTAAAGTCCTGAAGGGACTGCATGAAGTTCGGGAGCACCGAGCCGGCAAGCGTACACTCCGTACGACCCAAGTGGAGGCGAAGCGGCTGCCCGGACTCTCCTGACATGATCAGGAATTCCGCGAAGAGTTTGACGTATCGCGGACGGTATTCGCCCACCTGCTACGCGTTCCGGTGCGCACCGTCGAGGGTTGGGAGCAAGACAGGTCCAGCCCGCCGGACAACGCCGTGGCCCTCATCCTCATAGCCCGGAAATACCCGGACACGTTCGACCGGCTGGCATCACTATAATGCGTGTTACCGCATCAGCCCCGGCAGAAAGGTGGCAATCGGCGGGAACAGCATGACCAGGGCGAGGGCGATGATGTTGATGAGCACGAAGGGGATGACGCCGCGGTAGATGGCGCCCAGGGTGACGTCGGGCGGGGAGACGCCCTTGAGGACGAAGAGGTTCATGCCGAAAGGCGGGGTGATGAGCGACAGCTCGATGTTCACCATGGTGACGATGGCGAACCACAGGGGATCGAGGCCCAGGGAGCGGATGACCGGGAAGAAGATCGGCACCGTGATCAGCATGATGGAGATGGGCTCCATGAACGCGCCCATGATGAGGATCACGATCTGCATGCAGGCGATGATGATCCACGGCGACACCGGCAACTCGGTGGCGAACATCGAAAGGCCCATGGCGGCGCCGGAATGGGCGAGGATCTGGCTGAAGGCGGTGGCGCTGGTGACAATGAGCAGGGCGAATCCCGAGACCTCGACCGTCCCCAGCAGGGCCTTGCGCAGGATCTCCCAGGAGAGCCGGCGGTAAGCCACCGCCAGGCAAAAGGCTCCGGCCACGCCCATGGCGGCGGACTCACTGGGGGTGGCGATGCCCATGAAGATCGACCCCAACACCACCAGCACCAGCACCACCAGCGGCAGGAAGTACAGGAGCGCGTTCAGGCGCTCGCTCCAGGACACCTTCTCCAGCTCAACGGCCGGGGCCAAATCCGGCCTGACAGTGCAGACGATGACGATGTAGCCGAACAACAGCGTCGCCAGCAGCAGCCCGGGCAGGATCCCGCCGATCAGGAGGTCGCCCACCGAAAGCTGGCTGATGCCGCCGAAAATGACCATCAGCGCGCTGGGAGGGATCAGCACCGCGAGCCCGCCGGAAGTGGCGAGGGTGCCCACGGCGAGGCCGGTGTCGTAGCCTTGCTTGCGCATCTCCGGCACCAGGATCGTGCCCAGGGTGGCCGAGCTGGCCATGCTGGAGCCGCTGCCGGCGCCGAACGCGGTGCCCGCCAGCACCGCCAGTACCGCGAGGCGGCCGGGCACCTTGCCCAGCCACTTGCCGATGGAGGTGATGGCGAGGGCGGCCAGCCCCGAGTGGAGCACCAGCTCGCCCATGAGCACGAACAGGGGCAGAGCGATGAACGCGAAGGTGCCGATGCTCGTGAAGCTGCTGAGGGCGATGGCCTGGACCGCGCCCGGGCCCACCAGCACGTAGAGGAACCCGAGGTTCAGCACGCCGAACGCGAACGCGATCGGAATGCCCGACGCCATGAGCACGATCAGGGCGCCGAACATGATGACCAGAACGATCCACCACTCGAGGAAAATCAGACGCCTCCCTTCTCGGGTGCGGCGTGCGCGCGCGATCCGGTGAGGATTCTGACTGCGAAGGCGAGGCCCAGCCACGCGGCCCCGATGGGGATGATCACCAGCACCGGGAACTTCGGGAGGTTGAGCGCGGTGGAGAACCGGTATCCGTTCTCGAACGCGTGCCACGCCACCACCCAGCCCTGCCAGGCGAGGACGACGCAGTAGATGAGCCCCAGGAAGTCGGTGACGACGCGCAGCCTGCCTTGCGACGCCGGGGTGAGCCGTGCGGTTACGATCTCCACCTTCACGTGGTGGTCGTTCATGAGGATCCACGCGGCCGGAACGAAGCAGAGGTACACCAGCAGGTATTCGTTGATGTCGAGGACCCAGATGGTGGGCGCGGCGAAGAGCATGCGGGCGAGCACGTCGTAGAGGACGGTCACCGCCATGGTCACGACGAACGCGGCGGAGACGTAGCCCAGCACGCGGTTCGTCCTGTCGAATGCGCGGTTCAGCGAATCCAGCATGGAAGGGGTGAGCACGGCGGCTGCCGGGTGCCCTGCCATACGGGCCGGCAGCCGCCGCGAATCAGGTCCGGACGGCCCGGATCAGTTGTAGGGCGCCAGGACCTTCTGGATCTGTGCGCCGTACTTGGGAGATTGCTTGAGCAGCTCGGGCCAGTAGGCGTTGCGGGCTTCGCCCAGCCGCTTCTTGGCGGCGTCGTCCACCTCGATGACCTTCATGCCGTTCTTCTCGAGCCGCTTGATCGCGGCGTTGTCGTTGGTCTGGAAGTACTTGAGGATCGTGGGCTCCATGTCCACGATGGTCCCTTCAAGCACCTTCTTCACGTTGTCCGGCAGCTTGTCCCACTTTCCCGTGGGCATGTAGACGCCGCCCGGCGCGAACTGGATGGGCGTGGCGATCATGGCCTTGTAGACCTTGTGCTCGCCGAAGCTCCAAGCGTCGTTGGGCGCACGGTAGGCGCCGTCCACCACGCCGCGCTGCAGCGCCGTGTACAGTTCGTTGGCCGGAAGGGTCTGGGGCGAGCCTCCGAGATACTGGATGGCGGCGGCATCCTGGGCGCCCGAGGCGCGGATGCGCTTGCCCTTGATGCCGTCGAGGTCCTTGATGGGTGTGGCCATGAGGAAACGGAAGCCGGTGCCGGCCACGGTGATGCCCAGGAAGCGCATGGACGACTTCTCCCGGTACGCCTTGTTGATGATGTCCAGGGCGCCGCTCTTGCGCAGGCCGTCCAGGAAGCCCTGCAGGCTCTTGGGCGCGATCAGGCTCACGGCCGCGGCTTCGACGGTCTCGCCCACGTAGTACGCGGGGGCGGAGTTGGTCATGTCGGCGATGCCGGTGCGGAGCGCCTGGAACTGCTCGAACGCCGAGGCCACCTCGTTGCCGCCCAGGAGGCGGATCTGCACCACGCCCTTGCCGCGCTTGTTCACTTCCTTGATGTAGTTCTTGTACCAGGTGTTGCCGTCGATGCTCAGGGGCCAGGCCGAGATGGCGCGGATCACCACCTCCTTGGCGTCGGCCGGCGTCGCGGCGGTGAGGGTCCACAGGGGGACGGCCAGGAAAAGCGCCAGCAGAGAGAATCTCGCCAGGGGTTTCATACGCATCGTGTACCTCCGGTCGTTGGGGGGCACGGGTTGCCCGGTATGATTGTCACGCCTGCGGCGGGACGCCGAGCGTCCCGGTCGCCGATATGACGGTGCGGATGGCTGGCTCGCACGGGCCCGGGCCAGCCGCCGGGCGGCTAGATCGCCTCGTAAGGGTAGCGCTTCACCTTCTCCATATTCTTGCCCTCGATGCGGATCAGCTTGGTGGTGTCGGCGCGCCAGGGCGAATGCAGGTCTCCTTCGTTGTAGAGGTGAGCCATGCCCGGTTTGAGGGTGTAGGTGCGCAGCTTGCGGGCCTTGCCCTTCTTGCCTTCGCCCGCGGGCTCGACCTTCTCCCAGTCGGTCATCTCGGTCTCGCCGGACGCCTGGCCATAGATCGCCCAGGCTGGACCGTGGTCGTGCGGGTTGCTGCCCTTGGCGCCCTTGTTGTGGTGTGCCAGGATGCAGAAGCCCAGTTCGGAATCCTCGTAGATCACCTTGCGCTCGGGCTGCTCGTCCTCGACGTGCTGGTCGATGAACTCCTGGTCCTTGCAGACTTCTTCCACCAGCGCGACGACCTTCTGCCGCCCCTCGGGGCCGGGCTCCGCCTTGAGAATACGATGACAGTCCGCAGCGAACTGTTCCAGCGTGTGGCTCATGATACGACTCCTCCTGACAATATTACTTCGGGCTATTTCCCCGAGAATTCGCGCGGTGATGGAACCCTTCTACGCTTTCCCTTGCGATGGTGTCAAGCTACTCCGCCCACCCCACGATGGGCGTAAACAGATCCTCCAGCGCCGGGCTCGGTTCCGCCACGAACCCCTGCTCCACGAGGTACTGCATGAACGTTTCCAGCGTATTGCGGTTGGCCTCCACCCCGTAGGGGTAGGGGTCGCCGCCGAACAGCTCGCGGATCTCGTCCATCTCCGCGTTGAGCCAGGGCACCATGTACACCATGGTGCCGGTGAACCCCATGTGCTTCAGCGTCCACGCCTTGGCCGCCTGGAAGGCCTTGAACATGGTCTCGGCGACCCATGGATGCTGCGCGTGAAGCTCCTCGCGCATGACGATGGTGTGCATGATGGGAAAGATGCCGGTGTCCTCGAAGTACTTCCGTTCGGCGCGGCGGTAGTCCGGGAAGAGCCTGGCGACCGCCGGATTCTTCCCCAGGGAATCCGGCTGGCGGGCGCCGAGGTAGGCGGCGATGTCGCCCGCCGCCAGCAGGTCGTTGATGGACTTGTCCGCCGGGGCCGTTTCGAGGTCCAGCTCGCCCAGCGGCCGCAGGTCCACCTCGTCGTCCGGCGGCCGCGGCGCGTTGACGCCGCCCTCGACCCAGCGGATGCTGGACAGGTCGACGCCGTGCCGGTGCTGCAGGATGCCACGGATCCACACGGCCGCGGTCTGGCCGTACTCCTGCACCCCCACGCGCTTGCCGTTGAGGTCCGCAGGCTCGGTGACGCCCTGTTCCCGGTTGACGTAGACGTACGCGTGGCGGAAGAGCCGCGACGGGAACACCGGCAGCGCGATGAACGGGAACGATCCGCGCGCGCGCCGGGTGAGATAGGTGGACAGCGACATCTCGCAAAGGTCGAAGGCCCGCGTCTTCATCATGCGGGTGAAGATCTCCGGCGGCGACTGGATCTGCAGGCACGTGACGTCGATGCCCTCGGGCCTTACCTCGCCCTTGGCGATGGCCTCGACGCGGTCGTACGGCCCGGTGGCCAGGGTCAGTGAAAGATTTCCCAAGGTCGTTTCCTCCGTGGTAGGGTTCAAGACGAATTTATTTGGGACAGGGGGCACCGCCGCGAAAGGCCGATGCATCGGGCAGGGATCGATGGCCGTAAAAGAATCGTCGCGCCAGGCGCCGGATCATCACGAACTCGTCGGACGGTTGACCCGCGAGCAGCGGCTCGACCTGCTGCAGCGTTCCAATATCAAGGGCCTCCTCCACCTTTCGGGCCATCTGGGGGCGCTCGGGGTGACAGGTTCCCTGATCGCGTTCGAGGTACCGGGATGGCCGGTCCTGCTGCCGCTTCACGGCATCCTGCTGGTCTTCCTGTTCTGCCTGCAGCACGAGGCGGTGCACAAGACGCCGTTCCGCAGCGCCGGGCTCAACACGGCCGCGGCTTGGGGCGCCGGCGTTGTCCGTCTGCTGCCGCCGGTCTGGTTTCAACATTTCCACATGGACCATCACCGCTACACCCATGATCCGGTGCGCGATCCGGAGCTGGCTCGGCCGTTGCCGCGTTCGAGGGCCGGTCTTGCCTGGCACGTTGCCGCCGGCCCCTACTGGACCGGCCAGTTGCGCACCCTCGTCGTCAACGCCGCCGGCTTGAACCGCGACACCTTCGTTCCGCCGCCGGCTCGGGCTCAGGTGGCGCGGGAAGCCCGGTGGTTCCTCGCGATCTACGTCGTGGCGGCGGGTGTCTCGGTGCTTTTCGGCAACGCGGCTTTATTGTGGTTGTGGCTCCTGCCCGTGCTTCTGGGCGAGCCTTTTCTGCGCATCTACCTGCTGGCCGAGCACATCGGGTGCCCGCATGTGCCCAACATGCTGGAGAACACGCGCACGACTCTGACGACGATGCCGGTGCGCTTCATCGCCTGGAACATGCCCTTCCACGTCGAGCACCACGCCTATCCGGCCGTGCCGTTCCACAAGTTGCCGGCATTCCACGACGTTCTTCGGGATCACCTGACCGTCACGGCCAACGGATACACCGCCGCAACCCGGACCGCCACCGCCGCTGTCCTGTGCGGCGGGGCGTGACGGCCTCCGGTGGTCCCTGAACAGTGGTCCTGCACCCACCTTTGCCCCGGATGACGCCGTTTGGCACCAGTCCTTTCCAGCGGTTATGATGCGGTGCGCGGGCGGCGACGTCCACGGAATCGGACGAAGCATTTCAAAGTGCGGCGGAATCCGCAAGGTTCAACCTCGAACGGAAGGGTCATCCATGCAGATGCAGTTCAGTCTTCACAGTCCCAACGGCGGCCTGAAGGAAGCGGCGCGGATCCGCGACCGCGTGGTGCGCGCGGAGCAACTCGGCTTCGAGGGCATCTACCTCGGGTGCAGCCAGCTTAGCACCCCGGAGCCGTTCCAGATCCTGGCCTGTTGCGCGGTGGCCACGAATCGTTTGAAGCTCGGCACGGCCGTTACCAACATGGTCTACCAGGACCCCACCGTTTTGGCGGGCTCGGCCGCGACCCTGAGCGACATCTCCGACGGCCGCGCGGTGCTCGGCCTCGGCACCGGCGACGGCCCGGTATATGCCATGGGCCGCAGGGCCACACGGCTCAAGGAGTTCGAGGAGGGCGTGCGCACCATCCGCAACGTCTTGCAGGGCGGTGAGCTGGTGACCCCGAACAACCGCGTCAGCGTGAACTACCGCATGCTGCCGACGCCCGTGTACCTGTCCATGGAGGGACCCAAGGGCCTGCGGTTGGCGGGACGGGTAGCCGACGGCGTCTTTCTCGGGAGTGGCGTGGAGCCCCGCGCGGTGAACTGGGCGCTCACGCGCATCGCCGAGGGCGCGGCCGAAGCCGGGCGCTCGCCCGACGAGATCGCCACCCTGGCCTGCGGCATGGTGTGCATCAAGGACGACGGCGACGAGGCGCGCCAGATCGTACGCCGCCGCCTCGCCAACCGGGCGCACCACAATTTCCAGTCCACCCTTGAGACCGTGCCCGAGGAAGAGATGGAGAGCATCCGGAAGTTCATGGGGGCCTTCGACCAGTCGAAGCCCATGGAAGAACGCTCCGACCCGGCGTTGATAACCGACTATCTCGTGCGCCGATTCGCCATCGCCGGCACCCCCAGGGAGTGCATCGAGCGCCTGGAGGAGTTGGCGGAGGCCGGCGTCGGGGGCGTCATGTTGACACCCGCGCGACGCGTGTACGAGGAGACCGTGGAGGCTTTGGCCGAGAAGGTGATGCCGGCGTTCGGAGCGTAGTGCTGCCGTGAAAATCGCCCACGTCATGGACGATATGCATGATTTGCGCCAAGTCCGGCCGCCGTGCGGTCCGGCGGACAGGTAAACCTCAAGCCCATGCGATTCTACGTCAATATCCTCTCCACCTACTTCCCGGATCTGGACCCGCCCTATGAGGTCTACTACCGGCAGATGCTGGAGCAGATCGAGCTGGCCGAGGAGCTGGGTTTCGAGTGCTTCATGTTCAACGAGCACCACTTCCTGGGCTACGGCGGCCTCGTCGCCAACCCGGCGGTGATGCTGGCGGCGGCCGCGACGCGGACGTCGCGCATCCGCCTGGGTCCGTGCATCGCCATCCTGAGCGTGCGCCATCCGCTGCAAGTGGCCGAGGACTACGCCATGGTGGATGCCGTCTCCGGCGGCCGGTTGGAGTTCGGCATCGGATTGGGGAACACGGCGCTGGATTACCGGGTCTTCGAGACGCCGCAGGAGGAGGGACGCGCGCGCTACCAGGAGGCGCACGACGTCATCGTCAAGGCCTGGACCCACGAACGCTTCAGTCACGAGGGAGAGTTCTGGAAGTTCGAGGAGATCACGCTCTACCCGCGGCCCGTGCAGAAGCCGCTGCCGCTCGTTTGGGTGGCCGGCACCTCGCCCGAGGGGCTCGGGTGGGCCGGGCGCCAAGGCTATCACATCATGACCGTCGGGCATCCCCATCCACCCGACAAGGTGCGCGTTGGCGTGGAGGCGTGGCGCGGGGGCCTCGCGGCCACGGGACGCGACCCCGCGGACTACCACTGCCAGTACCACCTGCGCACGTACGTGAACGAGAACGCCGCGGTGGCCCGTGAGACCGGTGAGAAGGTCATCGACCGCTACGAGGCGATCTCGCGCGTCCAGCGCAAGGCGCCGCCACCGCCGGGCTACGTTTACGACTGGCAGGGTATGCTGGAAACCGGCCGCAACCTCTACGGCACTCCGGAGCAGTGCATCGAGATCATCCGCAACGCCCAGCGCCACTACCACTTCGACACCCTCACCCACAACTTCAACTTCGGCGGGCTCCCGCACCAGGAAGTGAAGAAGTCCATGCGTCTTTTCGCGCGGGAAGTCATGCCCGCGTTCCGTTAGAGAACATCAACGGCGAATTAACCAGACACCACACTAGCGGGTCTCATCGTTCATCTGATTTATGCAACATATGCAATTGCCAACCGATCGTAGATCAGTTATAAACTGACCTACATCAGTTTCAATCTGCGTTTGATCATGTTGTTTACCTATAACGCACTGGATGATGAGGAGAAGCACGTCGAGGCTGCTACAGCTCGGATACGGTCCGAGCTGCGCCGATACGTCGTTACGGAGCCGCGTCGCTGGACGGGGCTCCTGGCCCGCATGACTCGGGCTCGCGCTCTCGTCTCGTCCAACAGCGTGGAAGGCATCCATGTATCCGATGAGGACGCCATCGCTGCAATTGACGGTGAGGACCCGGCGAGCACTGACCGGGAAACCTGGCGAGCCGTGGTCGGTTACCGCGAGGCAATGGACTACATTCTCCAACGCCGTCAGAGTCCGTCCTTCGTCATTACGGAGGACGTGCTCTTGGCCGTGCATTTCATGATTTGTCAGTCGGATCTGACATCAAACCCAGGTCGATATCGCCCCGGGTGGGTAGGTGTGAGGAACGCCAAGACCGGTGAGTTGGTGCACGAGGGGGTGGACCGCGACCGGCTGGAGCCCCTCATCCACGAAGTGTTGGACTACGTGAACCATGCGGAGGTCGAATCGGTCTTTCTGCGCGCGGCAATGACACATCTGAACCTGGTCATACTGCATCCTTTCACGGACGGTAATGGACGGACGGCCAGATGCATCCATACCGCAGTCCTGGCCGGTGATGGGATCGTTGCCCCGACGTTTTCTTCGATTGAGGAATATATCGGTCACAACCAACAGGAGTACTACGACGTCTTGTCGAAGGTCGGCGGCGGCGCATGGAATCCACGTCGTAACGCCAAACCGTGGGTTCGCTTTTGCCTGGGCGGGCATTACCGGCAGGCGCAAACGCTCCTTCGCCGGACTCGGGAGCTGGAGCGGGTATATGCAGAGCTTTCGAACCTGGTGGAGGCTCGTGGCCTTCCCGATCGCATGGCCATGGCGCTGGTTCAGGCTGCTTTCGGCAGCAGAGTACGGAACGCATCCTACCGCGTGAGCGCGGACGTGTCCAAGAACCTTGCCAGCCGCGACCTCAAGGTGCTCGTAGACGCCAATCTTCTGGTCCCGGAGGGTGAACGGCGGGGCCGATTCTACGTCGCGTCCCCAACCGTAGCAAAGATTCGCCAGGAACTACGCCTCCCCAAGAGTGCTGACGATCCCTTCGCGGGGATTCCGTCACCGCAGCTTTCCGGGCAGACGAGTCTTTTCCCCGAGAACGTGTGACCCCGGCGGATGCGGATGCCGTTCGCTGCCATGGCCGGCTTTGCCATGCTCTCGGCGAGCGGTTGGCGCGTCCTATAGATTGACCCGCACCATGCCGTCGGGTGGATAGCGGTCGCCCGCGGCCGCGCCCGGTGGAAACGCGGCATCCAGCGCGGTGAGGTCCTCGGCCGTAAGCGCGATTTCCAGGGCCTTGAGGTTCTCCTCCAGGTGAGTGCGCCGCTTGCAGCCGGGGATGGGGAAGACGTTGCCTCCCTGGGCCAGAACCCAGGCGATGCAGATCTGCGCCGGCGTTGCGTCGTGGGTGTCGGCGACCTTCCGGATCGCCGCCACGCGCTCGCGGTTGGCGGCGGCGTTGTCGTCCGAGAAGCGAGGGAACTTGTGGCGCGTGTCGCCTTGCTCCAGCGCGTCACGGCCACCCACCGTTCCGGCCAGGAAGCCGTAGCCGAGCGGCGCATAGGCCATCAGCCCAAGGCCGAGCTCGTCGCACGCGTCGAGGTGTCCTCCTTCAACGTCACGGGTCCACAGTGAGTACTCGTACTGCAACGATACCAGAGCGTGGATCTTCATGGCCCGGCGCAGGGTGCCGGGCGCGGCTTCCGACAGGCCGATGAAACGGGTCTTGCCGTCCTCCACCAGCCGGACCATGGCGCCCACGGACTCCTCGATGGGCACGGTGGGATCGACGCGGGACAGGCAGAATGCATCCAGCGTCTCGATGCCGAGATTCTTGAGGCTGGTCTCGCAGATCTGGCGCAGCCGGTCGGGCGTGCCGCTGCCCTGCGCCACCGATGAGCCGTCGTTGGTCCGGATGGTGCCGGTCTTGGAGTGGATGAAGACCTTGTCGCGCTTGCCGCCCTTGAGGGCCTGGCCGATGAGACGGTGGTTGTGCCCCTGGCCGTAGCTGGCCGACGTATCCAGCAGCGTGACCCCGAGGTCGATGGCGCGGTGGATGGTGGCGATGGACTCCGTGTCGTCCGCCGAGCCGTACGCCCCCGACATGGAGAAGCAGCCGAGCCCGATACGCGACAGCTTCTCGCCTGTATTGCCGAAGATGGCGGTTTCCATGAGATGTTCCTGCGCCGCCGGAAGCGCCAGCGGCGGCGCGTATGCCGGCGCGGCCCTACAGATCCAGCGTGCTGGGCGCGAAGATCTCTTCCAGTTCCAGCTTGCGCGGGGTGAGCTTCTGCTCGAACGAGTAGTCGATGAGGGTTTCGAGCATGGCCGCGTTGTCCTTGATGCCGTAAGGGAAGGGGTCCGGGCCGACGACGGCGCGGGTCTGCTCCAGGTACTGCGGGCCGAAGAAGAGGTCCGAAGGGACGGCCTGCGGCAGTTGTTGCAGCCAGTGCTCCTTGGCCTTGGCGAAGGCCGCGTAGAGGTTGAAGGCCAGCCAGGGGTACTTTTCGTGCACGTCGCCGCGGATCACGAAGCAGTGGTTGACGGGCACGAATTCATGGGCCTCGACGTAGCGCCGACCCTCGGCCATGGTGTCGGGGAACAGCGGGCGCACGGCGTCGGCGTCTCCCTCGCGGCGATGGTGCGTGGAGCGGTCGATGACGTTGCGTTCGGCGTGGAACGCGCTCAGCACCATGGCGGTATCGAGCTCCCGGTCCACCAGCATGGAAACGAGGCTCTTGTCCTTGGGGATGCGGTGGAAGCGGATCCCTTCCGGCGGCGTGAAGCCGGTAGCGCCGCCGTGGCTCAGTTCCTCGCTGCGCTCCATGTACCAGTCCACGCCGTACTGGGACACGCCGAAGTCGTGCTCCAGGGTGCCCCGGGTCCACAGCGCCGCGGTCTGCTGGTACTCGCCCACGCCGATGCGCTTGCCCGCCAGCTCTCCCGCGTGCTCGATGGCGGAATCCTTGTGAACGTACAGCGCCATGTGCATGAAGCGGCGGGAAGGGAACACGGGGATGGCCACCATGTCATGGCCGCGCGACTTGGCGATGAGCAGGGAGGACATGGACATCTCGGAGACCTCGAACTCGCCGAACCTGAGCTGCCGCCAGAAGGTCTCGGACGGATTCGAGTGGGTCCATACCAGGTCGACACCTTCCACCGGGGTGGTGCCGTCGAGAAGCGGGGCGATGCGTTCGTATCGGGCGGAGATCAGGCTGAGTTGAAGTTTCTTCATGGCGGTGTGCGACGAGATACCGGCCGGCGCAAGTGAGCCGGACCGGACAGCGTCGAATGGTCCGTTCCGGCTCACTTGTGGGTGATGGTCTTCGCTACTGCGCCGTCACGCAGGCCGTCAGCACGGACGGAAGCTCGGGCATTACCGGCTCCCAGGAGTCGCCGCGGTCTCGGGTGACGTAAAGCGCGCCGATGCCGCGATCCTTGGGATCGAAGCCGAAGCCGCGGGAGCCGTCGCCCATGGCGGCGAAGACCGTGTCCGGGTCTTCGGGGTGGCGCTGCAGCGTCCACGGCATGTACGGCATCATCTCGGCGATGCCGTTGGTGGCGGTGCGCCAGGTCGCGCCTTCGTCATCGCTCAGCATGATCACGCCGTGGGGATTGGTGCTCTCGCCGCGCCAGACCCCGGGGGAGCCGCGCCCGCCGCACACCATCATCCGCGGGGTGTCGCCCGGCAGGAAGAACCAGTCGTGAGTGTAGCTGTACTTCTCGGTGTAGCCCCACGGCATGCCGTCCTCGACCCGGCGCCACTGCCGTCCGCGGTCGTCACTGCGGAAGAAGCCCCGGGCGCACGATACGTAGTAGCGGTCCTTGCTGCCCGGGTAGTTGTAGATGTGGTGCATGTCCAGGTAGTCGATGCCCTTGCTGGCGTCCACCCAGGTCTTGCCCCGGTCCTCGCTGCGCACGACGCCGCCGTGCTCCAGCGTCAGCAGAACGAGGTCGGCGTCGTCCGGATGGATGAAGATGTTGCACACGTGCGGGAACTGCACGCCCACGTACGGTCCCGGGACGCACCACTGGTTTTGCACCTCCTCGGGCATCTGCTGCAGGCTTTCCAGGTTCTCCCAGGTGTCGCCCCCGTCCTCGCTGCGCATGAGCTGCACCGGACCGAGTCCGGCATAGACCACGCGGTCGTCGTGAGGATCCACCGCAAAGCAGCGGGCGTCGCCTTCGATGACCCTCTTCCAGCTCTTGCCCGCGTCGTCACTGCGGTAGGCGCCGTCGAAGGGCACGGCGGCAAAGACGCGCTCGGGCCGGGTCTTGCAGGCTGCCAAGCCGTCCACGGTCTGTCCGGGAAAATGCTCGGCGCTCACCTCCAACTCACCGCCGCGGTCCTCGTAGACGGTGAGCCCGCCGTTGAACGCCACGTAATAGCGGAGTGAATCACCCATCGGTCTCTCCTCCTTAGCGGTTCTGTTGTCCTGCGAAGCGAGGGTCATCTCCCGTTCGTCCTGAACCCTTCGACAAGGCTCAGGACAGGCTTCGCGAAACGAACTCGAAGGACGCCGCTCCCTAGCGCGGCGCCACCAGAATTTCCTCCCGTGGAAAGTGGTCCATGATCTCGGCGCCGTCCTTGGTCACCACCACCATGTTCTCCAGCCGCACGCCGCCCACGCGGGTCTCGCCCTCGCGGCTCTCGATGGCGATGGTCATGCCCTCCTCGAACACCTGCGGGTAGTTGAGGGACCACTGCCGGTTGATGATCGGGATGTCGTAGTTGGTGCTTCCCTGGGTGAGGCCGATGCCGTGGCCGATCTCGCTGGCCAGCACCTCGCACTCCTCGTCGTAGCCCCAGCTTGACGCCGGCGGGAAGTGCTTGGCTGCGTCGGCCGTGGTGGCGCCGGGCTTGATGGCGTCGATCACGCCGTCGATGCTGTCCCGCACCCGCTTGTACCAGTCCTGCTCCTTGGCGTTGGGCTTCCGGCCCACGATGAAGGTCCGGTAAGTGCAGGTGGCGTAGCCTTGGTATGTGAGGCCGCAGAGGGACCCGTAGAGCAGATCGCCCGTCTGCAGCAGCCGGCTGGACTGGTGGAAGCCGCGGTCGAAGGTGCTGGGCCCGGAGCGCCAGCCTCCGGGCGGCGCTGACTCCGCGCCCATGTCGTAGCCCGCCTTGGTGGCGATGCCCGAAAGCTCGGTGTCGCGCACTCCCGGCTTGGCGTTCTCCCAGATGCTGTACCACACGCCCTCCACGATGGCCGCGGCGGTCTTGAGGCAGTCGATCTCGTCGGGGGTCTTGATCTTGCGGATCTCCTTCATCACCAGGCTGAAGTCCACGAGGTTCTTGACCCCGGCGTTGGTGAGAGCCTCGCGCGCGATGCCGTCGAAGGCGCTGAAGCCGATCTTCTCGTTCAGCAGGCCCCGGCTCTTGAGCTCGTCGTGGATGTCGGCGGCGAACTGCCGGGCCTCGTCCTTGGCCGCCTCGATGCCGCAGGCCGCGGTGAGCCAGGCCCGCGCCGGCCGCCACTCCTTGATCCAGGGCGCTTGGTCGGGCATCTGGTGGAAGTGGCCGCTGTGTTCGTACATGATCGGATCGTGGTCGGCGAAGAAGAGGGTGTAGCGGCACATGGGGTAGTTGAAGCCCTTGAGGCCGGTGAGGTAGCGGATGTTGGCCGAGTTGGCTTCCAGCAGCGCGGGGATGCCGTGCTCGCGCATGATGCGCTTGGCGCGCTCGGCCCGCTCCCGGCGCATGCGGTCCGTGTTCAGCCGCTCCTGCCAGTCTGATATCTCGTTGCCGTAGATGAGCTTCGATGCGTACTGTGGTGCCATGTAAAGAAAACCTCCTCGGTGGCTGCGGTTATCAGGAATCTGTCCCGATAGGGGCGGGTCCGAAACCCGCCCCTACATGGCCATATGAGCCGGACCTTGTCAAGGTTCAGGCGGGGTAATAGGATGAGCGGAGGCCGGAGCAGCAGCGCTTACGGAAGGAGAAAAGCGAAGATGAGCAACTACCGCGCCGTCGATGCCGACGGTCACGTGATGGAGCATCCCGGAGAGATCAAGGAGTTTTTCGAGCCGCCTTACAACCAACTGCCCTGGACCGTTTATTCCCTGTTCCCGAGCGTGGACGGCTTCGTTCGCGGCTTCTCGCGGCTTACGGACGAGGACGATCCCAACGCCGAGCGCTGGGTGGAGTTTATCGACCGCTGCGGCATCGAGACCTCCTACCTGTACCCATCGGTGGGTCTGGCCAGCGGCATGATCCAGGACCGCGACTATGCCGCGGCCATCGCCCGGGCCTACAACCGCTGGGTACACGCGAAGTTCATGCAGGCCAGCGAGCGCCTGCGCGCGGTGGCGTTGATCCCGGCCCAGAACATACCGGAAGCGGTGACCGAGCTTCGCGCCGCGGTGACGGAACTGGGCATGCCCGGCGCCATGCTGCCGTCGGTGACGGCCGCAGGCAAGCACTACGGCCACCGGGACTTCGACCCGCTCTACGAGGAAGCCCAGCGCCTCGGCTGCTGTCTGGCCATCCACGGCGCCGTGAGTCAGCGCATCGGCATCGACAACTCCGACAACCTCTTCAAGACCCACACCCTGGAGCACCCGTTGTCCCAGCTCATCCAGTTCACCGACATGATGACCGAGGGCGTGTTCGAGCGTTTCCCCGACCTGCGCTTCGCCTTCCTGGAGGCGGGCGCCGGCTGGGCCCCCTACATGATGGACCGCATGGACGAGAACTACGAGCGACGAAGGCGCTGGTGCCCGGTGCTGACCAAACGCCCCAGCGAGTACGTGCGCGAAGGGAACATCTACTTCAGTTGCGAGGTGGAGGAGAAGACCCTGCCCACCGTGCTGCAGCTCGTGGGCGAGGACCGGATCTTCTTTGCCTCCGACTACCCCCACGAGCGCCACAAGGGCGAGTTTTACGGCGACATCGACGAGCTCAACGCCCGAGAGGATCTCTCGGACACGCAAAAGCACAAGGTCCTCTATGCCAACGCCGAGCGGTTCTACAACGGCTGAGGCGAACAGCACGGACGGGGAGACGACAGGAGGAAACCCATCATGCCGAAGGTATCATCCCTGGGCCACGTCGGCCTGCTGGTCCATGACATCGAACGGTCCAAGGCCTTCTACCGCGACGTGCTCGGCCTGACCGTCAGCGACGAGAGCGACACCGGCACGGTCTTCATGACCGCGCAGGAACGCGACCAGGAGCACCACGAGCTGCAGTTGCGTCCCGGCCGGGAAGGCGCCGACGGCGCGAGCATCGTCACGCAGCTATCATTCCGCTGCGGCACCTTGGCCGAACTCAAGGCCTTCCACCGCGACTTCCTCGAACGCGGCGTCCCCGTCGAACGCGTCGCCAGCCACGGCAACGCCATCGGCATCTATTTCTACGACCCCGATGGCAACACGGTGGAAGTGTACTGGCCCACCGGCATCGACTGGCCCCAGCCGTTTCGCAAGCCGGTGGACCTCAGCCAAGCCGACGACGTTATTCTGGCGAATCTGACGTGAAAGCTAAAGTTCCTCCCGACACTGCCGAACAGGACAGTAACGGGAGGAAACCTTGGCAAACGAAGTCGATCACCCTCATGACAGTCTGTTTCGCAAGGTGTTCTCCGACGTAGGAGAAGCGGCCGGCCTGTTGCGCACGGCGTTGCCCGGTGTTCTCCGAGAGCGCATGGATTGGACCAGCCTCAAGCTCCTCGACGGGAGCTTCGTGGACGAAAACCTGAGACAGAGCCAAACGGACCTCCTGTACGAGGTGGCGTACGGCGAAAGCGCCGAACCGGTGTGGCTTTACGTGCTGCTGGAGCATCAATCGACGCCGGACGCCCGAATGTCGTTTCGCATGTTGAAATACTGCTGCCGCATTTGGGACACCGGAGTACAGGACGGGGCCGGGCTATTGCGCCCCATCGTGCCCATGGTCTTCTACCAGGGTCGCCACGGATGGACGCATTCCACGCAGTTTGCCGACCTGTTCCCCGAGGTGGCGCGGGAATGGCCCTGGGTTCCCCGGTTCGCCCATCTGCTGCTGGACCAGACCAAGCTGAAACCCAACGAAGTGGAAGGGGGAGCAAGGGGACGGGTCGCACAATGGCTGATGATGGCCGCGTATGGGCGACACGTTGCGTTGGCGATGGACATGGCGGCACAGTTGTTGCCTCAGTTGCGCCAGGAGAGAGAAATCGACTACCTTGAACTGTTCGTGTTGTACGTTTTGGCGACTCAGGACACCGCAGGGACCGATGCATTCGACGAGGCTCTGCGGCGCCACGGACACGAGCAAGGGGGAATGATCATGTCATACGCTCAACAGCTTCTGGCAGAGGGAGAGGCGAAGGGTCGAGCCGAGGGCGAACGCCGCGGACAGTTGAAGACGGTCGAAGGCTTTTTGCGCGCCGGCGTGGGCTGGGACGTGATCGAGGAAGCGACGGGCCTGAACGAATCCGGATTCAAGGCCCTCAAGGAACGTTTGTCAGCGGCGGATGATGTGACTCCTGACCCATCACGGTGAACTTCCACGAAAACGTAGGTTCATCGGGCGAGTGGAGTGCCCTGTTGATGGGATGGACAAACCGACGAAACTTCTCATGACTTGGCAGTCGCCAACCAGTTGTCGGCGCCGCTGTCGACGATGATGATCGAAACGATGACCGACGGGCACTTGCCGACTGCGATAGCTGTGAGGACCGGGATTGCAGAGTTGAAGAGGAACGAGCCTTGGTACTCTTCGAGGTTGAATTTGGACGTGCAATCGAGGACTGCTGCGGGTGCGGGAAGGACGGTGAGAAATAAACAGACCAACTCGAACCGCCGAGGTCCGTATCAGGCCCATCGGACAGGATAGGTATGGTAGAGCGCAGGGACGAGTTTATCCAGTACTTGACTAATTTGCGGCTAACACCGCGAACCGTCCACTCTTATGCAAAATCCTACCTCTCTGGCGTCTCGAAGACCCTTGGCATCACGATTGGCCCTTCCACGGTATCTTCCCCAAAGGATGTCGCAGGCATCAAGTCGCGGCTGCTGACCGCAGGGACCCATCCGCACACGGTGGGGAACTGGGGCACTGCCCTCAAGCACTATAGCGAATTCGTAAATGAAGAGCTGTCCTTGGAGTACTACACCTCCGCCGATGAGATCTCCGAAGAGAGTACGTTTGTCGAGGGAGCCAAACGTCGCGTCACGGTGAATGCGTATGAGCGCGACCCAGAGGCAAGGCGCATGTGCATAAGGCGTTACGGCTGGAACTGCGCCGTTTGTGAAATGAACTTTGCCGAGACGTATGGCGAGATCGGAACAGATTACATTCACGTTCATCATAAGAAGCCGTTGAATATGTTGGGGAAAGGCTATGCTGTTGACCCCGAGAAAGATCTGATTCCGGTCTGTCCCAACTGTCACGCCATGCTGCACAGACGGCAGAAAGTGTTGTCCATCAAAGAACTGAGAGCGTACTACAGTAACAAGTAACAGACGCAACGACGCGGAGGTCTACGTGGACGAAAAACACCCCCGCGTCAGCCCGTCCGATGGATGTGGAGCAATAATCCCACTGAACGGGCACGACAACCCGTTGGTTCCTTATCGGGAATGCCCGTGGTGTGGTGTCGCTTGGCTACCTCCTCCCCGGTGTAACCTCGCGCGCAATCCAGAACCGCTCCCGCTCGTTGATGAAGTCGCGCAAGACGGCCTTACCGGTATCCATGTCGCCAACGAGAAGACATTCGATCCCGTCGATGAGTAGTGCCTCCCGAAAGGCGGAGTCCCGTTCAACGCGCTCCAGGATGGTTTCCTTGAAATCTCGTGTCAAAGCCATCTTTCGAACCTTCCTGCACCGGCTCACGGACGCCAAGCTTTCGCATGACCTCCTTGTTGGCGAGGTCCATTCCGTCCATTACGCTTCGCTAATCCGACCTACCGGTTATGGAAGGTACGGCTGCGACAACGGACCCTGAGCCCTTCTGAAGGGTTCAGGGTCCTGTGTCTCTACGCTCTACGATTCGTGCAGCGCCGCGTAGACCTTCTCCGCGGTGAGCGGGAGGTCGCAGATGCGGGCGCCGGTGGCGTCGGCCACGGCGTTGGCGATGGCGGCGGCGGTGGGGACGTTGGGGAGTTCGCCGATGGCCTTGCCCTGGAAGGGGACGGGGCCTTCGCCCTGGTCGACGAAGACGGTGTCGAGTCGGGGGATGTCCTTGGCGCAGGGGAGCTTGAAGTCGCCCAGGTTCAGGGTGGTGATCTTGCCGTCGGACATGGGGTTGTCTTCCATGAGCGCGAAGCCCACGCCGTTGACCACGCCGCCGTCGATCTGGCCCTGGTAGGTCAGGTGGTTGATGATGCGGCCGGAGTCGTGGGCGGTGGTCATGCGGGTGACCTTCACTTGGCCGGTTTCCGGATCCACTTCCACCTCGGCGATCTGGGCCGCGAATGAGGTGATGGGCGGCTGGCCCTCGGGGGCGAAGAGGGTATCGTGCTGGAACGAGCCGCCGGCCTCGGCGATGGCGGCCTGGGCCGCCTCGGCGAAGGACAGCTCGCCGCCCTCGGGAGCGGCGAAACGGCCGTCCACCCGGCCCACCTGGTCGGGCGCGCAGCCGAGCTTCTTCGCGGCGCACTCCACCAGCATTTCGTGCACCTCACGGGCGGCCTTGTGGGCGGCGTGTCCGGTGGTGTTGGTGGACTTGCTGCCGCCGGTGCCGGGGTCCCAGGGTGAGTTGTCGGTGTCCTCCACCTGGATGCGGATGGTCTCGGGCGTGGTGCCCAAGGTCTCGCTGACGATCTGCACGATGGCAGTGTGGATTCCGGGGCCTACGTCGGGCACGCCGACGCGGACCGTGACCGCGCCGTCTTCATCCAGGTCGATGCCGGCGTTGGCGTTGCCGCCGCCGGCGCCGCGCTCGTAGAGGGCGATGCCTCGGCCGCGGTTGGGTCCGGGCTGGCTGGTGCGCCATCCGGACGCCTCCACGGCCTTGGCCAGGGTTTCCTTGGCCAGGATGCCGTCCCACTTGGCGCCCAGCGGCGAGGCGTCGCCGGGGTCCAGCAGGTTGCGCATGCGGAAGTCCACCGGGTCGATGCCCATCTCCCTGGCCATGTGCCCCATCTGGGACTCCACCGCGAAGACGATCTGCGGACTGCCGGGAGTCCGCGTCTGGGTGCAGGGAACCTGGTTGGTGTAGGAGCACACGGTCTCGATGCGGATGGCCGGCACCCGGTAGTAGCTGGCCAGCCGCCGGGCCCCCAGCACGGTGATCTCGGGGTTGGCCTTCCACGCGGCATAGGCGCCGCCCGCGAACGTGACCTTGCCCTCGATGGCCGTGATGGTGCCGTCGTTCTTCACTCCGGTACGGATTGTCACGACCGCCGGGTGCCGATGTGCGGCGGTGGCGATCTCCTCGGTGTAGGTGAGCACCATGCGCACTGGCCGGCCCGTTTCCTTGGCCAGGTAGTAGCACACCGGCGTGTCGATCATGGAAGCCTTGCCGCCGAAGTCGCCGCCTACCGAGAGGATGTGGACGTTGACCTTCTCGGGCTCCAGGCCCAGGTCCGCGCACAGCCGGTTCTTTAGCGCGAACGGCCCCTTGTTGGAGGCCCAAACCTCGACGTTGCCGGACTCGTCCACCGCCACGGTGCAGGCGTGGGGCTCCAGGTAGCCGTGGTGTGCCAGTTGCGTCGCGAAGGTGTTCTCGAACACACGGTCGGCGTTGGCGAAACCGGCGTCGAGGTCGCCGTTCTGCCACACGCTGTGGGACTGGACGTTGGGCCGGTCCGGGTCCACGCCCTCCGCCAGCGGTGGTGCGTTCTTGTACTCCCGCGGCGCGTCGTGCAGCGCCGCGGTGCCCGGCTTCAGCGCCTCCAGCGGATCGTACACCCCGGGCAGTTCCTCGTAGTCCACCTCGATGAGGCGCAGGGCCGCGTCGGCGATCTCCGGCGTGTCCGCGGCCACCGCGGCTACCGGGTCGCTCACGAACCGCACCTTGTCCCTGGCCAGCACCGGCATGTCCTTCATGCGCAGGCCCACGTACACCTCCGGCAGGTCCGCGCCCGTCAGCACCGCGTGGACCCCTGCCAGCGCCTTGGCCTTGCTGGTGTCGATGTTGCGTATGCGCGCATGGGGCAGCGGGCTGCGCAGCACCTTGGCGTACAGCGAGTCAGGGATCGGCAGGTCCGCCGCGTAGCGCGTGGCGCCGGTGACTTTGTCCGCGCCTTCGATGCGGGGCATGGGCTTTCCGACTGTCTGATAGGCCAAGGTTCACCTCCCGTTGGTTCGCTGCGTGAATGCCGATTCAGGGTGTCAATTCAGTATGCGGGCCGCGTTCTCGCCCAGGATCTTGCGCTTGTTCTCTTCGGTGAGCTTGTCGCTCTCCACGATGGGGCGGGTTACCGTGCCGGGAGGGGAGGAGTCCCAGTGCGGCGTGTCCGTGGCCAGCACCAGGTTGTCGTCGCCGAGCATCTCCACGGCCAGCTCGAAGTGCTCGTCCTCGAACGGCTCGCAGCCCACGTACACCTGCCGCATGAAGTACTCGCTGGGCTTCATCTTGAGCCACGGCACCAGGTGCGGGAGCTTCTCGTGGTGCTCGTCCATGCGCCCCAGCCACCAGGGCATCTGGGAGGCGCCGGTCTCCAGACATACGAGGTTCAGCTTGGGGAACCGTTCCAGCACCCCGCCGCAGATGAACGTCATCATGCACACCATGGACTCAAAGACCCGCCCTACCATGTGGGAGAAGAAGAAGTTGTCGGCGAACCGCTCCTGACCCATGGACTCGTGCTTGGTGTCGTGGATGATGATGGGCCAGCTCAGGTTCTCCAACTCGGCGTAGATGGGGTCGTAGTACGGGTCCCACCACTGGCGTCCGGCCACGGGCACCGCCTTCATGTTGAGGGCCTGGTTGCCCATGTCCGCCATGCGGTGAAGCTCCTGGACCGCCAGGTCCACGTCCTGCCAGGGAATGACGCCCGCCCATTGCAGGCGCTCCGGGAACTCGTTGGAATACTGTCGCATGTAGTCGTTCTCGGCGCGGCAATAGGCCGCGGCCAGCTCCGGGTCGTCCGGGAACCAGACCAGGTCCAGCGCCGGCGAGTTGGGGGACAACACCGCCACGTCGATGCCGTCCTTGTCGAGGTTCCGCACCCGCCCTCCGGCCGCCAGGTCTTCCGCCTTGTGCCAGTTGGGCTTTTCCCCGCTCTGCCGGGTCACTTCCGAACCCACCATGATGCGCGTCCCCACCAAGGTCTTGCGCCTTTCGTCGGGAGCGGTCGGAAGCGGCCGGGGGAGGTGCTCCTTCCACGCATCCTCGATGCAGTGCTTCCAGTTCGCCACGTCGCCCACCAGATGGCTGTCGAGATCGATGACCTTGGTACCGTTGATGGCCATGGGGATTCTCCTCTCTGGATGGCCGCTGCCCCACGCGGCACGGCGCCGTGCGGAAGCGAAAGCGGGCGGGATCGGCGGGTGCGCCGAAACGATAAGCGTGGAGTGTTCCGTCCCGCGCAGTCGCTCTTGAGGCCGTGGACGGGACACTCTCCGTTGATGTTGAATAGCGCTCCTGGACGGGCAGTTCAAGGGATGGCAGACTGCCCCGGACCGGGCTCGCCGGTCTGGATTCCCCTGGCCGGGAAGGGGTTGGGCAATCACAGGCGAAGGAAGACCCTGATCGACCAAGATGGCGCCCTTCGCCTTGAGCCCTTCGACAGGCTCAGGACAGGCTTTGCGTAGCGAGGTCGAAGGCGCCATCATCCTCGGCGATAACTGATCGGAGTTTCCGAGAACGGGAGATCATGCATGCTGTTCATCAAGGAGACGCCGGCGGCGACCATCATCCCCATGGCGCAGGCCATCGAGGCCGTGGAGGAATCCCTGGCGGAGACCTCCCGCGGCAACGCCGTGGTGCTGCCGCGCCGGCGCATCCACCACGCCAACCGGATGCTCTTCGGCGTGCTCCCGGGCTCGTTCAAAGGCGCCATGGGCGCCTATCTCCAGACCGACCAGGACCGGGCGATCCACCACGAGACCGTGATCCTCTACAGCGTCGACACCGGCGAACCGCTGGTGATGTTCCAGGACTGCGGCATCAACGAGCTGCGCACCGGTGCGGCCGGGGGCGTGGGCGCCAAGTATCTGGCCCCGCCCGACGCCACGCGGGTGGCGGTGATCGGCAGCGAGAAACACGCCTTCACGCAGCTCGAAGCCGTGTGCGCCGTGCGTCCCATCGAGGCTGTGCGGGTGTTCAGTCCTACCCCGGCTAACCGGGTCCGATTCGCCGAACGCGCTGGCGCCGCCCTGGACCTGGAGGCAACGGCCGTGAGCAGCGCCGAGGCCGCGCTGGAGGGCGCCGACATCGTCATCACCGCCACCAACGCCCAGAGCCCGGTGTTCGAAGGCCGGTCCCTGCGTCCCGGCATGCACGTCACCTCCATCGCCAACGGCGACAAGACACGCGTGCGCGAGGAGGTCGACCGCGACACCATCAGCGGCGCCGCGCGGGTGTGCGTCACCTCGAAGGCGACGGTGGAAGCCAACGAGAGCGACCTGTTCCGGGCCGTGCGGGACGGAGTGTTGGACTGGGACGGCGTGTTCGAGCTGGGAGACGTGATCCTTGGCAACGCCCCCGGCCGCACCGGGGAGAAGGATATCACGCTGTTCAAGCTTCAGGGAATGGGGATCATGGATCTGGCCGTGGGGCTGCGGGCCTACGAAGCGCTGAAGGACTCGCCTTCCGTGCACCGGATCTGACCGTGCAGAGTCTCAGGGAGCGGACATTGCGAATCCGTCATTCCCACGGAACAGGCCGCGTCAAACTCGCCACGCGGAGACGTTACGAAAACGTCATTCCCGCGGAAGCGGGGATCACCCATGTCGGCTTACAGGCGACACAAAGGCGGATGAAAATGGGGCGCCCTCCCCCCAATGAGTCATTCCCGCGCAAGCTTGCCCTCGACTCCGATCGGGGGCGGGAATCCAGGGGTGGGGGGTGTGGCGGCCTCATTGCTCGGCCCCACCCCGCCTGGATTCCCGCTTCCGCGGGAATGACTCATCGGGGTGTAGCGAGATTCCATAACTAACCGAAACCATTGAACAATTATTTATTTTCATATCAATGACGGTTAGGGGCGTTGGTGCCGGTCGCCACGGTTGGGAAGCCGCTCCGTTCTCGTGTAATATTCCTCTCATACGGGGGTGCTCCCCCGACAATGGGATGCTGCGTTTTTTGACCATCGAAGGCGGCGACGGATCGGGGAAAAGCCGTCAAATCCGGC
>JAJDXX010000212.1 GCA_022823055.1 Candidatus Binatia bacterium | reverse complement strand
AGGACGTCGTCCTCGATGCGGACGCCGATGCCGCGGTAGTCGCCGCTCACGCCGTCCAGGTCTTCGGCGATGTAGAGCCCGGGCTCCACCGTGAGCACCATTCCGGGCTCCAGCGGACGCGCGGCGCCGTCGATCCGGTACTGCCCCACGTCGTGCACGTCCAGCCCCAGCCAGTGCCCTGTCCGGTGCATGTAGAACCTCGCGTGCTCCCCCTTCTCGATCAGTTCACCGGCTTTCCCTGAGAGGAGCCCGATGTCGAGCAACCCCTCCACCAGCACTTCCGTGGCGCGCCGGTGGATGTCCTCCATGGACACGCCCGGCCGTACCAGCGCTATGCCCTCCTTCTGCGCGCGCAGCACGGTCTCGTAGATCCGCCGCTGGGGCTGCGAGTACCCGGCCGCCACCGGGAACGTGCGCGTCACGTCCGAGCAGTAGCCGTCGAACTCCGCGCCCGCGTCGATGAGCACCAGGTCGCCGTCGCGCATGCGGCGGTCGTTCTGCGTGTAGTGGAGGATGGTGGCGTTGGCCCCCGAAGCGACGATGGAGGGATAGGCCATGCCCGACCCGCCCGCCGCGCGGAAGTGGTATTCCAGCAAGGCCTCCAGCTCGTACTCGCAAGCGCCGTCGCGCGCGGCCCGCATGGCCGCGGCGTGGGCGCGTTCCGACGCCGCCACCGCCTTGCGCATGAGGTCCAGCTCACCGGCCGACTTGAAAAGGCGCATTTCGTGCAAGAGGGATGCCGGGTCCACCAGCGACACCACCCCCCGGCCGGTGCGCGCGCGGCCGGACCGGCTGGCGTCGAGCAGTCCCTGAATGAGGGTGTTCATGCGCTCGTCGCGTCCCGGCGCGAAGTAAACCCTGTCCGCCCCGGCCAGATGCCCCGGCAGGACCTCCTTCACCTGATCGATGGTGTAGGCGGCGCCTGCCCCGAACACCTCCTTCGCTCCCTCGGTGCCGTAGCGCTTGCCCGTCCAGGTCTCCTTCTCCCGGTCCCGCGGCTGCACGAAAAGGACGAAACGCTCCGACTCGTGCCGCGGCGACAGCACGCAAAGGCAGTTGGGCTCCGGAAACCCGGTCAGGTAGAGCAGGTCGTTGTCCTGCCGGTAGCGGTACTCCACGTCATTGGACCGGGTCGACTGCGGCGCCGCCGGAATGATCGCCACACCCTCGCCCATGCGCTCCATGAAGGCCGCGCGCCGCTCTGCATAGGTGGTTACGTCCATACCGTTTCCTTACGGCAAGATCCCGCCGGTGACAAGGTGGGCAGGCAAGCGGACCGCGGCGAGACTCTTTCTTCTCGCTTCACGCGGCCCGATCTGGTACACAATCCGGGAGTCGGCGGTCTCTTCCCTCACCATTTCGGGCATTCGCGGGAGGGGGTCGCGGAGCTTCGCGAGCCCGCGCGGAGACACAGCCCATGGAGGAACGCGCATGGCGGAAACCGTTTACAAGGACTTTCGTCGCGAGGAGATGGAATACCAGTTCAACCCTCGCGTCACCGTGACCGAGTATCCCCGGTTGACCGAGGAACGGGAGCGGGCCAGCGAGGCCACGCGCGCCAAGCTGAAACACCATCGCGACGTGCGCTACGGCGACGGCCCGCGGATGACCTTGGACATCTTCCCGGCGGAGCGGCCCGGCGCGCCGGTTCAGATCTACATCCACGGCGGCTACTGGCGCGGCGGCAGCAAGGACGCCTACAGCTTCATCTCCGAGCCGTTCCTGGAGGCTGGGGTCACGACGGTCCTGCTCGAATACGACCTCTGCCCGCAGGTCACGGTACCCGACATCATGCGCGAGACGCGCGAAGGGATCGCATGGGTGTACCGCCGCATCGCGGAGTACGGCGGCGACCCGGAGCGGCTCTACCTGACCGGATCCTCTGCCGGGGGGCACCTGACGGCGCGGGCCGTGAGCCACCGCTGGGAGGAAGACGGCCTCCCCGAGGACGTCATCAAGGGCGCGGTGGCCATCACCGGCGTCTACGACCCGGACCCCGTTTTCCACGTCTCGGTCAACGAGGACATCCGCCTGACGCCGGAGAGCGCGCGGGAGGTCAGCGCACTGCTGCATCCACCCCTGGACCGGACTCCGTTGGTGGTGGCGGTGGGCAAGGCGGAGACCCGCGGCTGGATCGGCATGTCCCGTGACTTCTTCGCCCTGTGCCGGGAGCGCGGCGTCGACTGCAGCTACCTGGAAGTGCCCGGCGCGCACCATTTCTCGGTCTCGGGACAACTGGGCGAACGGGGCAGCCTCATGTCGCGCACCGTGTTGGGTCAGATGGGTTGTCTCTGATGAAGAAAGCGCCGGTGACCGTCCGCCGCCTCGGGCTCGCGGCCCTGTGGATGCTCGCGTTCAGCGTGGTGTGCCACGCACAGCCCGCGTACATCAGCGGCTATCGCGAGGTCATGCTGCGCACGGGACCGAGCGTGGAACACCGGATCCTTGCGGTGCTCCGCACCGGCAACGAGATGGAGATCCTTGGCGAGGACGGCGACTACAACCTCGTCTCCCTCCCGGACGGGCGCCAGGGCTACGTGCTCAAGAGCTTTCTCACGAACGAGGCCCCGCCGGAACGGCGCCTCGAAGAACTGTCCGAGACGGTCGAGACCCAGGCGGCCGAACTGGAGCGGCTGCGCAACGAGAACCGCAACCTCATGGCGCGCAACGACAAGCTGGCCAAGGACAACGAGGGGGACCGGCGCCTGCTGCAACGCCTCCAACAGGAGAGCGCCAACATCGAACGCGACGAGCGCCTGTGGTGGTTCATGAGCGGCGCCGGCGTGCTCCTCGTCGGCTGGCTCTTGGGCATGACCCGCTTGCGTCTGAGGAGGAAGGCACGCGCACGGAGCTTCACTTAGTCGGAGGAAACATGCACCCGGTACAACTGTTCTGCTGGCATTTCATGGCTTACCCGCATCTGCCCGAGGACTTCGACGAGAAGTACGACACCGGCTGGGTGACGGTTCCCAACAGCCTGTGGGACTCGGAGAAGTCCCGCGGCCTCTTCCAGGACTACATCGACCAGCTCGCCTACGCCGACGATCTGGGCTTCGACGGGCTGGTGCTGAACGAGCATCATCAGAACATCTACGGCCTGATGCCCTCGCCCAACCTCATCGCGGCGGCGCTGACGCAGCGCTCCACCCGCGCCAAGATCGTCGTGTTGGGGAACCTGCTGCCGCTGCACATCAACCCGCTGCGGGTGGCCGAAGAGTACGCCATGCTCGACAACATGAGCAACGGGCGCATCATCGCGGGCTTCGCACCGGGCGGCGGACCGGAGAACTACAACTACGACATCCCCTCGGTGACTTCGCGTGAGCGGTTCTGGGAGGCCGTGGACCTCGTGGTCCGCTCGTGGACCGATGACGGCCCGTTCAACCACGAAGGCCACTACTATCCGCTGCGCTACGTGAACCCCTGGCCCAAGCCCACCCAGAAGCCCCATCCGCCCATCTGGGTTCCCGGCTCGCGCAGCGCGTCCACGCTCACCGAGGTGGCCAAGCGCGGCTACTGCTATTTCCTGTCGTCCCGGAGCCACGGCGGCGAGACCTACAAGGCGCGGGAGCAGTTCTCCAAGGTGCTGGAGGACTACGGCGACACGTACCATCCGTTCCGCATGGGCATCCTCATGTCGGCCTACGTGAGCGAGACCGACGCCCAGGCCAAGGAGGAGTGCGAGGAAGGGGTGTGGTACTTCCTGCGCAACTGCCTCAAGGGCCACCTGCGCAAGGAAGGACGCCAGCTCACCTTCGGCGCCGGCGTGCCCTACATCCCGGCGCCCGCCTGGAAGGAGTTCCTCAAGCACTCCGATCCCAACCGCTCGATGCTGGGCGACGTCAACGACTGGGACGAGCTCGACAAGGCCCAGTCCATCGTGGTGGGCAGTCCGGAGACCGTGCACCGCAAGATCCTGAGCCTCATCGAGAAGTCGCAGGTGGGGAACCTGCTGATCCAGTTCCACCTCGGCAACATGCCGGGCGAGCTGGCGCTCAAGAGCCAGCGCCTGTTCGCCACCGAGGTGGCCCCGGCGTTGCGGGAAGACTCGGCACGGGTCTTCGCCAACGCCTATCCGAGGATGGAAGAGACCCTTGCGGGCGGGGCGGTCGCATGAGCGCGCGGACCCTCGAGATCAACGGCCGCAAGGTTTCAGTGCTGGAGGACGGCTCCGGAGATCCCACCCTCTACCTGCACGGTTTCGCGGACGTCCACGCGGTTACGGAAGGCTGGATGCCGTTCCACGACAAGCTCATGGAGGCGTGCCGGCTGTACGCCCCCGCGCATCCCGGGTGCGCGGCGTCGGACGAGATCGAGTACCTGGAATCCGCCGAGGACTTGGTGTTCCACTACCTGGAGGTCATCGACGCCCTCGGGCTGGAGCGCTTCGACTTGATCGGCGCCTGTGTCGGCGGCTGGGCGGCGGCGGAGTTGGCGGCGCGTCACCCCGAGAAGGTCCGGCGGCTCGTGCTCATCGACGCCTCAGGCCTGTTCGTGTCCGGAGCGCCCATCGGCGACATCTTCATGATGTCCCACCCGGTGCGCGGGACCGACTACTCCGAGCTGCGCGCCATGCTGTTCGCGAACGACGACGCACCGGCCGGGCACACGCTGTTCCCCAACGGCCGGGCCGAGAACCTCGAAGACGAACTGCGCCGCTACCAGATGCTGCGCTTCACCAACCGGTTCGGCTTCAACCCTCCCTACTTCTACAATCGGTCGCTACGGAGCCGGCTCCACCGAATTTCCGCGCCGACGCTGGTGGTGTGGGGCGAGTCCGACCACATGGTGCCGTTGGCCCACGGCGAGGCCTACGCGGCCGGCATTCCCAACTCCAACGGCGTGAAGCTGGTGAACGGCGCCGGCCACAGCCCCCAAGCGGAACAGCCGGAGGCCACGGCGGGCCTGGTGACGGGTTTTCTCACCGGGTAGAGACCCTTCGGACGGGCTGTTTCGATGAGCTCGAAGGGATACCTCAGGTCGAACCCCGCCAACGGCTCGGACGAGGAGAACTCAATGAGATCATCGCGATGCTTGAGGCCGGCCGTGATGTCCGTGGTGTTCCTGGCCGTGGCGTTGTCGCTGACGCCCGTAGGCCACGGACAGTCAGGCGAGCGTTCGGAAAATCCCGACCGGATGCGCGCTTACGCCCTTTGGCAGCAGGGCTACCTGTTGCATCTCAGCGGCGAATACCAGGCTGCGGTCGACAGTTTCCGCGAGTCCACCGAGATCCTGCCCACGGCCGAGGGGCACACCTTCCTGGGCTGGTCGCTCAGCATGCTCGGGCATATCGAAGAAGCCGTTGCCGAATGCAAGAAAGCCATCGCGCTCGATCCGGACTATGGAAATCCTTACAACGACATCGGGGCGTACCTGATCGATCTCGGCCGCGCGGACGAGGCGATCCCGTGGCTCGAGAAGGCGATCTCGGCCAAGCGATACTGTTGCTACCAGTTTGCGCATTTCAATCTCGGTCGTGTGTATCTGATGCAGGAGGAGTTCCACGCGGCGAGGCGCTCCTTCGAACAGGCCCTGCGGCACGATCCCGACTATCTGCCCGCACGGAAGGCCCTTGAATATATCGACGCGGAAATAGGGAAGCCGCTGTAGTCGATGGTTTCGCCCGTGTCTCGCCTCACCGTTCGCCCGGATCGTAACCCAGCACCGGTCCGAGCCACCGCTCTACATCCGCTACGGTCATTCCCTTTCGCGCGGCGTACAGGCCCACCTGGTCCCTGCCCACGGCGCTGACCGCGAAGTAGCGTGCGGCTGGGTTGGCGAGGTAGAGACCGCAGACCGACGCCGCCGGCCACATGGCGAAGTTCTCCGTCAGCTCGATGCCGGTGGCCTGGCGCGCGCCGAGCAGCTCGAACAGGATGGGCTTTTCGGTGTGGTCCGGGGTGGCGGGGTATCCCGGCGCGGGGCGGATGCCACGGTAACGTTCGCGGATCAAGTCCTCGTTGGTCAACTGCTCGTCCTTGCCGTAGCCCCACTCGCGCCGGACCCGGGCGTGAAGGCACTCGGCGAAGGCCTCGGCCAGGCGGTCGGCCAGGGCCTTGGTCATGATGGCGTTGTACTCGTCGTACTCCGCTTCGAATCGTTTGGCCAACTCGTCCGAGCGGTGTCCGGCGGTGACCGCAAAGGCGCCGATGTAGTCCTCGCGGCCGGAGTCCCGCGGCGCCACGAAGTCCGCCAATGCGTACTGGGGCGTGCCCTTGCGTGCCTCCTTCTGCTGGCGCAGGGTGTGGAGCCGGGTCAACTCCACCGACCGGGTCGCGTCCGTGAACAGCGCAATGTCGTCGCCGTCGGCGTCGGCGGGATAGAAGCCGTAGACGCCGTGGGCCGTCAGGAGACCCTCCTCGACGATTCGGTCCAGCAACTCGCGGGCGTTGGCGAACAGCTCCCGCGCGGCCGGCCCGCGCACGGGATCGTCCAGCAGCTCAGGGTAGCGGCCGCGGATCTCCCACGTGTGGAAGAACGGCGACCAGTCGATGTAGGGCACCAGTTCCGCCAACGGGAACTCCCGCAGTACCCGGCTGCCGGTGAACTCGGGGACATCCGGCTCGCAGTCCTCCCAGTCGATCCGGCAGCGCCGCTCCAGGGCATCGGCGTAGCTCAGAAGCCGCGTGCCTGCCCGGGTCTCGTACTCTTCCCGCATGCGTTCCTGGTCGGCGCGGTTGGCGGCGTCCAGGGCGGCGCGGGCGTCGGGGTCCATGAGGTCCTGCACCACGGGCACGGCGCGGGAGGCGTCCAGCACGTGCACGGTCTCGCGGCCGTAGGCGGGGGCGATCTTTACCGCGGTGTGGCGCTTGCTGGTAGTGGCGCCGCCGATGAGCAGCGGCAGCTTGAGGCCGCGCCGCTCCATCTCGCCGGCCACGTGCACCATCTCGTCCAGGGACGGGGTGATGAGGCCGCTCAAGCCGATGGCGTCGGCGTCCTCCGCCACCGCGGTGTCGATGATCCGGTCGGCGGGCACCATGACGCCGAGGTCGATGACCTCGTAGTTGTTGCAGCGCAGCACCACGCCGACGATGTTCTTGCCGATGTCGTGGACGTCCCCCTTGACGGTGGCGAACACGAGCCTGGCGCGCTTCATACCGCCGCCCGATTCGGCGCTCTCGGCCTCCATGAGCGGGGTCAGGCGCGCCACCGCGCGCTTCATGACCCGGGCGCTCTTCACCACCTGGGGCAGGAACATCTTGCCCGACCCGAACAGGTCGCCGACCACGTTCATGCCGTCCATGAGCGGCCCCTCGATGATGTGGAGCGGGCGCTCGTATTGTCCCAGGGCCTCGTCCACGTCCTCGTCGATGTAGTCCGCGATGCCCCTCACCAGGGCGTGAGAAAGCCGGCTCTCCACCGGTTCCTCGCGCCACGCCTGCTCCTCCACGGCGGCCGGGCCCGCGTCCTTGACCTGTTCGGCAAAGGCCACGAGCCGCTCCGTGGCGTCCGGCCGCCGGTTGAAGAGCACGTCTTCCACCAGTTCCCGCAGATCCGCCGGGATCTCCTCGTACACCGCGAGCTGACCGGCGTTGACGATGCCCATGTCCATGCCCGCCTGGATGGCGTGGTAGAGGAACGCCGCGTGCATGGCCTCGCGCACCCGGTCGTTGCCGCGAAAGGAGAACGAGATGTTGCTCACCCCGCCGGAGATGTGACAACGGGGAAACAGCGCCTTGAGCTGCCGCGCCGCCTCGATGAAGTTGATGGCGTACTCGGCGTGCTCCTCGATGCCCGTGGCCACGGTGAGGATGTTGGTGTCGAAGATGATGTCGGCCTCGTCGAAGCCTACCTCCTCGGTGAGGATGCGGTGCGCACGGCTGCACACCCGCACCCGCTCTTCCACCGTGGTGGCCTGCTTCTCCTCGTCGAAGGCCATGACGATGACCGCGGCGCCGTAGCGTTTCACCAGGCGCGCGTGCCGCCGGAAGGCGTCCTCTCCTTCCTTGAGCGAGATGGAGTTCACCACCCCTTTGCCCTGGACGCACTTGAGGCCGGCCTCGATGACCGAGAAGTCGGAACTGTCGAGCATCACCGGCACGCGCACGATCTCCGGCTCCGCGGCCACGTGGTTCAGGAACGCGGTCATGGCCTCGGGCGAGTCGAGCATGCCCTCGTCCATGTTGACGTCGATGATGTTGGCGCCGCCCTCCACCTGCTCCCGCGCGATGACCACCGCCTCTTCGTACTCTTCTTCGCGGATCAGCCGGGCGAACTTCCGGGAGCCGGCGACGTTGGTGCGCTCGCCCACCATGATGAAGTTGGTATCCGGCCGGATCACCAGCCGCTCCAGCCCGCTGAGATGCGTGAAGCGGTCGCGCTCGGGAGCCGTTCTCGGACGCAGACCCTCGATCCCTTCCCGAAGCGCCGCGATGTGCTCCGGCGTGGTGCCGCAGCACCCGCCCACGAGGTTGAGCCAGCCCTCCCGCGCCCACTCCGACAGCGCACCGGCCATCTCGTCCGGCCCCATGTCGTAGCCGCCGAACTCGTTGGGCAGGCCCGCGTTGGGGTAGGCGAACACCGTCAGGTGCGAGAGCCGCGACAGCTCCTCCACGAAGGGGCTCATCTGGTGCGGCCCGAAGGCGCAATTGATGCCCACCGCCGCGAGGTCCGCGTGGCTGATGGAGGTCAGGAAAGCCTCCAGGGTCTGGCCGGAGAGGGTGCGCCCGCTCTGGTCGGTGATGGTCACCGAGGCCAGCACCGGCAACCGCAGGCCCCGCTCCTCCCGGAGCCGCGCGATGGCGAACAGGCAGGCCTTGAGGTTCAGCGTGTCGAAGGTGGTTTCCGGCAGCAGCAGGTCGACCCCCCCGTCCACGAGTCCGCGAGCCTGATCGTAGTACGCCGCCGCAAGCTCGTCGAAGGTGACCGCGCGGAAACCCGGGTCGTTTACGTCCGGGGACATGGAGGCCGTGCGGTTGGTGGGCCCCAGGGAGCCGGCCACCAGCCGGAAGCCGTCGTCACGTGCGTTGGACCGGTCCACGGCCTGCCGCGCCGCGGCCCCGGCGGCCGCGTTGATCTCGTAGGCCAGGTCTTCGATGCCGTAGTCCAGCAGCGAGATGGCGTTGGCGTTGAACGTGTTGGTCTCGACGATGTCGGCGCCCGCCTCCAGGTATTCCTCGTGGATCTTCTCGATGGCCTGGGGCTGGGTCAGACACAGGATGTCGTTGCAGCCCTTGAGCGGTCTCGGATGATCGCCGAAACGCGCGCCGCGGAACTCCGCCTCGCCCAGGCCGAGGGCCTGGATGCGCGTGCCCATGGCCCCGTCGAACAGCAGAATCCGGTCCGTCAGAAGATCTTGCAGCGGCCGTGCCGACATGCCCTTGCCTGCTCCTTTCCTTGGTGTGCTGCGTCACCAGCAGGCTCATGAGAATGCGCTCGCAGATTCACAAGCCTGTTTGTGACACGGTACACTAACGCTGCCTCGCCACCTCCGGGGTGACGTAGGCCGCGGTGATGCCGCCGTCCACCACGAACTCCGTGCCCGTGACGAAGGACGATTCGTCGCTTGCCAGATACAGCGCGGCCCGGGCGATCTCCCGTGCCTCGCCGAAACGCCCCATGGGGATGTGCACCAGGCGCCGCTGCCGCTTGCGCTCGGTGTCGAGAACCTTCATGAGCAACTCGGTGCGCAACGGCCCGGGGCACAACGCGTTCACGCGGATGTTCTCGCGCGCGTGGATCACCGCCAGCTCACGGGTCATGGCCACCACGCCCCCCTTGCTGGCGGTGTAGGCAAGCTGCGGCGTGGCCGCGCCCATGAGGGCCACGAACGAGGCCGTGTTGACGACCGACCCACCGCCCGCCCGGCGCAACGCCGGAATGCCGTGCTTGCAGCCCAGGAACACCCCCTTGAGATTCACCGCCAGGGTCCGGTCCCACACCTCCTCCGATGTCGCCACCGCATCCGCGTCCTCGGCCAGCATGATGCCGGCGTTGTTGAAGAGGATGTGGAGTGCGCCGAATTCGGCTTCCGCCACGGCCACCATGCTCGCGCAATCGACGTCCCGGGACACGTCCGCGTGGCAGTACGCCGCCTCGCCGCCGGCCCGCTTGATGCGCCCGACCAGACGCTTGCCGCTCCGGTCGTCCACATCCGCGATGACCACCCGTGCACCCTCCCGTGTGAACAGCAGCGCGGTCTCCCGGCCGATGCCGCTGGCGCCGCCGGTGATGAGGGCGACCTTGTCTTGCAAACGCATAGTATAACTCAGGCCCCTGAAACGTCATTCCCGCGGAAGCGGGAATCCAGGGGCGGGGAGGAGGGCGCACAACCGTTTGGCCGCCCCACCCAGCCTGGATTCCCGCTTCCGCGGGAATGACGTTCCGGGGCCTCAGTGCCATCCCCCACAAGGCAACTGCCCGGTGGCCTCCGCTCAACGTGTTCCCGCGGCCTCCACCAGGGCGTCGAACAGGCGTTGCTGGATGGGGTCTTCCGCCGCCGTCAACTCCGGATGCCACTGCACCGCCACGAGCCAGGGGTGCGAGGGCATCTCCAGCCCCTCGATGGTACCGTCCGGGGCATGCGCCACCACCTCGAATCCCGGCGCGACCTGGCGAACGGCCTGGTGGTGCCACGACATACACGAAAAGTCCGTGGCGCCCAGAAGGCCAGCCAAGCGGGACGCCGGCTTCACCCGTATCGCGTGGGGCGTGGGCTCGCGTGGCGGCACGCGGTGGTTCACCGTCTCTCCCACCTCGTCGGGCAGGTGCTCGATCAGGGTCCCCCCCTTGGCGACGTTCAAGATCTGGCTCCCGCGGCAGATGGCCAAGGTCGGGACCCCCAGATCGAACACGCGCCGGGCGAGGTCGATCTCGGAACGGTCCCGTTCCGGTTCCACCATGTAGATGGTCTCGTGTCGGCTGCCGCCGTAGAGGTCGGGGTCGAGGTCGCCGCCGCCGCTGAACACCACCGCCTTGAGAAGCGGCAGAACCGCGTCCAGGCGCTCATCCCCGGGCGGCAGCAGCAACGGGATGCCGCCCGCGCGACGCACCGCGTCCACGTATTCCGCCGGCAGGATGTACCGGTTGTGCGGGCCGCGCCCGTAGGTGGTGATGCCGATGAACGGCGTGTCGGTGGCGCGCATTTCAGATCCGCTCGAAATAGCGTCTCCTTTCCCAGTCGGTCACGGCGTCGCGGTACTTCCTTTCCTCGGTGCGAAAGAAATGGACGTAGTGCTCCACCACGTCCGCGCCGAAGCTCGCGCGCGCGAACTCGCTCCCCGCGAACAGGTCGGTAGCCTCCCCCAGAGACCCCGGCACCTGGGGCACGTCACCGGCGGCGTAAAGGTTGCCGTCGAAAGCCGCCGGCGGCTCGGTGCGGTGCCGGATGCCGTCCGTACCCGCGGCCAACGCCGCCGCATAGGCGAGATAGGGGTTGCAGTCGGCGCCGGGCACGCGGCACTCGATCCGGGAACCCTTGCCCTGCCCCAGCACCCGGAAACCGGCGGTGCGGTTGTCGTGGCTCCAGCCGATGCCCGTGGGCGCCCAGGACTCCGCGCGGTAGCGTTTGTAGGAGTTGACCGTCGGCGCGTAGAACACCATGGTCTCGGCCAGGTGCGCCAGCCAGCCACCCAGAAACCAGCGGAACACGTCGGAAAAACCGCCCGGTCCGGCCCCGGCGAACGCATTCCGACCGTCGCGCCACAGACTCAGATGCACGTGGCAGCTCGAACCCGCCAACTCCGTGGCGAACTTGGCCATGAAGGTGACGCTGAGCCCCATTTGCTCCGCCACCTCCTTGAGGCATTCCTTGTAGACACAGTGGCGGTCCGCCATGGTGAGCACGTCCGCGTAGCGCACGTTGAGCTCGTGCTGGCCCGGCCCCCATTCGCCCTTCGAGCTTTCCACCGGCACGCCCGAGTCCCGCAGGTGGCGCCGCGCGGCGCCGTGGAAGCCTTCCTCCCGAAAGCCCTGGAGCACGTGGTAGTCCTCGATGTAGCCGCCGGCCGGAGCCAGGTCCTGGTAGTGCTTCTCACCGGCGCGCCGGTACGAGTCCTCGAACAGGTAGTACTCCAGCTCCGACCCCGCCATGACCTCGTACCCGAGGGAGCTGGCGCGCTGCAGTTGGCCGCGCAGCACCGACCGGGGCGCTTCCGCCACAAGCTCGTGGGAGACATTGTCCTTGACGTCGCACAGCACCAGCGCGGTCCGGTCCTGCCAACTCAGGCGCCGCAGGGTCGTCAGATCCGGCACCAGGTGAATGTCGCCGTAACCGCGCTTCCAGTTGGCCAGCCGGTACCCCTGCACCGGCTCCATCTCCATATCCACGGTCAGCAGGTAGTCGCACGCGTGGGTGCCTCCGGAGGCCGCCGTGTCGAGAAAGAACTCCGCGTCCAGGCGCTTGCCCATGAACCGGCCGTAGAGGTCCGTGAAGGCCACCACGACGGTGTCCAGCCGCCCCGCCTCCACTGCTTCCTGGAGCTGGTCTACCGTAAGTATGCCGGTCACCTGAGCCGCGCCGTCTTCGATTTCTTGTTCTTCTTTCGCCATGATCCCGCACCGTCCCCTCACGGGCAAACTAGTTTCCTATCGTAGGACGCCGCAAATATCCACTTGCGGGGTCGCCGACGCCCACTGGGACGGCCCTGGATGTGGTGACAACGCTGGATTCCATAACTTTTGAGTATCGGTGATTCACGAACGGGTCCGTTACGGATTCTTTCAGGTTGCAATGCCCTACCCGATGTGGCATGGACAACGACTGTTGGCTCTCGGAGGTCTTACGACCGTAACCCTAACGTCCAAAGGAGGCTACCATGAAGCGTTTACTGGTATTCACGCTCGGCTTGGCGCTGTGCGGCACCGTCGCCGCGACGGCCAAGGACGCATCCGCTCAGAACTTCCTCGTGGTCGGCGGCGGCTCGACAACCGGCGTCTACTACCAGGTGGCTCTGAACGTCTGCAAGATCGTCAACGACAAGCTCGGCGGCCAGGGCTACAACTGCATCGGCCGGCCGGCCCTGGGATCGGTGTTCAACATCAACGCCATCGCAAGAGGGCTGCTGAACTACGGCGTGGCCCAGTCCGACCGCGTCTGGCAGGCCGCCAACGGCACGGCCAACTGGAAGGGCAAGCCGCAAAAGAATCTGCGCACGGTCTTCAGCGCCCATCCCGAGACGGTCATGATCGTCACCCGCGCGGACACGGGCATCAAGTCCATCGCGGACCTCAAGGGCAAGCGCGTGAACATCGGCAACCCCGGTTCGGGACAGCGAGGCAACGCCCTGGACGTGCTGCGGCTGTCGGGCATCGACAAGGACAAGGACATCAAGGCCGAGGGGCTGCAGCAGCATGAGGCCAACCGGGCGCTGGTGGACAAGAAGATCGACGCGTTCTTCTACACCGTGGGCAATCCCTGGGGCGGCGGCCTCGAGATCGCCAACAGCACCGCCATCCGGATGGTTCCCGTGAACACGGCGCCGATCCAGAAGCTCGTGAAGGACAACTCGTACTACGTCATGACCGCGATTCCGGGCGGCATTTACAAGGGAGTGGACAAGGATGTCCCGACCTACGCGGTGAAGGCGACCTTCGTGACCGGCGACAAGGAGCCCGCCGACCAGGTCTACGCGGTGGTGAAGACCATCTTCGAGAACCTCGACACGCTGCGCGGCCTGCACCCGGCGTTCAAGATCCTGAACCCGAAGGACATGCTCAAGGGCCTCTCGGCTCCGATGCATCCGGGAGCGGTGAAGTACTACAAGGAAAAGGGCTTGATGTAAGCCTCCCCTGCCCTTGCAGGGTCTGACAACCGGCTCGGGGCCGGCGGCGAGCCTCGGCCCCGAGCCACTTTTCGCAGCAAGACACCCATGGCACAGGCCAGTGGCCAGACGAGCCCGTGAATTCCACCGACCGTGACGAGACGGCGAACGAAGCCGTCGATCTCGAAGCGCTGGCCGAACTGGGTGAGGGCGAAGGCAAGACCCGCTCCCCCGGCGGCACCGTCGGCGGGTTCCTCTGGCTGCTGGCCCTCTGCTGGTCCCTCTTCCAGCTCTACATCGCCTACCGGCCCATCAACTCCATCATCGCGCGCAGCATTCACCTGACCTTCGCGGTCCTGCTGGTCTATCTGGCCTTCCCGGCGATCCGGCGGGCGGCTACGCTGGAGCGTTTCAACGCTCTGATGCAGCAGTTGTTTCCGGGCCGGCGCAAGCGCGATCCGGTAAAGATTCCGTGGTACGACTTCATCATCGCGGCTCTGGCGGCTTGCGGCACGGGCTATCTGGCCTGGGACTACGTCGGTATCATCGAGCGCTCCGGGCTTCCGCTGGCACGGGACGTCTGGATCGGCGCCGCCTTCATCCTTCTGTTATTGGAGTCGGCGCGCCGCTCGTTGGGACTGGCGCTGCCCGCGCTGGCCACGGTCTTTCTCATATACTGTTTCGTCGGGCCTTACCTGCCGCGATTTCTCGCCCACCCCGGCATCCCCCTCGATTTCGTGGTGGATCACATGTACCTGTCGGACAGCGGCATCTGGGGCGTTCCCCTTGGGGTGTCGACGGACTTCGTCTTTCTGTTCGTCCTGTTCGGCGCGCTCCTCGACCGGGCCGGGGCGGCGGAATATTTCGTCCAGGTGGCCTTCGCCATGCTGGGCCGCTTCCGTGGCGGACCCGCCAAGGCGGCCGTGCTGGCATCGGGCCTGACCGGCATGGTGTCCGGATCGTCCATCGCCAACGTGGCCACCACCGGCACCTTCACCATCCCGCTCATGAAGCGGGTGGGTCTGCCGGCCTACAAGGCGGGAGCGGTGGAGGTGGGCGCCAGCACGAACGGACAGCTCCTGCCGCCGGTCATGGGCGCCGCGGCCTTCATCATGGCCGAGTTCCTGGGGCTCCCGTACATCGACATCGTAACGGCAGCGGCGATTCCGGCGATCCTGTCCTACATCGCCCTGCTGTACGTGGTTCACCTGGAAGCGCTCAAGCTCGACCTCACCGCCCTGCCGGACGAGGAACTGCCGCGATTCTGGCCGACGTTCCTGAGGGGATTCCACTTCCTGATACCGATTCTGGCGCTGATCTACACGCTGGTCATTCTGCGCTTCTCCGCCATTTCCGCGGCCTTCAACGCCATTATGCTGACCCTGGTCATCATGGTGATCCAGAGAGTCATCGAGAGCTGCGCGGCGGTGCTCCGGCCCGCACCAGGGGATGCGGACACGGGTTCACTCGCGCAGGCCGTCCTGCAAGGTCTGGCCCTGAGCGTCCGCGACATTCTTCAAGGCTTCGTTTCCGGCGCCCGCAACATGGCGCCGATCGCGGTGGCCACCGCCGCCGCCGGCATCATCGTCGGCACCGTCACCCTGACCGGTCTCAGCAGCCGGTTCATCGAGGCCATCGAGATCATCTCCCTGGGCAACGTGGTCCTGATGCTGCTGCTGACCGCCGTCACCAGCCTGATCCTGGGCATGGGCCTTCCCACCACCGCCAACTACATCGTCATGGCAACCCTGACCGCGCCTGTCATTGTCACCCTGGGCGGGCAGGCGGGCCTGGTGATTCCGGTGCTGGCGGCCCATCTGTTCGTGTTCTACTTCGGCATTCTCGCCGACGACACGCCGCCGGTGGGACTCGCGGCCTTCGCGGCCTCGGCCATCGCCGGCTCCGACCCCATCAAGACCGGCCTCCAGGGGTTTACCTACGACCTGCGCACAGCGATCCTGCCGTTCGTGTTCATCTTCAACCTGGAGCTGCTGCTGATAGCCGGCGTAGGCGCAGACGGCACGATCATCTGGCTCACTGACATGTTCAGCGTCGTCTGGGTGATCGTGAACGGCCTCGTGGCCATGATGGCCTTTGCCGCGGCCATGCAGGGCTTCTTTGCGGACCGTTGCGGCTGGCCCGAGCGTGCGCTGCTGTTCGCGATCTGCATCGCCGCCTTCCGGCCCGACCTGCTGTCGGGCGATGCCGACACCCTGCGCCTGGGCGTCCAGTTCAGCGCTTGGGTGCTGTTCGCCGGGTTGTATCTGTTGCAGAAGAAGAGGCGGGGGTCGCGGGTGGCGGCGGCGTAGCGGATGCAGTTGCCGATTTAGAGCTTGTTGACTAGAGTAGTTCGGCACTCACACCGAGGAGGAATACCACTTATGGCGGATACCATACCCTATCTCGTCGACGAGAATGATCCCGAGCTGGAATCGGGAATGGTGGAGTACGGAAGCTGCACGGGCTACCTGTCGCGGCCCAACGGCGGCGCAAACCTGGGCTCGGTCATCGTGATTCACGAAAACGTCGGACTGGTGGACCACATCAAGGACGTGGCGCGGCACTTCGCCAAGGAGGGCTTCGCGGCACTGGCGCCGGACCTGCTCCAGCGCACCGGCGGCACCGGGCAGTACACGACATCGCAGGACGCCATCGCCGCCATCCGGAGCCTGGATCCGGGCGGCTGCGTGGAGGATCTGACGAGCACGCTCGAATATCTCAAGAGCCAGGGCTTCGCCAACGGCAAGGTGGGCGTGGTGGGCTACTGTTGGGGCGGCGGCCAGTCCCTCAACTTCGCCACCAAGTGCAACCAGCTCAACGCCGCCGTGGTGTACTACGGCCGCAACCCCGATCCGCTGGAGCAGGTGGCCAACATCACCTGCCCCCTCATGGGCAACTACGCCGAGGACGATCCCAACATCATGCCCGGCATCGAGCCCCTGAAAGCGGAGCTGGCCAAACACGGCAAGAGCATCGACCTCAAGATCCACGGCGACGGCGCCAAGCACGCCTTCAACAACAACACCAACGCCGACCGCTGGCATCCCGAAGCCGCGGCCGACGCCTGGCAGCGAACGACGGACTTCTTCAAGGCCAACCTGTCGGGCTAGCAACCCAACTATCCCGGCGACACACAGTTGCGGTCCGGGAGTCCCGCTAAGTTACTCGCTATCGAGGGGCGGCCAATCCGGTCGCCCCTTTTCGTATTGGGCGAGGTGACGATCAGCAGTCTTCGGAATCGAGGTACGCCAGGAGCTGGCGGCGGACGCTGTTGTGGCCGGGGTCGTCGTAGTGGCGGATGCCGAAGTAGTAGCAGCAGCTCTGGTTGTCGAGGTCGTTGTGGAAGACGCGCAGGCGGCCGTCCTGGAAACGGATCCGGGCCAGGCAGGTCCCGCCGGGGACGTTGGAGGTCATCACTTCCTCAACGATTCCCACGCCCCACTGGAGGTAGTGGTTGTGTTTGACCTGCTCTCCCGCCCTCAGGAACAGTCTTACGTCGTTCCGCACGGTCGCTCTCCCTGGACTTCCTAGCGTGCACGGTAGCAGCATCGGGTGGGCATTTCAAACCTGGGGCCGGCGGATTCGGGGCGCCGGATAACCGCGCCGTCACACGAGAAACGGCGCCAGCGTGCGGGCCAGGCCCTCGGGGTTGTCCTGCTGGACCATGTGGCCGGCACCGGGCAGGGTCACGAGTCCGGCTCCGCCCAGCCAAGCGTGCCGCTCCTGTATATCGCCCCGCGCGCGGTGCTCGCTCTCCGACCCTTGGACCGCCAGCGTAGGACAACTGACACGGCGCAGGAATTCGCGGAACTGCTCCAGGTAGAACGGTTGCGGCGAAGTGGTGCGGTGGAGCGGATCGAACTTCCATTGCCATGCGCCCCTCTCGGTCCGGCGCATGCCGTGGCGGGCCAGGTGGCGCGCCCGCTTCTCGGTCAACCTGGGATAGTTACGCCGCAGGCGGCCCGCGGCTTCCTCCGGGCTCGCGTAGCCGACGCCCTCCCCCACCTCCGGGACCTCCTCCAGCCACCGCGCGGCTCGCCGGGGCGCATCGGCGAACGACATCCCGGGCGGCCCCAAACCCTCCACCAGCGCGAGCCTGGACACGCGCTCGGGATGGGTACCCGCGTAGAGGCAGGCGATGGTGCCTCCCATGGAATGACCCACAAGCCTCACGACCGGGGCGGCCAGATGGCGCACGAGGAAATCGAGGTCGAGCAGATAGTCGAAGAAATGGTAGTAGCCGCCGGCGCCCACCCAACCGCTGTCGCCGTGGCCGCGACAGTCCGGCGCCACCAGCCACAGGTCCGGTCGGATCGCCAGCAGCTCGGCCGCGAAGAAGTCCCAAGTCCGGCAATGGTCGCGGAACCCGTGGACGAGAAGGATCGGCGGGGCACCCCGTCTGCCCCACTCTACCCAGTGAATCCGGAGGCCGCGTACGTCGAGGGTGTGATGCTCCGGCGTCAACAGTCTGGGACTCTTTTCAGGGTGGTCTCGACGAAGTCGTCGGCGTCGGGGTCCCAGGCATAGGCCGCCACCCGACCGACGTTGCCGCTCATGACCGAAACCACGATCTGAACGGCTCCGGGATAGGTCGGCTCGCCGAAGGGCGTGGCGCAGGCCCTGTCTTCGGCGGAGAAATAGGCGTCGTGGTCGGGGTGGGAGTGATAGAGCGCCTTGAAAGCCAAGCCCCTGCCCTCGGCCTGCCCCAGCACAGCCTCCAGCTCCTTCGGGTCCATGGTGTAGGCGGTGCGGGCGTCCCTGGGAAAGGTCTCGGGATCGGTCGCGTGAAGCCGGTTCTGGATGTTTTCGAGCCGATGGACCTCGTCGCCGCCGGTACTGCCGAGGATGACCCCGCAGCACTCCTCCGGGTAGGCCTCCACCGCGTGTTCAGCGATGGTCACGAAGACTGTTTCGCTCAGCACAAGCACCGGACCCCTTCCCACCCCTCCTGGATTCCCGCTTGCGCGGGAATGACGGAACGGGGAATGCGGGACTAGTGGCCTGTAACGGGCCGCTAGTCGATGACCCCTTCGCTCGTGAACGTCTCGAACTCTTCGTCCGAGAGCCCCAGCAGCTCGCGGTAGAAGTACTCGTTGTGCTCGCCCAGCAGGGGGTCCGGGCGGTCGGGGCCGCTGTCGCTCTCGGACAGGGTGAAGGGAGCGCGCTGGTAGGACATGGTGCCGATCTCGGCGTGGTCCATGCGGGTCCACTGGCCCCTATGCACGAGCTGCGGGTCGTCGTAGATCTGTTCCATGCCGTTGATCATGCCCGCGGGGACGCCGGCGGCCTGGAGCTTCTCCACCAGCTCCCGTGCCTCGAACTGTCGGGTCCACTCGCCAATACGTGTTTCCAACTCATCGGCTCGCTTCCGCCGCCGCTCGGCTGTAGCGTACTCGTCCCTTCCGCCCCACTCCGGGCGGTCCATGGTGTGGCACAGCGCCCGCCACTGTTCGTCCGACGCCACGCTGAGGACGCACCAGTTGTCGTCGCCGGCGCAGGGGAACGCGCCGTGGGGCGCCGCCTCGGGATGGCGGTTGCCGTCGCGCGTGGCGGTGTTGCCGTTGACGGTATAGTCCAGCAGCAGCGGCGCGAGGTATTGGAGCCCGGTTTCGTACTGCGCCAGATCGATGTGCTGCCCGCGGCCGGTGGCTTCCCGATACTCCAGTGCCGCCAGCACCGCCACCACGCCGTAGCCCACGGCGATGTAGTCGATGTAGGGGCCGTAGAGGATCTGGGGGGAGCCGTCCCGGTAGCCGGTAAGGTTGGTGAAGCCCGCCAGGGAGGAGAGCTGGGAGCCGAAGCCGGGATGGTGGGCGTGGGGTCCGCTCTGCCCGAGGTTGGAGCTGCTCAGCATGATGAGGCGCGGGTTGACCTCTTTCAAAGCCTCGTATCCCAGACCCAACCGGCCGATGGTGCCGGGGCTGAAGTTCTCAACCATTACGTCCGCCCAACTCACGATGCGTTTGGCCAGGGCCAGCGCTCCCGGACCTTTCTTGAGATTCAGGGTGACACCCAGCTTCTCGCTGTTGCAAAGCGCGAACAGCCCCGACCGATTGAGCCCGTGGATGTTGTCCTTGTACGGCGGATAGTGGGTGCGGAAGCCGTCGGGACGGGTCCGTGACTCTATGTGCACCACCGTCGCCCCCTGGTCTACCAGATGCTTGCCTACCACCGGGCCGGCCGCGTACGCGGCGGCCTCCACGACCTTGAGCCCTTCCAGTGCCTTCATGATACTATCATTCCCATGGATTCGTTCACGGCGTGACGGCGCATACGGATTTGTAATGGCGCCGCCGATCAAAGAAAGTCCCGCTAGATCACCCCGTCGTTCTCCAGCCGCGCCAGCTCCCCTGCATCCAGCCCGAACTCGCCGTAGACCTCCGTGTTGTGCTCACCGATGAGGGGCGCGCGCCGGCGGATCCCGCAGGAAAACTCCGAGAAGCGCGCGAATCCGCCCGGGTAGGTGATGGAGCGGTCGAGTTCCGGATGCTCCACCTCCTGCCAGAACCCCCGGGCCGCGAGCTGGGGATCCTCCAGGAGCTCCTGGGCGGTGGACACGGGGTAGCCCAGCATGCCGCGGCCGGTCACGGCCTCGAAGAACTCCCGCTTGGTGACCCCGGTGAAGAACTCGGCGATGGGCGCCTCCATGACGTCGATCTCTTCCTGGGTCACGCGTTCGATGTTGAACGTGCGCCAGTCCCTCTCCAGCAGGAACGCGGGCGCCGCCCCCTTCTCGGCCATCCACTCCACCAGCGCCTGGTTGGTCTTGCGGCCGGCCTCGCCCCCGTAAATGATGAAGTTCAGGTAACCGTCCTTGCACGGCCAGAAAACCCGCATCTTGGCGCCGGTGATGGTGCGGCCGGTCATGAAGGAGCCGGCGCGCTTCTCCACCGAGCGGTTGAGGTCCCAGAAGGTGTGCGCGTGGGAGAAGCCCCAGAGCATGCACGCCTGGGCGGACACGTCCACGTGCTCGCCCCGGCCGGTGCGCCGCCGCTGGGTGTGGGCCACCAGCGCCGCCATGGCGGCGTAGGAGCCGGTCCACTGGTAGGATTGGGGGAAAGTCACCCGGAGAGGCGGCTTGCCCGGATCGCCCGTGAGCGACATGCAGCCGCTCATGGCCATGATCTCGATGTCCGTGGCGCGATAGCGGCTGTAGGGACCGGTCTGGCCGAAGGGGGTGATGGAGACCTGAACCAGCCTGGGGCTGACGCCGCGCAGCACGTCATGGGCGAGGCCGATGTCTTCGAGGTAGCCCGGCGGGAACGTCTCCAGGATGAAGTCTGCCTTCTCCACGAGACGCATGAACAACTCCCGCCCCTCGGCTGCCTCAAGGTTCAGCGTGACCCCGCGTTTGTTGTTGTTGAAGGCGAACCAGTAGAGGCTCTTTTCGGGGTCGCGCTCGCCGTCGAGGTACGGCCCGATGCGCCGAGCCGCGTCGCCGCCCGGACGCTCCACCTTGATCACGTCCGCGCCGAGGTCCCCCAGCGTCTTGCCGCAGAGGAAGCCGAGCTCGTCCGTCAAATCCAGGATACGGTAGGGAGACAGAGGTCCATTTTCTCGCAAAGTCATCGTTCAACCACGGCTCCGTGTTCGCGCCCCTCCACTCCTGGATTCCCGCCCCCGATCGAGGTCGAGGGCAAGCTTTCGCGGGAATGACGGAGGGAGGGCGGGATTGAAGGTCAGTATTCCATGTAGTTCGACACGCGCCAACCCGCTTCCTCCCGGCGCACGCGGATCATGATCTTGCGGGTAAACTCGCCGCCTCCGTCGGGGCGGATGGTGAGCTCGTAGACGAAAGCCGTGCGTCCGCCGGAGTCCCGCCTCTGCAACATCTTGTAGTAGACCCGGGGCTTGCGCGTGCCCGGGCCGATGGCCTGGCCCGAGGTGAGCCGAAGCTCTTCATCCAGCTTGCTCCGCGCCAGGCCGGCCGTGAACTCCCTGGCCTTGGCGAGGTCGATCTCGACGTAGTGCCAGTCCAGGAACGCCTCGGCGGCGCCCTGGGGCGTAGTGTCGCCCTCCCCCCCGCAGCCTGCGAGCGCCAGCAGCAGCGCCGCGCACAGAACGCCGCGCCGGTTCACGTCGCGGGGGTCCCCAAGTGGCGCATGATCCACGCCTCGGTCCGGCGCAGGACTTCGGTGCGCACTTCCGGATCGGTGAAACGGTGGTCGGCGCCGGGAAGGATGCACAGCTCTTTCTCGACGGACAGCGCACCATGGAGCGCATGCGCGTGCGCCACCGGGACGGTAGCGTCGGCGTCGCCGTGGATCACCAGCGCGGGGCACGAAATTCGCGCCACGGCCGCGGCCACGTCGATGGTCAACGCCTCTTCCAGGAAACTTACGTTGAGCCGGCGGCCGTCGAACTCGATGAAGCCTTGGGCGCGCCAGCGCGCGCAGGCCTCCGGCGTAAAGTCCCGCTTGATGAGATCCCGTGGATCGAACGGCGCGGCCAGGGTCACGAGCGCCGCTACGCCGTCCGCCGCCCCGGCGTACATCAGCGCCGTGGTGCCGCCCATGCTGGACCCGACGATGGCGACCCGCCCCACCCCACGGTCCTTCAGCAGTCCATGAGCGGCAGTGAGATCGTCCACCTGCCGGGTGCACGTGATGGACTCGAAGTTTCCGGTGGACTCGCCCGCGCCGGTGAAGTCGAAGCGCAGCACGGCGAGGCCCGCCCGCCTCAGGGCTTCGCCCAAGTGCGCCAGCTTGAGGCTTTCCTTGCTCGACTCCATGCCGTGGCACAGCAGCACGCCGCCGGCGGCCTTCCCGTCCGGCCGATGGAGCACACCCGCCAACCGATCTCCCTCGGCGTTCTTGAACTCGACGTGCTCTTCCATGAGCCAGCCCGCGTCTCTTCCAGACCCTTCCCGATGCAGCGTCCTTCGACTTCGTTCCGCTTGCACTCCACTACGCCTGTCCCGAGCCTTGTCGAAGGGCTCGGGACGACCGATGGTGGAATGCTAGCGCCAGCCGGTTTCCCGGACTCAGTCACCCCGGGCCGGCGCGAACGGGTCCCGGCCCTTGGTCCGCATGAGGAACCACAGGCACAGCACCGCGCCCACGGTGATGAAGCTGTCGGCCACATTGAACGCGGGCCAGTGGTAGCCGTTCCAGTACACGTCGAGGAAATCGATCACCTCGCCGTAGAAGACGCGGTCGATGAGGTTTCCCAACGCGCCCGCCAGAATGAACGTCAGCGACAGGATGAGCCCGGTGTCCGTATCCGCAAGCCTGCGCAGCAGGTGAATGATGAAACCCACGGCCGCCAGCGAGAACGCGATGAGGATAAAGGAGCCCACCGCCCGGCGCTCGCCGGCCAGCAACCCGAACGCGGCGCCCGTGTTGCGGGCATGGGTCAGATCGAACCAGCCCTCGACGACGGGTATGGAGCGATGCAGCGGAATCGTGCGGTCCACGATCAGCTTGGTGCCCTGATCGAGCAGCAGGATGGCGGCCAGCAGCAGGATTACGCGTGCGCGTTTTCGGCCCGCGGTAAAGATTGCAACACCTCCGCGCAACGCGGACAGACACCCGGATGGGCAGCGTCTCCGCCCACGTTGACGTGATATTTCCAGCAGCGCTCGCACTTGGCCCCGTCCGCGGAGTACACGGCGATGGCCCCGCCCAGGAGCGCACTCTCGTAGCCTGTGCCCCGACCCGCCGCCGCGGCGCCGTCACCGTTGCCGGCCTCTGCTCCGGGCTCGGCCTTGGGGGCCGGGTAAGCCAGGTCCGCGGGCGCGCCGCCCGCCAGCACGGACACCTGCGACACGATGAAGATGTCCTCCCAATGCATGGTCGTGCTTCCGCGCAGCAGTTCCTGGATGCCCGGTGCCTTCTCGTAGGCGTCCGGGTAGAGGGCCACCCGCGCGTCCAGGGAATGGCCGATGGCGCCGCACTGGCGCGCCACCTCCAGCGCCTTCAGCACCTCGCCGCGAAGGTCCAGCCGCAGCTCCCACTGGGCCGACAGCGCCGCGTCCAGCAACCCCTCGTCAGGTTCCGGGATGGGCGAGAGCAGCACGCTCCCGGGGCTCGCCGCCGTGCGCGGCGCGTGCTCCCAGATCTCCTCGGCGGTGAACGACAGCACCGGCGCCATCAGGTGCACCAGGGTCTGCAGGATGCCGTGGAGGGCGGTCTGGGCCGACCGGCGGGCGGTGGAGTCACGCCCCTCGCAGTAGAGCCGGTCCTTGACGATGTCGAGGTAGAGCGCGCTCAGGTCCACGCTGCAGTAGTTGTTGAGCGCGTGGTAGACGAAGTGGAACTCGTACTTGTCGTAGGCCTCAAGGCACCGTCCGAGCAGTCGCCGGTTGCGGTCGAGAATCCAGCGGTCCAGGGGTTCCAGGGCGTCGGCGCTCACGGCGTCGCGCACGGGATCGAAGTCGTGGAGGTTGCCGATGAGGAACCGGGCCGTGTTGCGCAGCCGCCGGTACGACTCCACCAGGCGGTTCAGGATCTCGTTGGAGATGCGCACGTCGTCGCGGTAGTCCTCGGCCGCCACCCACAGCCGGATGATGTCGGCGCCGAACTTCTTGATGATCTCCTGGGGCGCGGTCACGTTGCCCATGGACTTGGACATCTTGTGGCCCTTGCCGTCGAGCACGAAGCCGTGGGTGAGGACGCCCTCATAGGGCGCTTGGCCGCGGGTGCCCACCGAGGTCAGGAGCGAGGTGTGGAACCAGCCCCGGTGCTGGTCGCTGCCTTCGAGATAGAGGTCGGCGCGGCCGCCCAACTCCGGGTGGCGCTCCACCACGGCGGCGTGGCTCACG
>JAJDXX010000253.1 GCA_022823055.1 Candidatus Binatia bacterium | reverse complement strand
ATTACCGCGGTTCCGGTCGCGATCACGACCCTCCAGGGCGCGTCGACGCTCTGGGGCTACTGGTTCGGGCTCTGCTGGGCGGCATGGGCCGTATTGTGGTTCATGTTCTTCCTGCTGCTCGCGATGCAGAAGCCGATCGCGAAGGTAACCGGTGCGGTGACCTCGATACAGGGCATCTTGACCGGGTGGCTGCCGGGTTATCTCTTGCTGGAAGGCATTCTGGCATAAGGACGATGGACGCCGTTCGTCCCTCATCGGGGCGAACGGCGTCCCGCCGCGCCGGTCGCGGCGGAGAAGGACAACGCCATGCCCTTATATGACTACGAGTGCGAGGACTGCGGCCCGTTCACCGAATTTCGCAGCATGAGCCGATCGTCCGATCCGATGCCCTGTCCGGCCTGCGGGAAGGCGGCCCGGCGCATCTTGACGGCGCCGTTCATCGCCGACATGGACCCGAACAACCGGGTGGCGCATCAGCGTAACGAGAAGAGCGCGCATGAGCCCAGAGTCGTCTCCGGAAAGCCACCGGGTCACGGTCATGGTCATGGCCACCGGCGCGCACGCCGCCCCTGGGCCATCGGACACTGACTCTCGTTCGCGATCCGGCGCATGACCTACCTGTGGATCGCGCTCGGCAGCGCCATCGGCGGTGTTGGACGCTATTGGTGCACCGTGCTGGTTTCGGAGCGATTCGGCGACGCATTCCCCTGGGGCACCTTGCTCGTCAACGTGACGGGCTCGTTCATCATCGGTGTGGTCGCACCGTTGAGCGGCTCCCTCGACCATCCATGGACGCCCGGACCCGAGGCTCGCGCGTTCATCATGGTCGGCTTCTGCGGCGGCTACACGACCTTCTCGGCGTTCAGCTTGCAGACACTCCAACTGCTGCGCGATGGCCAATGGGTGCCCGCGGTCGGCAACGTCGTCCTTTCCGTCGCGGTCTGCCTGATCGCCGTCTGGCTTGGCTACCTTGCCGGAACCGGTCTCAACCACGTTCGGGCAAGCTGAGCTTCCTCGGCTTCGACGTCCTCTCTTCGGCTCATGCGCCTTCCCAAACCGCCGTTCTTGTTATCATCGAACCGCTGTGGAATCATTCCGGTGAGAGGGTCGCGTGGCGGAGAATTCCGCCGGGGCTTGGCAAGAGATGAAGCATGACCGGTGAACGGGATAGGGTCGGTTCCGCCATCATTCTGGCGGGCGGCAAGAGCAGTCGCATGGGCCGACCCAAGGCCATGCTGTCCTTCGGGGAAGAGCCCTTGGTGAAGCTCGTGATCCGCGGGCTTGCGACCTTGTTCCCGGATATCGTGGTGGTGGCCGCGCCCGGGCAGGAGTTGCCGGAACTCCCGGTGACTCTCGTGCGCGACGAGGTAGCTTATCAGGGGCCGGTGGGCGGCCTCTGCTACGGCCTCCGGGAGTGCCGGAGCGCGGCCGCCTTCGTGACGTCGTGTGACGTACCGTTCCTCAGTCTTCCCCTGGTCTCGCACCTGGCCGCCCGGCTGCCTGGGCACGACGTGGTGGTGCCACACTGGGAGGGGCGCCTCCAGCCGCTCCACGCGGTGTACCGGCGCTCGGTGCTGCCGTTGCTGGAGCGGCAACTTGAGCGCGGCGAGTTGCGCCCGGTCTTCCTCTTCGACAAGGTGCGCACCCTGAAGCTGGAGGAGGACGAGATCCGCGCCTTGGATCCGGACGGTTGGAGTTTCTTCAACATGAACACGCCGGACGACTACGAGTGCGCGCTGGCGCGGTGGCGGGCGGCCACGGATGGCGCGGCGCGCCCGGCCGCCGGCCGATGCGAGGTGGAGCTGTTCGGGGTCGCGCGCCTGCGCGCCCGCACGAGCCGCGTGTCCGTGGAACTCCCCGAGTCGGCCACGCTGGCCCACGTGTGGTCCGCGCTGGCGCGGAAGCTGCCCGTGCTGGTGGGTCCGGTCCTGACCGAGGCGGCGGATGGCCTCACCGCCGGCCACGTGTGCAACCTCAACGGCCGCGACTTCGTGCGCGACGGCGGCCGCCGGGTGGCGCCGGGCGACCGTGTGCTGCTCATGTCCAGCGACGCCGGAGGATGACGGTGCACGGGTTTCACGGCCGGCTCCTTCACGTGGACCTCGACTCGGGCCGCCACCAGTGGCGTGAGATCGGGGCGGACCGTTTGCGCGCCTTTGTCGGCGGTATCGGCCTGGGCACCAGCCTCCTCTACGACTTCGCGCCGCCGGGCGTGGAACCCCTGGCGCCGGAGAACCCCCTCGTCTTCGCAAGCGCCCCGCTGGCGGGCACCGGGCTCACCACCACGGCCAAGTACGCGGTGGTGACGAAGTCGCCCTTGACGGGTTTCATCGCGGATTCGCTCTCGTCCAGCTTCTTCGCGCTGGCACTCAAGGCAGTGGGCGTCGACGCGCTGGTGGTCACCGGGCGGGCGCCGGAGCCCCTGTGCCTGTTCGTCGGGGACGGCGGCGTGGAGTTGCGCGACGCGCGCCATCTCTGGGGCAAGAGCGCGGCGGATACGGAGAACGCGGTGCGCGCCGAGCTGGAGGGTGCCGCCGTACGGGTGGCGGCGGTGGGGCCGGCGGGGGAGAACCTCGTGCGCTTCGCCACCATCAGCAACGAAGGCCGGCACGCGGGCAGGGGCGGCGTGGGCGCGGTCATGGGCTCCAAGAACCTCAAGGCCATCGCGTTGTGCGGCGGCAAGCAGGTTGCGGTGGCGGACCCCGAAGGCGTGGCGGCGGCGGCGGCTTCCCTGCGTCGCCGGAGCCTCGGGACCCACACCGCAAAATACCGTGAGGTGGGCACGGTGGCCAACCTGGCGGTGTTCGACCGGCTCGGCGCGCTGCCCGCGCGCAACTTCCAGCAGCCCACCTTCGACGCCGCCGACGAGTTGAGCGGCGAGAGCCTCACCGAAACCAGCTTCAGCCGGCGCAACGGGTGCGCGTCCTGCACCATTCGCTGCGAGAGGCTGTTCAGGGCGTCGTCGGGCGGCGAGCAACGCATGGAGTACGAAACCCTGTTCGCCCTGGGGCCACTGTGCGGTCTCGAGGATCGCGAGGCGGTGTTGGAGGCCGCCCGCCTGTGCGACGCATACGGCCTCGACAGCATCAGCACCGGCGGCACTTTGGCATGGGCCATGGAGTGCGCGGAGCGGGGGCTCCTGCCGGAGGCCGGCGGCTTGCGCTTCGGCGCGGCGGAGGCGGTGCTGGACGCGATACCGGCCATCGCGGAGCGCCGAGGAGTGGGCGACCTTCTGGCAGAGGGTTCCCGGCGCGCGGCGCTCGCCCTGGGCCGCGGTTCGCTGGACTGGGCCATGCAGGTGAAGGGTCTGGAACTGCCGGGCTACGAGCCTCGGAGCCTCAAGACCATGGCCCTGGGGCTGGCGGTGAGTCCGCGCGGCGCGTGCCATAACCGCTCCGGCGCCTATGAGGCGGATTTCTCTGGCAAAGTGGACCGCCTCGACTCCGCGCCGCCCCGCGGCGCGCTGGTGGCGGCCTCGGAAGACTTCGGCGCGGCGCTGGACTCGCTCATCGTGTGCAAGTTCCTGCGCAACTGCTTCCAGGACTTCTACGCCGAGGCCGCGGACCTGCTGGCGAAGGTCACGGGCTGGGACTACAGCGCGGCCGAGCTGCGTCTTGCGGCGGAGCGTATTCACACCCTCAAGCGCTGCTTCAACGAGCGCGAGGGCTGGCGGCCTGAGGACGACGGGCTGCCGCCACGGGTGCTGACGGAGTCCTTGGCCGCGGGCGTCGCCCAAGGGACGCGGCTCACCCGCGACGAACTGCGGGAGATGCTCCGGGACTACTACCAGGCCCGCGGGTGGCGCGAGGACGGCCGGGTGTCCGAGGCCAAGCGCAAGGCGTTGGGACTTCCCGCGAAACAAGCTGTGTCAAAACTCCATCCGAGAGAGGCAACAGCTCCCGAAATCGTCATTCCCGCGAAAGCGGGAATCCAGGCGGGGTGAGGTGGGGAACAGGCCCGTTTCAGCCCCGCCCCACCCCTGGATTCCCGCTTCCGCGGGAATGACGGTTCGGGGGGGCGGTGCCGTTCCCAGCTTGAGTGGAGTTTTGAGACAGTCTGTTTCGCGGGAATCACGATGAGACGCATCAGTGCTCGGCGAGTTTGGCCACAACTGGATAATGGGGAGGCTCGATGCCAAGCGATGAAGTGCGCCGTTTGTTGAAGGTATTCGGTATCGCGGTCACAACGCTGGAGGACGCGGTACATGAGGGGGCCGCGGCGGATCGGGTGGCCCGGTCGGCGGCGGATGCACGGCAGCGTCTCGACGAGGTGGCGGCGCTGATCGAGCGCCTCGAGAAGGAGAGCCGGTGAGCAAGCGCGGACTGCGCCGTTCACGGATGTCGAACCGGGAAGCCTGAGAAGATGGCCGAAACGCACGAGCCGCCGCGGCGGCGCGGGCACCCGGGTGCCGGCCGGGGCCGCGGGCGAAACCGTCCGAGAGGGCGCCAGGTCGACCTGGAGGCGTTGGAGCAGGTCCGGGCGCTGCTGGGGGACCGGCCGCGGCGGCGGGACCTCCTGATCGAGTTCCTGCACGCGATTCAGGACCGCTACCATTTCCTGTCCGGCGCCCATCTGGCGGCGCTGGCGGAGGAGATGCGTCTGGCCTTGGCCGAAGTCTATGAGGTGGCGACCTTCTATGCGCATTTCGACGTGGACCGGGACGGTTCGGCGCGGCCGGCGGATCCGACCGTGCGCGTGTGCGATGGTGTCGTGTGCGAGATGATGGGTTCGCAAGGGCTTCTGGCCGACCTGCCGCAGGCGCTCGGCGACGGCGCGCGCGTGCTGCCGGCACCGTGCATGGGCGGCTGCGACCGAGCGCCCGTGGCCAGGGTTGGGCAGCGCTACGTGGAGAGCGCGACCGTGGATTCGGTGACGGCCCTGGTCCGGGGTGGGGAGACGGAACCGGCGATACCGGCCTACAAGGCCTGCGACGCGTACGTCGCGGAGGGAGGCTACACGCTTCTCAAGGAGTGCCTCGACGGCACACGTAGCCGTGGGGACGTGGTGGAGCAGGTGACGGCTTCCGGCCTCCAGGGGCTCGGCGGCGCGGGTTTTCCCACCGGGCGCAAGTGGCAGATCGTGCGCGGCTATCCCGGCCCGCGGCTCATGACCGTGAACGCGGACGAGGGCGAGCCCGGCACGTTCAAGGACCGTTATTTCATGGAGAGCGACCCGCACCGGTTCCTGGAGGGCGTGTTGATCGCGGTCTGGGCGGTGGAGGCGGAAACGGCCTACATTTACCTGCGGGACGAATACGCCGAGGTCAGAGAAATCCTGTCCCGGGAGTTGTTCCGGCTCCGGGAAGCGGGGATGGCCGCGCACGTGGAGTTGGTCCTGCGCCGGGGCGCCGGCGCCTACATCTGCGGCGAAGAGTCGGCCATGATCGAGAGCATCGAGGGCAAGCGCGGGCTGCCGCGGCACCGGCCGCCGTACGTGGCGGAGACGGGGCTGTTCGGCCGTCCCACGCTGGTGCAGAACGTCGAGACCCTGTACTGGATCCGGGACATCCTGGAGAAGGGGCCGGAGTGGTACACTGCCCAGGGCCGCAACGGCGGCGCCGGTCTCCACGCCTATTCGGTGTCGGGCCGGGTGGCGCAACCGGGCGTCAAGATCGCCCCCGCCGGCATCACCGCGCGCGAGCTGATCGACGAGCACTGCGGCGGCATGGCTCCCGGTCACCGCTTCAAGGGGTACCTTCCCGGCGGCGCCTCGGGCGGCCTGCTGCCCGCCTCCATGGCCGACATCCCGCTCAAGTTCGGCCCTCTGGACGACCAGGGTTGCTTCGTCGGCTCCCACGGCGTGGTGGTGCTGAGCGACCAGGACGACGTGAAGGCCGTGGTGCGCAACCTCATGCGCTTCTTCAAGCACGAGAGTTGCGGCCAGTGCACGCCCTGCCGCGTGGGCACGGAGAAGGCGGTGGCGCTGATGGAGCGGCCGTCGTGGGACGAGCCGTTGCTGGAGGCCCTGGGTGCCGCCATGGCCGACGCATCCATCTGCGGCCTCGGACAGGCGGCGCCCAACTCGGTGCGCTGCGCCTATCGCTACTTCCGGGAGGATCTGCCGTGAGCGAACCCATGCGTTTCACTCTCGACGGGCGCGAGGTGGAAGCCGCCCCGGGCGAGACCCTCTGGCAGGCGGCGGAGCGCCACGGCACGGTGCTGCCGCACCTGTGCTACGACCCGCAGGCCGGCTACCGGCCCGACGGCAACTGCCGCGCGTGCATGGTGGAGGTGGAGGGCGAACGCGTGCTGGCCGCCTCGTGCATTCGCCGCCCGGCCTCGGGCATGAAGGTGCATACGGACAGCGAACGCGCTCGAAGCGCGCGGCGCATGGTCATGGAGCTGCTGGTGGCGGACCAGCCCGCCAGGGAGACCGCCCACGACGCCGGCTCGCGCCTGTGGCAGTGGGCCGAGCGGATGGAAGTGACGGACAGCCGCTTCCCGGCGCGCGCGGCGCCGGCTTCGGACGCCAGCCATCCGGCCATGCGCGTGGCCCTCGACGCCTGCATCCACTGCAATCTGTGCGTGCGCGCCTGCCGCGAGGTGCAGGTGAACGACGTCATCGGCATGGCCCACCGCGGCGCCGGCGCCAAGATCGTCTTCGACTTCGACGACCCCATGGGCGACAGCACCTGCGTGGCCTGTGGCGAATGCGTGCAGGCCTGTCCCACCGGCGCGCTCATGCCCGCGTCGCTGGTGGACGCGGACGGCGTGGACAAGCGCGAGGCGCTCGCCGAGGTGCCGAGCGTGTGCCCCTACTGCGGCGTGGGCTGTCAGATCGGCTATCAGGTCAAGGACAACGCCATCGCCGCCGTGCGCGGACGCCCGGGGCCGTCCAACCGCGGCCGGCTGTGCGTCAAGGGGCGCTTCGGCTTCGACTACGTGACGCATCCACACCGGCTGACGGTGCCGTTGATCCGCCGCGGGGACGCGCCCAAGGACGCGTCGGCGGATATCGATCCGGCCAACCCCTACACCCATTTCCGCGAGGCCTCATGGGACGAGGCCCTGGACGCGGCGGCCGCGGGGCTGCGGAAGGTCCGCGACCGCGACGGCGGCGACGCGCTGGCGGCCTACGGCTCGGCCAAGGGCTCCAACGAGGAGGCCTACTTGGTGCAAAAGCTCGTTCGCACGGGCTTCGGCACCAACAACGTCGACCACTGCACGCGGCTGTGCCATGCGTCCTCGGTGGCCGCGCTCATGGAAGGCATCGGCTCCGCCGCGGTGACCGCGCCCTTCACCGCCTGCGAGGACTCGGACGTCGTCATCGTCATCGGCGCCAACCCCACCGAGAACCACCCGGTGGCCGCCACCTACTTCAAGCAGGCGGCCAAGCGCGGCGCCGAGCTGATCGTCATGGACCCCCGGGGCCAGGCCCTGCGGCGCCACGCCACCCGGATGCTCCGGTTCAAGCCGGGCGCCGACGTGGCGCTGCTCAACGCACTGCTTAACGTCATCATCGGGGAAGGGCTCTACGACCGGGACTACGTGGCCGCCCACACGGAAGGTTTCGAGGAACTGAAGCAGCACGTGGCGGAGTTCACGCCCGAGGCCATGGCACAGGTCTGCGGCGTCGACGCCGGAACCCTGCGCGCGGTGGCGCGGCTCTACGCCGGCGCCCGTTCGGCCATCATCTTCTGGGGCATGGGCATCTCCCAGCACATCCACGGCACCGACAACGCTCGCTGCCTCATAGCCTTGGCGTTGATCACGGGGCAGGTGGGACGCCCCGGCACCGGCCTCCATCCCCTGCGCGGCCAGAACAACGTCCAGGGGGCCTCCGACGCCGGCCTCATCCCGATGTTCTATCCGGATTACCGCTCGGTGGAGCAAGAAGCGGTGCGGCGGCGTTTCGAGGAAGTCTGGAACACGGCGCTGGACCCGCAACGGGGTCTTACGGTGATGGAGATCGTGGACGCCGTGCACGCGGGGTGGATCAAGGGCATGTACATCATGGGCGAGAACCCGGCCATGTCGGACCCCGACGTGCAGCACGCGCGCGAGGCCTTGGCCGGACTCGAGCACTTGGTGGTTCAGGAGATCTTCCTTACCGAGACGGCGTTTCACGCCGACGTGGTGCTGCCGGCCTCGGCCTGGCCCGAGAAGGACGGCACCGTCACCAACAGCAACCGCCAGGTGCAGATGGGGCGGGCCGCGCTGGAGCCCCCGCCCGGAGTACGCCAGGACTGGTGGATCATCCAGGAGATCGCGCGTCGCATGGGGCTCGATTGGAGCTATGCCGGCCCTGCGGACGTCTTCGCGGAGATGAAGCAGGTCATGCCGTCCCTGGACCACATCACCTGGGAGCGGGTGGAGCGCGAAAGCTCCGTGACCTACCCGTGCCCGGCGCCGGATCGGCCGGGAACCGAAGTGGTGTTCGGCGACGGTTTCCCCACCGCCAGCGGGCGGGGGAAGCTCGTGCCCGTGGACATCATCCCGCCCGACGAGCAGCCGGACGAATCATTCCCCATGATCCTCAGCACCGGCCGCCAACTGGAGCATTGGCACACGGGCGCCATCACCAGGCGCGCCAGTGTGCTGGACGAACTGGAACCCGAGGCGGTGGCCAATCTCTCGCCGGCGGAGTTGCGCCGGCTCGGCGTGGCCGCGGGAGAGATGGTGCGCGTCTCTACCCGCCGGGGCGTCATCGAGATCAAGTCACGGGCCGATAGCGCGGTCCCCGACGGATGCGTCTTCATTCCCTTCTGTTTCGCCGAGGCGGCGGTCAACCTGTTGACCAACCCGGCGCTGGACCCCTACGGCAAGATCCCCGAGTACAAGTTCTGCGCGGCGCGCGTGGAGCCGCTGTAGCGGATGGATGCGGGCGAGAGTGTTCGATCGTCGTCAGGAGTACCCGCGACGGGACTGCACATGCCCTCCATCAGTATTCGAGCAGTACGGCGATGGCGAGGCTGACGGCGATGGACAGAGCTATGACGAGCCAGACTTCCAAGATAACCTCCTTTATGTGGAATCTAACAAAAAAAGTTCTGTTTGTCAAATTTCCAGGACTGGTTATACGAAACCAATTCCCCGGTTCAGAGTGAATCTGAAACGGCGCGCACCAGAAACAGTTGTTTCAACACAGATGGGAAAGGACTCCCGGGGCCGGCATCGGGTTCTCAGAAGCTGACTCTCGGTGCCTCCCTCGCCGCCTCCTCCACCTGGAAGTACTCGGCCTTTTCAACACCGGCAAGGTCCGCATAGAACCGGCCCGGCAGCCTTCGCACGAACGTGTTCACCGCGGTGACGCGGTCGTTGAACCGCTTGCGCTCCACCGCCAGGCGGTTTTCGGTGCCTTCGAGCTGATCCTGGAGCTTGAGGAAGGACTGGTTGGACTTGAGCTGCGGATATCGTTCCCGAAGCACCAGCAGCCGGGACAACGCGCGCTCGAAGCCCACGGCGGCCTGAGCCTTCTGGTTGACCGTGTTCGCCTGGAAGTAGGCCTTGCGGGCGTTGGCCACTCCCAGGAAGATCTTCTCCTCCTGCTTGGCCACCCCCTTGACCGTCTCCAGCAGGTTGGGAATCAGCTCGAAGCGCCGTTGGAGCTGGTTCTCCACCTGCGCCCACTGGTTCTTGACCCCCTCGTCCAGGGTGATGGCCCGATTGTAGCCGTTGAGGACGCAGCCGCCCGCCAGCAACACCATCCCCACGACCGCGGCCAGGAACACCAAAAGAATCCTCGATGCGCTCACGGTATACCCCCCTACGAATATCCAGTATGCACGATCATCCGCGGCGTCACCAACCGGCTCCGCCCCCTCCTCCTCCGAAGCCTCCGCCGCCCCCGAAGGAGCCGCCGAACCCGCCGCCCAGGCCTCCTCCAAAACCGCCGCCGAAGCCCCCGCCCATTGGCGCGCCCCAGGAGCGCCCGCCACCGAGAAGGCTGCCGAGGACGGCGCCCATCAGAAAGCCGGACGCCGCGCCCCGGCCGCCCCAGGCCGTGCGATGGCGCCGCCGGCGCAGGGAACCCAGGAAGAACAGCATCAGCAGCAGCGGCATCAGCGAGCCGCCGATGCCGGTGCCGGTGACGCGCCGGCGTGCGCCGCGGATCCGGTAGTCGGGCGCTCCGGTGAGCTTCACCCGCGCGGCGTCCGCCACCCGGTTGGCCGTGGCCACGGTGAGGGCCAGCAACCCCTAGGCGTATTGCCCTTTCCCGAAGAAGTCGTTGGCGACCCGCCTGGAGGCCGTCCCCGCCCAGGAGTCGGGCAGCACTCCCTCCAGGCCGTAACCCGTATGCACGCGCACACGCCGTTCCTTGAGTGCCAGGGCGATGAGGGCGCCGTTGTCCTTGCCCTTGCGGCCGAGCTTCCAGGCCTCGGCGTGGCGCTGCACGAACTCGAAGAAGTCTTCGCCGTCGGTGGTGGGTACGGTCAGGACCTTGACCTGGGCCGTGGTCTTCTGCTCCAGCTCGCGCAGCCAGCCCTCCATCCTGCGCTGGGTGTCGGGGTCGATGAGGTTGGCGGTGTCCACTACGTACGTGCCGGGGTCCTTGACCGTGACCGCCGCGCCCGCCGCCGAGGCGAGCAGGGCCATTCCGGCAAGACACACGGCCAGCGCCGGTCCGAGAGGGGAGCGGGTGTGGCTACCAGGCATTGATGTGGGTCCTCAAGGCGTCCACGTCCGCATACAGCGTCTTGAACTCCTCCCATCCGTGACCGCTGCGGTTGTCGACGGCGCTTCGAACCCCCGGCAGCGACCGCTGAATTCCGCCCTCGACGGCCGCCACCGCATCCAGCGCCGCCCTGGGCTCGGTGTCGCCGTGCAGCCACAGCAATCCACGCAGGGACCGCAACAGCCGCTCCCCCACGTCCACCTCCACGGTGCTCAGGGCCTTGTCCCGGCCCGCTGCCGCCAGCAGCGCCTGCCGCATGCCGAGCTGGATGGTCTTGATCTCCCGCTCGCACTCGTGCCTCACGTCCGCGGCCTGGAGAGGCAGCTCCCGGAAGTAGTCATCGCCGAACACGCAGACGTGGTGCTGGGCGATCTCCAGGAATTCGAGCGGAAAGGTGTCCATGGAGGCGTCGATGTATTCCGGCGTCATGATCAGCGGCGCGGCGATGCGCGCTTTCCCGAGGCGCGGCCCCTGCCGCGCCAACTGGTGCAGCATATCCAGATCCACGGCGTCCACCACGAAGACGCTCCGGGCCGTGTGGGACCGGGGATTGAAGGTGCCGGCGGCGATGGCGCCGAACAGGGTCAGCGACCGGGCGCTGTCGCCGGCAAGTTCCCTGAGGGTTTCGGCGTAGCGCCCGATGGGCGCTCGCATGGTTTCCGGTATGCCTTCCAGGTTGTTGTCTTCCGACATGGACTCTCGCCTCCATTGAGCAGCGTTCACTCTCGGTGCACGTTCCTTCACTTTACCGGACAAATACCTGTCCTGACAGACGGTGTCGACATTGAATCGGGTGGCTCGCCGGGATATCCTCCATCCACGAGCAAGGGAGAACGCAGTTGGCCACTACCGGTATCCGCTACCAGCCCGACGAACATCCCCCGACAGCGGTCTCCCTGGGACTGGGTCTGCAGCTCGCGGTCATCAGCGTGACCGTGACGGTCCTGATCCCGACGGTGGTGATGCGGGCCGGTGGCGCCACCGAAGCCTATCTGGCGTGGGCCGTGTTTGCCGCCACCTTCATCTGCGGGGCGGCCACCGTGCTGCAAACGGTCCGGCTCGGCCGCATCGGCATGGGCCACGTGCTCATGATGGGCAGTTCCGGGGCCTTCATCGCGGTCTGCATCACCGCGGTGGCCGATGGCGGTCCGCCGCTGCTCGCCACCCTGGTGGTGGCGGCGGCGTTGTTCCAGCTTCTCCTATCCGAGCGTCTTTCGCTGTTCCGACGGGTCCTGACGCCGACCGTCTCCGGAACGGTGATCCTGCTGATACCGGTAACGGTGATGCCGGCCATCTTCGACATACTGGGAGATGTGCCGGACGGGAGCCCGGCGGCGGCCGCGCCGCTCAGCGCTCTCGTGACGGTCGGGGTCGTGGTCGGCGTATCGCTCAAGGGGACAGGGGCGTGGCGCCTGTGGGCGCCGGTCCTCGGGGTCGTGGCGGGTTCGGCGGCAGCCGCTCTTTTCGGCATCTATGACCTCGAACGGATTGCCGGAGTATCGTGGGTCGGATTCCCTTCCGGCGAGTGGGCCGGCTTCGCCCTCGACTTCGGGCCGGCGTTCTGGTCGCTTCTTCCGGCCTTCCTGCTGGTGGCGCTGATCGGGTCCATCCGCACCATCAGCAGCTCCATCGCGGCCCAGCGCACGTCCTGGCGGCGCCCCCGGGCGGTGGACTTCCGGGCGGTTCAGGGCGCGGCGGCGGTGGACGGGATCGGCAACCTGTTCTCCGGTCTCGCCGGGACGGTCCCCAACACGGCCTACACCACCGGGGTCTCCCTCGCCGAGCTGACCGGCGTGGCCGCCCGCGGCCTCGGCGTGGCCGCCGGGATCGTACTCATGGCCGTGGCTTTCCTTCCCAAGGCCCTCGCTCTGCTGTTGGCGATCCCGAATCCGGTCATCGCCGCGTACATGCTCGTCATCGTCGCGATGCTTTTCGTCATCGGCATGAAGATGGTGCTCCAGGAGGGTCTGGACTACCGCAAGGGATTGGTGGTGGGCGTGTCTTTCTGGATCGGCGTCGGGTTCCAGAGCAACGCGGTGTTCCCGGAACATGTGGCCGAGTTCGCCGGCGGGCTTTTTCGCAACGGAATAACGGCCGGCGGTCTGACGGCGATTCTCATGACCGCGTTTGTGCAGTTGACGGAACCGCGCCGCAGTCGCTTTGAAGCGGAGTTCGATGTATCGGCACTTCCGCGGACGAAGAAGTTCTTCGGCGAGTTCGCATCCCGGAATGGTTGGGATGCGGCGATGGCGGACCGGCTCCAGGCCGTGGTCGAGGAGACGTTGCTGACGCTCACCCGACGGGACAAGGGCGACGGGCAGGCGCTCCAGCAACGGCTCCTCCTCGCGGCGCACCGGCAGGGCGGCGGGGCGGTTCTGGAATTCATCGTGGCACCCGGCGGGGAGAACCTTCAGGACAGGATGGCGCTGCTGGCCGAGCAAGCGGACGACGGGCCGGACGAGTCGGAAATGTCGCTGCGGCTGCTGCGGCACCTTGCGGCGTGGGTGCGTCACCAGCAATATCATGACACGGACATCCTGACGGTGCGGGTGGAAGCCCTGGCACCGGAGCGGGAATGACCCTTCCGAGGGATCGCCCGGACAACAGCCTGGAGAAGAACATGAGCGACGAGTCTTCCGTTCCTTCCCGAAAGCAAGGCCCCGAAGCGGAGCGCGGCCACCGGCAGGTCTCGCCGTCCGGGGAGCCCATCGCCATCGTGGGGATGGCGTGCCGGTTCCCGGGCGCGCCGGACCTTTCCTCCTTCTGGCGTCTGCTGGAGGCTGGCGGGAACTCCGTCACCCAGGTAATCCCCGGTTCCGGCGTCGGACGCATCGGGGAGCTCTTCCCTGACGCCGCCGTGCAGAACGAAGCGTGCCTCTTCGCTGCTTACCTCGATGAGATCGACCTGTTCGACGCCCCGTTCTTCCGGATTTCGCCCGTGGAGGCGCAACTGCTGGACCCGCAACAGAGGTTGATGCTGGAAACGAGCTGGCGGGCGATGGAGGACGCGGGAATGGATCCGGACCGGCTCAAGGGCAGCCGCACCGGAGTGTACGCCGGCATCAGCAACAACGACTACCGCGCGCTGATCCTGGGCGGGGAAGAGGTCCCCGGACCCGCCGCCAGCCTCTACGCCGTCAGCGGCACTTCCTTCAACACGGCCATCGGACGGGTTGCCTTCGTGCTGGGCCTGGAGGGACCCGCCATGGCGCTGGACACCGCCTGCTCGTCGTCACTGGTGGCGATACACCAGGCGGTGTCGGGCCTGCAGCGGGGCGAGGCCGCTCTTGCCCTCGCCGGAGGCGTGCACACGATCCTGTCGGGACGGCTCTCGGAACTGCGCGGCAATGCCGGAATGCTGGCGCCGGACGGACAATGCAAAACGTTCGACGCCGCCGCGAACGGGTACGTGCGGGGCGAGGGCTGCGGGATAGTGGTGTTGAAGCGGCTGAGCGACGCGGAGGCGGACGGCGACCGCATCTGGGCCGTGATCCGGGGCGCGGCGGTCAACCAGGACGGGGCGAGCCCGGGACTGACGGTGCCGAACGGCGCAGCGCAGGAGCGGTGCATCGAAGAGGCCTTGTCACAGGCAGGAGTCCTGCCCGCGGAAGTGGACTACCTGGAGGCGCACGGCACCGGCACCGAGGTCGGGGACCCGATCGAGGCGCAGGCCGCCGGGACGGTCTACGGCCGGGGGCGCGAAGCGGAGCGGCCGCTGCTGATCGGTTCGGTGAAGACCAACATCGGTCACCTGGAGCCCGCGGCAGGGGTCGCCGGGCTGATGAAGGTGGTGCTCTCGATGAACCGGCGCACGATCCCGAAGCATCTTCATTTCCGGAATCCCAACCCTCAGATCGACTGGGACCGGTTGCCGCTGCGGGTTACCTCCGATCCGATGGATTGGCCGCGTCATTCAGGCCGCGCTCCGTTGGCGGGTGTGAGTGGGTTCGGCTGGTCCGGGACCAACGCCCATCTCGTGGTCGAGGGTTACGACTCTACGGGGGACGTCCCGGCGGGCTCCGACAGGAAAGAGTGGGCTTCAGGCTCATCATTGTCCATCGCCGTTTCGCTCCCGGAGGGGACGGCGGCGCCCGCCACGGAAGCGCTCGCCGCCCGCGAGACGCGCCTGCTGCCGCTCTCGGGCAAGTCGTCCGAGACGCTGCAGGAGCTGGCCGGGCGGTACCTGGGATGGCTCGACGAGCACGCCGGGGATCTTTCTTCCGGCGGCGGGGATCCGCTGCTTTCGGACATGGCCTGGACGGCGGCGGTGGGACGGGGTCACTTCAGCCATCGGAAGGGTCTGGTGTTCCGGGACGCCGGGAACCTGCGCGAGGGCCTGCGGGCGCTGGCGGACGGGGACGGCGAACCGGCAACGGCCTCGGAGGCGCCCGCCAGGGTGGCGTTCGCGTACACGGGACAGGCCAGCCAGTGGATGGGGATGGGGCAGGACCTGTACGACTGCGAGCCGGTGGCCCGGGCGGTCCTGGACCGTTGCGATGCGGTGCTCCGGGAGGAACGGGGCGCGTCGTTGCTGGACGTGATTTTCGGCCGCGCGGGAGACCTCGACGACGCGGCCTGGACACAGCCGGCGATCTACGCGCTGGAGTGTGCGTTGACCGCCCTCTGGGCGAGCCTGGGGATCCGCCCGGACGTGGTGGTGGGGCACAGCCTCGGGGAGATCGCGGCGGCCCAGGCCGCGGGGGTCTTCGGCCTCGAGGACGGCCTGCGGTTCGCCGCGGCCCGCGGCGCGTTGATGGGAGCATTGCCCGGACAGGGGGCGATGGTGGCGATCTTCGCGACCGAGTCGCGCGTGGCGGCCACGGTGGAGGAGTTGAACGCGGCCTCCGCCGGACCCGGCTTGAGCATGGCCGCGGACAACGGCGCGAGCCAGGTGGTGAGCGGCTCCGCGACGGACGTCGAGGCGGTCCTGGCGCGCTTCGAGAGCGAGGGCGTGGGAGTGGCGCGGTTGAGGAAGAGTCCGGCTTATCACAGCGCCCTGGTGGAACCGGCGCTGGACGGCGTGGAAGCGGCGCTTTCGGGAGTCGCCCTCGCGCCGCCGTCGGTGGAGTTCGTCAGCACGGTGACCGGCCGGCCGGTTGAGCCGGGCACGGCGCTGGACGGGGCCTACTGGCGCCGTCAGGCGCGAGAGCGCGTGGCGTTCCGCGGCGCGGTGGAGACGCTGGCCGAACTGAACATGGACGCCGTGGTGGAGATCGGACCCCACGCGGTGCTGGGTCCGATGGTCGCCATGATCTGGCCGGAGTCGGCGGCCGGCGTCCGGGTGCTATCGAGTCTCAGGCGGCCGCGGCGCGACGCGCCGGCGGGTGAGGCCAGGGACTCTTTCGTCGCCGCGGCGGCAGAGGCGTATGAGGCCGGGCTCCCGATCCATTTTCCGGGACTCTTCGCCGGCGAGCGGCGGCGCCGTATCTCGGTGCCGGGCTATCCCTTCCAGCGCCAGAGCCACTGGGTCAAGGCGCGAAGGCGCCGGCTCCTGGGCGCCGGCCATCCGTTGCTCGGCGGCCGGCACGAATCCGCCAGCGGGGAGACTACGTTCGATACGGAACTGTTTCCCTCGGACCCGCCCTGGCTGAACGACCACCGGGTGTTCGGCCGGCTGGTTGCGCCGGGCGCCCTCTACGGTGCCATGGCGGCATCGGCGTCATTCGCGGAGGAAACCGGACGGTACGCGGTGGAGGACATGCAGCTCCACAACCCGCTGATTTTCCCGGACGGGGATTCCGGAGACGGGACCGCCGAACCAAGCCGGAAGATGCAGGTGCTGCTCGACGGTTCCGGCGAGGGGCCGTCGCGCCGTGTCCGGATACTCAGCAGGGGAGATGCCGGAGCCGAATGGACGCTGCACGCGGAGGCGCGGGTGTCGCCGGAAGCCGGCGGCCTCCAGGCCGAACCGCGGGAGGACCTGGAAGGCCTCAAGGCCGGGCTGTCGCCGCGGGACGTGGCCGCCCTCTACCGGGCCAAGGCCGAGGTCGGAATCGATCTTGGCCCGTCGTTCCGCACGCTGGAAGCGGTCTGGTCCGGGACGGGCAAGGCGCTTGGCGAGCTGGCTCTTCCGGCAGGCGTCGACTCCGGCGGGGTCGACATCCATCCGCTCCTGCTCGACGGCTGTTTCCAGGTCATGGCCGCGGCGCGCGATTCGGCGGAAAGTTGGGAAGGGGTCACCTATCTGCCGTTCGGGTGGGAACGGCTGTGGCTCAAGGGGGCGCTGCCGGAGCGGGTCGTCTGCCACGCGCGCATGGCGGGGGACCGGCAGACCGCGGTCCCGGATGCGGAATCCGAGCCGCCGGAGGTGCTGACCGGGGACCTGCGGATCTACGACCCGAGCGGGACCCTGCTGGGCGGGTTGGACGGGTACACGGTGAAGCGGGCCACCCGGGAAGCGATGCTCTCGGCGGTGGAAGGGTTGGACGAGCTGCTCTACGAGGTGGTGTGGCGGGACGGCGTCCTTGCGCCGGGAATGCCGTCCGCCGATTTCATCCCGAGCCCGTCGGACGTGGCCTCCCGTTCGGAGCCGTTCTCCCGTTACCTGGCCGCCGAAGGAGTCGGAGTCGAGGAAGAGGCCGCCCTGCAGACCGACCTGGAGCGGTTGGCATGGTCCTATGCGCTCTCGGCCCTGGAAAAGCTGGGTTGGAAGCGCATGGCGGGCGCCGCCGTGGACCCCGAGGGCCTGCGGCAGGACCTGGAGATTTTGCCGAATCACGTGCATCTGTTGCGCCGGATGCTGGAAATACTCGTCAGGTCGGGCGTGCTGGAGGCGGCGGGCGACGGCTTCCTGGTGGTGGTCGGGGCGGAGGATCCGTTGCCGGAGGGCATGCCGCAAGATCCCGACGAACATGCGACCGGCATGAGCGGACGTTATCCCCACGGCACGAACGAGATCGGGCTCATCCGGCGATGCGCCGGCGCCCTCCCGGAGGTGCTTCGCGGCCGCGAGGATCCGCTGTCGCTGCTGTTCGGCGACGCGGAACCGCAGGCCGCCGATCTTTACCGGAGGGCGCCGGTGTGGATGGCGGCGAACCGGATGCTGGGAGAGGTGGTCGAGACCCTCGCGGCCGGGTTGCCGGACGGACGGCGGCTCAGGGTGCTGGAGGTGGGGGCCGGCATCGGGTCGGCCACCGAGTGCGTGCTGCCGGGGCTTCCGGCCGGGCGGTTCGACTACATGTACACCGACATCTCCGCGGGCTTCTTCGCGGACGCGGAGGCGCGTTTCGGCCAGGTGGACGGGCAGATCGAGTACCGCGTCCTGGACATCGAGAAGGAACCCGCGGCTCAGGGCTTCGACTTGCACGGTTATGACCTGTTGATTGCCGCCAACGTGCTGCACGCGACGCAGTATCTCGACGAGACGCTGGCGCACTGCCGGGATTTGCTGGCGCCGTCGGGACAGCTCGTGGCGCTGGAGAACCAGCGCGGTAGAGGCTGGATGGACCTGATTTTCGGACAACTGGACGGCTGGTGGCGGTACGCCGACCGTTACCGCTCGAACCACGCCCTGGCCGGACCCGACGTGTGGCGGCGGGCGCTCGGCGACGTGGGTTTCGCCGACGCCCAGGTCCTGGGAATCGACGAGTCCGAGTCGGTTGGGCTGCCCGACCGGGGCGTGATCGTGGCGCAGGGGCCGGCGGAGGTGGTGCTGCCGCCGGCCGCCTGGGTCCTCGCGGCGGACCGGGGCGGCGTGGCCGCGGCGCTGGCGGCCCAGCTCGCGGCGCGGAACCAGACGGTGGTGCTGGCGGGCGGGGAATCGCCGGAGAACGGGGGACCCGCGCACGACGGCGCCGGAGTCGTCCGAAGAGCCGTGGAGATGGATCGGCGCGAGTCGTGGCGCTCGGTTCTGGAGGAGTTGCCCGATGATGTGCCGCTCGGCGGTATCGTGCATCTTGCCGCGCTGGACGGTCACGGGCCGCAGGCGGCCACGGGGGAAATGGGAGAGGATGCGAGACGGGCAGCGGCGAGCGCGCTGGCGCTCATGCAGGGCATGATCGATGCCGATCTGACCCCCGCGAAGGGAACGTGGTTCCTCACCCGGGGCGCGCAGGTGCTGGAGCGGGAGCGGGCGGGACAGCTTGCCGGAGCGACGTTGTGGGGTTTCGGCAGGGTGGTGGCCAGGGAAGCGGCTCAGGTCAAGCCGAAGATGATCGATCTCGACCCCGAGGAGACGGAGCTGCCGGCCGACTTCGCAGAGGAACTGCTGTTTCCCGACCCGGAGATGCAAATCGCCTACCGGGCCGGGCGCCGCCGGGTGGCCCGCCTGGTCCGGACCGCGCCGCGCCTTGCCTTGCCGGAGGGGCCGGACTGGCTGCTGGCGTGCGGAGACGGCGGCGACCTCGGAGGGCTTCAAGTGAAGCCGACGCCGGCGCGTTCGCTGGAGCCAAGGGAAGTCCGCGTCGCGGTCGAAGCCCGCGGGCTGAATTTCCTCGACGTGTTCCGGGCCATGGGGCTGGTGGGCGAAGGCGTGATGGGCGAGGAGATGTGCGGCCGCATTGTTGAGGTCGGTTCCGAGACCTCGACCGTCTCGGTGGGCGACCGGGTGGTGGCCCTGGCGTTCGGCACATTCGGACCGGAAGTGGTGACGAGAGAGGAGCTGGTTGTGCCGGCGCCCGCGGGGATGCCGGTGGCTGCCCTTGCCACCATCCCCACCGCGTTCGTGACCGCCGCGCTGTCCTTCGATCTTGCAGGGCTCAAGGCCGGCGAACGGGTGCTCATTCACGCCGCCGCGGGCGGCGTCGGGCTCGCGGCGGTGCAGTTGGCGCAGGCGGCCGGCGCGGAAGTCTTCGCCACCGCCAGCGCGCCCAAGCGGGCTTACCTGCGGTCGCTGGGGGTGGCCCACGTGTTCGACAGCCGCCAGACCTCGTTCGGGGAGGAGATCCTCGAAGCCACCGGCGGCGCGGGTGTGGACCTGGTGGTGAACAGCCTTACAGGGCCGGGCTTCATCGAGGCGAGCCTGTCCTGCCTGGCTCGCGGCGGCCGGTTCGTGGAACTGGCGAGGCGGGACATCCTGAGCGAGGAGGAAATGGCGGCCGCGCGGCCGGACGTGGCCTACTCCATCCTGGAGCTGGACGTCCTGAAGAAACAGGAGCCGGCCCGGCCGGGAGCGGCGCTCCGGAACGTGGTGGAACGGCTGGGGGCCGGAGAGCTGCAACCCCTGATCCACAGCAGGTGGCCGCTGGCCGAGGCGGGGGCGGCGATGGAGTTCATGCGCGACGCCCGGCACATCGGAAAGATCGTATTGACCGCGCCGCCGCTCGCGGAGGGCCGGCTGCGGCAGGACCGGACCTACCTGGTGACCGGCGGCCTGGGCGGGATCGGGTGCGCCCTGGCAGGCTGGCTGGCGGAGCGGGGAGCGGGGGCGATCGTGTTGAACGGCCGGCGCGCTCCCGACGCGGAAGCCGAGGAAGTGATCGGCGCGCTCACGGAACGCGGGATCACCGTGCGGGTGGAGCTGGCCGACGTGACCGATGCCGGCGCGGTGGACGGAATGCTGGAGCGGATCAAGGGCGAGCTGCCGCCGCTTGGAGGCGTGATCCACAGCGTGGGAGTGCTGGCGGACAACTCGCTCGCGAACCAGAGCTGGGAGCGGTTCGAGCAGGTCCTCTGGCCGAAGGTCCTGGGCGCCTGGCACCTGCACCGGGCTACGGCCGACCTCGATCTGGACCTCTTCGTCCTGTTCTCGAGCGTGGCCGGCATTCTGGGCAATCCGGGGCAGGCGAACCACGCGGCGGCCAACGCGTTCCTCGATCAGCTCGCCGCCCACCGGCGCGCGCTGGGGCTTCCCGGACAGGCCATCGCCTGGGGGGCATGGTCGGAGCTCGGTGAGGCCGAGGAGCAGCGGGAGCGGATCGCCGCCCGGCGGGAGGCAGCCGGAACCGGCTGGTTCAGCCCGGAGCAGGGCCTCAGGGTGTTCGACCGGCTGCTGCGCGAGGACCCCACCACCGCGGTGGTCCTGGCGGCGGACTGGTCGGTGTTCGGAGAGGCCCTCGGCGGGCGTCCGTCCCTGTTCGACGACCTGCTGCCGGCGGCCGAGGATGACTCCGCGGACTCTCCGGGAGCATCGGAAGACCTGCTCTCCCGGCTGGGGGCCGCGCCGCCGGCGGCGCGCGAAGAACTGCTCGTTTCCTTCCTGCAGCAGGAAGTCCAGGCGGTGTTGAGGCTGCCGTCGGCGCCCGCGCCCGCGGTGGGCTTCTTCGATCTTGGGATGGACTCGCTGATGGCGGTGGAGCTGCGGAACCGGCTGAATCGGGCATTCTCCGGGGAGTACACGGCGCCGAACACCGTGGTGTTCGACTATCCCGACATCGCCGCACTCGCTCGCCACGTGGCCGGCGAGCTCGGTGACATCAGCGGCGCGCCAGCCGTTCAGGCGGAGCCGGAGCAGCAACCCGCCGCTCTGCGCGCGGACGAGGGCATCGCCATCGTCGGCATGGCGTGCCGCTTCCCCGGCGCACCGGATCTTTCGGCGTTCCGGCGCCAGCTCGAAGCCGGCGTAGACGCGGTGACGGACGGTCGCGGGGACGCCGGTCCCTGGAAGGGTGTATTGGGAGATCCCGAAGCCGGGGATGCGGCTTCCCGGCGCGGCGGGTTCGTCGAAGGGATCGACCGGTTCGACGCGGGTTTCTTCGGGGTCACGCCCATCGGGGCGCGAATGATGGATCCGCAGCAGCGGCTCCTTCTGGAGACGAGCTGGCAGGCCCTCGAAGACGCCGGGATCGATCCGGACCGGCTGAAGGGCAGCCGCACCGGGGTCTACGCCGGCGTTGCCGCCAGCGAGTACCGGGACCTGATGATGGCCGGCGGCGACGTCGCCAGCTACCTGGGCACCGCCGGCAGCATGGCGGTGGGCCGCGTTGCCTTCAAGCTGGGCCTCCAGGGACCGACGATGCCGGTCATGCTCAACTGCGCGGCGTCACTGGTGGCCGCGCACCAGGCGGTGGCCGGGTTGCGGCAGGGTGAAGTGGACCTGGCTCTGGTCGGCGGCGTCAACGCGGTGCTGTCGCCCGGGTTGACCCGGGAGATGGCGGAATTGGGGATGCTGTCGCCGGACAGGCAGTGCAAGACTTTCGACGCGTCCGCGAACGGCTTCGTGAGGAGCGAGGGCTGCGGGATGGTGGTCCTGAAGCGGCTGGCCGATGCGGAGGCCGACGGCGACCGCATCTGGGCGGTGATCCTCGGCTCGGCGGTAAACCAGAACGGCGCGAGCGCCGGGCCCACGGTGCCCAACGGTCCGGCACAGGAGCAGGCGATCGAAGAGGCGCTCTCGCGGGCGGGCGTGCCGCCGGCGGAAGTGGACTACCTGGAAGCTCACGGAGCCGGGTCCGAGTTGGGCGACCCCATCGAGTTGCGGGCGGCGGCGGCGGTGTACGGCAGGGGACGGGAAACGGACCGTCCGCTGTTGATCGGTTCGGTGAAGACCAACATCGGCCACCTGGAGTCGGCCGCCGGAGTCGCGGGGCTGATCAAGACCGTGCTGGCGATGAAGCGGGGCGTGATTCCGAAACACCTGCATTTCCGGGAGCCGAACCCGCATCTGGACTGGGACAGGCTCTCGGTTCGGGTGACCTCCGAGCCGACGGAGTGGCCGCGCGACCCCGATCGGCCGCCGCGGGCAGGAGTAAGCGCGTTCGGGATATCGGGAACCAACGCGCATGTCGTGTTGGAGGGGTACGGAGCGGCCGATGCCGGGCCGGATGATGACGGGTCCCCCGTGGGTTCCGTGCTTGCGGTTCCGCTGTCCGAACCGGTCCCGGAGTTGCCGCCGGTCGAAGATGCGGCGCGGGCGCGCGGAACCCGGCTGCTGCCCCTGTCGGGGAAGTCGGACCAGGCGCTTCGGGAACTCGCGGAGCGGTATCTGTCGTGGCTTGAAGAGCGCGCCGGGGATTCGCCGGACGAAGATGCCGCCGTGCGGTCGCTGCTGGCGGACATGGCCTGGACGGCCGGCGTGGGACGGAGCCATTTCGACCACCGGGCGGGCGTGGTGTTCCAGGATGCCGCGTCGCTGCGAGACGGGCTGAAGACGTTGGCGGATGCGGGGGAGAGGCCGGCGCCGCCGGCGGCGACGAGGGTCGCCTTCGCGTACACCGGCCAGGGCAGCCAGTGGGCCGGCATGGGCCAGGTGTTGTACGAAAGCGAACCGGTGGTGCGGGCGGTTTTGGATCGTTGCGACGCGGTGCTTCGAGAAACGCGAAGCGCATCGCTGCTGGACGTGATGTTCGGCCGGGCCGGTTCGGAGGAAGACCTGGACGCCCCGGCGTGGATGCAGCCGGCCGTTTATGCGCTGGAGTGCGCGCTTACGGCGCTGTGGTCGAGTGTCGGGATTCGCCCGACCGTGGTGGTGGGGCAGGACTTGGGAGAGTTGGCGGCCGCGCAGGCGGCCGGAGTGTTCGGACTGGAAGAGGGGTTGCGTTTGGCGATGGCGCGCGGTGCGCTGTTGGCGCCGACGGCCGCGGGTGAAGCCCCGGACTCCGATCCGGACGACCTGGAAGCCCTCCTCGCCGGCGTCGCGTGGGCGCCGCCGTCCCTGGTCCTGGTGAGCGGCGTGACCGGACGGACCTTGGAGCCCAGTGACGTGCTCGATGGGGCGTACTGGCGCGGCCAAGGGCGTGAGCCCGCCGCGTTCGCGGAATGCGTCTCGACGCTGGCGGCCCTGGAGGTGGACGTGGTGGTGGAGATCGGTCCGGAGGCAGTGCTGGCTCCGGCGGTGGTCTCCGCGTGGCCGTCGCCGCCGGACGCTGGCGGCAACCACGGGGCGCCGGCGGTGTTGTCGAGCCTCCGGCGCAACGCACCGTCGGACAACGGGTTCGTCGAGGCGGTGGCTGGCGCCTACGAGGCGGGACTGGGGGTCTCCTTTGCCGGCCTCTTCGCGGGAGAGAGCCGGCGCCGGATCGCGCTGCCCGGCTACCCGTTCGAGCGCCGCCGCTACTGGATCGAGGCGCTCAAACGGACGCCAGACTGAAGCCGTCGATGATGGGTGTTCTGCGGCCAAGAAAGTTCGGCGCGGGTCCGTTTGAGTTTGAAATTGTCGTGGAAACCCCTATATTGTGCGGAACATTTCGCGGTGCGCAGAGACGCGAGTTTTACGGAACGGACCCGTGTTGGATACACGGGTCGTCACCTGAAAAGGAGGAATGCAAATGGCGAGCGAAGATCGCATCAAGCAGCTTTACCAGGAACAACTGGGTCGCCCTGCGAATCCCACGCAGAGCCTCGCCGATTCGGGCGTATCATCCGTGGATGCCGTGGCTTTCATCAAGGTGGTCGGTGACGAGTTCAACGTCACGATCCCTGCCGAAGAAGTCGCGAAGTTCAGCAACCTCGGTGACCTGATCGCATACGTGGATTCCCACTCCGGGTAAGGCCGGTTGAGCAGCCGTGTGGGAAGTACCCAAGCCGCTTTCCACCCGTGACGTCCGCGTGGACGATGACACCGTCATCGTCCTGCGGCGTCACGGCAACCCGGCAGGCCCACGGCTGGTCCTGAGCCACGGCAACGGACTCGCCGTCGATCTCTACTACCCCTTCTGGTCGCTGCTGGCCGACGACTTCGACCTGGTCGTCTATGACCTCAGAAACCACGGCTGGAATGCGGTCGGCAGGTCGCAGGGTCACAACGTCGCGAGATTCGTCAACGACCACGACCGGATTCTCGCGGCCATCGACAGTCACTACGGGGAGAAGCCGAAGATCGGCGTCTTCCATTCCATCTCGGCTCTGGCTTCGCTCCTGTCAACCAATCTGGGCGCCGAGTACGCGGCGCGTGTTCTGTTCGATCCGCCCGTGTGCAAGCCGGGGCGGAACTACGAGGAGTTCGATGCTGCGGCCGAGCGCGTGGCAGGCATGGCCCGGCGTCGTTCCCCCAGGTTTGAGAGCGAGGATGAGTTTGCCGAGCTTCTTCCCTATCTACCCACGTACCAACAGGCCGTTCCGGGGGTGTACGATCTCGTGGCAAGGACCACGCTCCGTAAATCCGCCGACGGGAACGGTTACGAGCTCCGGTGTCCGCGTGACTACGAAGCCCAGATCATCCAGTACGCCGCGGCGTTCGCGGTGATGGTCGACCTGGACAAGCTCCGCTGCCCGACCAAGGTCGTCGGCGCCGATCCCACCTTGCCCTATTCCTACCTGCCGACGCTGGACATGAGGCATATGCTGACCGTGGACTACGACTTCGTGCCCGAGACGACTCACTTTCTGCAGTTGGAAGAGCCGGAAAGCTGCGTCGCGATCATGCGTGAGTTCCTGGACCGGCACGGCCTCTTGAGTTCGTGACCTCCAGGCTGCATATTTCACGAGGAAGCACGTTCGTCGTGCGACACTCTTCTCGATAGCGCAGCCGCGTTGGGTGTTCCGACGGGTGCCGGCTTGAACGCTCTTGGCTATGCGAAACCAATTCGAGATACCCACGGTCCTGGAGGACACCGGTCGCGGCGAGCGCGTATACGACCTCTACTCCCGCATGCTGAGGGACCGCATCGTCTTCCTTGTGGGAGAGATCGACGACCCGGTGGCAAACACCGTCGCGGCCCAGCTCCTCTACCTTGAATCCGAGGACCCCACCCAGGACATCTACCTGTACGTCAACTCGCCCGGTGGGCTGATCACCGCGGGGCTCGCCATCTACGACACCATGCAGTACATCCAGGCGGACGTGGCCACGGTGTGCGTCGGCGAAGCCGCCAGCATGGGCGCGCTGCTGCTGGCCGGCGGCGCTTCGGGAAAGCGTTTTGCCTTGCCCCACGCGCGCATCATGATCCACCAGCCTCTGGGGGGTTACCGTGGGTCGGCCGCGGACATCGACATCCACGCCAGAGAGATGCTGCGGGTGCGCGAGGAAGTCAACCAGATCCTGGTCAAGCACACGGGTCAGGACCTCGCGACCATCGAGCGGGACACCGAGCGTGACCGCTACATGACCGCGCCCATGGCCCTGGACTACCACATCATCGACGAGGTCCTCGTCAAGCGGCCGGCATAACCCGCGTGTCTGCACCCCTCCGCCACCCCTGGATTCCCGTCCCCGATCGGGGTCGAGGGCATGCTTTCGCGGGAATCACCCATGTCGGCTTGCAGCCGACACAAAGGGGGATGAAAATGGGGCGCCCTCCCCCCAATGAGTCATTCCCGCGGAAGCGGGAATCCAGGGGTGGGGGGTGTGGCGGCCTCATTGCTCGGCCCCACCCCGCCTGGATTCCCGCTTGCGCGGGAATGACTCATTGGGGTGTAGCGGGATTCCATAACTAACCGAAATCATTGAATAATTGTTTATTTTCATATCAATGACGGATAGGAACAGTGGAGCTACCGGATTCGTGTCTCAGGCAAAGCGAGCGGGGGAGAAGTCGGGGTCGGGGTCGGCGCCGAAGAGGAGATCGGCGGCCAGGGAGCCCACGGCCGCGCTGGTGGTGACGCCGTGGCCGGCGAGGCCCGCCACCCAGAAGAAGCCTTCCACCTTGGGGTCCCACCCGATGACGAAGCGGTTGTCGTCGCTGAACGTGCGGAGGCCCGCCCAATAGCGTGCGATGGAGACGTCGGGAAACCTGGGATAGACGGCCGCCAGCCTCTCCGCCAGCAGCTCCATGGCGCGGATGTCCGTGGGTGGGTCGCAGGGCGGCAGGTCCTCCTCGTCGCACGGGCACAGCATGAGGCCGCCGGAGTTGGGCTGGAAATAGATCTCGTCCGAGACGTTGAGGCAGAAGGGCCAGTCGGGCTTGACCCAGTCGAGCGGCGGGGTGACGAACAAGTGCCGCCGCCGCGGGTGGAACGCGATGGGCGCCGCTCCGGCCATTACGCCCACGGGCGCGGCCCAGGGTCCGGCCGCGTTCACCACCACGTCGGCCTCCAGGAAACCCTGGTCGGTGGCGACGCCTTGCACGCCTCCGTCGCGTATGCGCACCTCGCGCACGGTCTCGCCGTAACGGATTACCGCGCCGCCCCTCTGGGCTACCCTGAGATACCCGGAAAGCAGCGCGTTGATGTCGATGACGCCGTCAGAGGCGCACCACACGGCACCGTCCAGGCTGCCCCCTTCGATCGGCGGTATGGCCGCCACCGTCTCTTCCGGTGACCACAACTCCACGTCCAGGCCGCGCCCGCGCGCCAGTTCCGCGTCCCGGCACAACGCCTCCCACTGTGCGCCGCGTCCCAGAATCAGGCACCCGATGGCATCGTACGAGACCGGCACGGGCCAGCCGGGCGGGGGATTGCGGATGAACTCGGCGGACTTCGCCGCCAGGTCCGCCACCGAGGGCTCGGAGAGCACCTGCCGAATGAAGCCCGCGTTGCGGCCGGACGAATGAAAGCCGGCCACGGCTTCCTGTTCCAGGATCACCACCTGCCGCGCGCCGCGGTAAGCCAGGTGACAGGCCGTAGCCGCTCCGGCGAAGCCTGCGCCAATGATGACGTATCTTGCGTCTTCGGGTCCCATAGGGGTCAGGGAGGGGGCCTTAGGGTGAGGCAGGATGCTTGCGCCTCATCAGCGGATCGGATGCGCGCCGACCGCGTCAACCCCCGCGCAGCACCTCGCGGATCCGCAGGAGCGCTTCGTGGACGTCGGCGTCCGAGATCTGGAGATGCGTGACCGCACGCAGCCAGCCGTTGCCGACATGGTTCATGAGCACACCCCTGCCCCGCAGCGCCTCCACCATTGCCGGTCCGTCGGGGGCGCGCCAATAGACCATGTTGGTGGGTGGGTCCGCGATATCCACTTCAAGCGGACTCCCATTGTGCATGAGCTCTTCCAGGCCGTGTGCGAGGGCGGCGGCGCGGCGGTGGTCTTCCGGCAGGCGCCGCCGATGCTGCCGGACCCCGTACAGCGCGGCCGCGGCCAGGAACCCGGCCTGGCGCATACCGCCGCCCAGTCGCTTGCGTATCTTGCGCGCGTGCGCGATGGTGTCGCGGCCGCCGGCCAGGGCGGAGCCCACCGGTGCGCCCAGGCCCTTGGAGAAACATACCGCCACCGTGTCGAAGCCCGCGGCCAGTTCGCGTTCGGAGTCGCCGGTGGCGGCGGCGGCGTTCCACAGCCTGGCGCCGTCACAGTGGGTCTTGAGTCCCAGCCCGCGCGCCGTCCCCACGATACGCTGTGTCTCCTGGGAGCCCAGGGCGCGGCCGCGACCGCGGTTGTGGGTGTTCTCCACCAGGATCAGCGTGGAGGGGGACTCGTGCAGTCCGTCGGCGCGGAAGCGGCTCGTGATGGCGGCATCGGAGAGCTTCTCCCGGAACGGGATGATGTCGAACTGGACGCCGGAAAGCGCTGCTCCGGCGCCGGCCTCGTAGGCGAAGGTGTGCGACCCTTCCTCGCACAGCACCGAGTCTCCCGGCTGAGTGTGGAGCCGGATGGCGATCTGGTTGGCCATGGAGCCGGACGGCGTAAAGACCGCGGCCTCCTTGCCCAGGATGCCCGCCACCTCTTCCTCCAGCCGGTTAATGCTGGGATCCTCGCTGTAGACGTCGTCCCCCACCTCGGCCGCGGTCATGGCCCTCAGCATGTCGGGTGTGGGCGTCGTTACCGTGTCGGAACGGAGGTCGATCATGGGGTTGCCTGCTCGGGGCGCGGCAGCTTGTAGTTTCGGATCACCTGTCCGGACCTGCCGACGGTGGGAAGTTCCTCGTCATTCAACGTTAGGCGCACGCCTCCGGCGTTGCCGAAGGTGATCCTGAACCCGGTGCCGGCGGAAAGCGTGGCGCTCTGACCGGCGTTCAGCAGCAGGTCACGGTACGGCTTGTCGTCCACCCATATCCGCATCCAGGAACGGGCGTCGGCCGCAATGGTGAGGGTGTGTGCGGGCGCGGCCTCGGCGCTGGCGGTCTGCGGCGGCTCCGATCCGCTCGCCGCGGCGGTCGTTGCCGGCTCCGTCCCGCCGGGCGCGGTCTCCGCGGGCGCCCCGGGTTCGGCACTCGCGGCTGCGACCTCCGGTTGCGTCTGCTCGGCCGGCGGTTCGGCGATCTCCCCTGTCTCCGACGCAGCCGCGGTCTCCTCTGCTGCCGTCCGCTCCGTCGCCGGCGTCGAGGCAACCTCCCGCGGGGTTTCTAGTTGAGCCTCCGCGGGATCGGCCGGCGCCGCGGGGGCATTCTCCACCGGGGCCACGGGTTCAGCGGACGGCTCCGGCGTGGCGGCGGGTTCCGGGTCCGCGGCGGGCGGGCTTCCCGCCAACTCCGGTTCGGCAGGCGCGGTCTCGTCGGCTTCCGGTTGCAGCACCGAATCTTGGTCCGTGCTCGGTAGAGGCGTTTGAGTGGCGACAGGGGTCGGCGAGGAGGGTGTCACGGCGATTTCCGGCGGGGCGTCGGCGGGCGGTGCTCCCACGTCCGGTCGTTCGGTGAGCGTGCGGGCAACATTGGCCACGTTCACGAACGTGGGATCATAGATGTACAGGCCGGCGGCGACCACCAGCAGGACCACCAGCACGGCGACCGTCGCCGCCTTCCTCGAACGAGGCTTCGTCTCGGGAGACGCGGGCGAAGCGTCCACGGCCCGGTTTTCGCGCACGAACTGGGCCGCCAGCGTCTCCACCTCGATCTCGAGGTACGCGGCGTAGGTGCGCAGGAAGTGGACCATGTAGAGCCGGTCCGACACCAGGCGATCGTTTCCGCCGCCTTCCAGGATCTCCAGGTAGTACTGCGGAATGCGCGTCGCATCCGCCGCCTGGTCCAGCGTCAGCCCCTTTTGCTCTCGTGCTTCCCGGATATAGTCGGCAGTGGCGCTCACGAGTCTTGGAATACCTGTTGCCCGGCGTGTCGTGTGCCGCTGGGTTCGCCGCGGCGTCACGTGCTCGGGGCTCGTTCCTGCACTCACTTTATATAACGATTTGTCGGTGCAGGCTAGGGAAGCCGTCCGCTGGGGTTCTCCAGACTAGTTCGCGGTGTCGAAGATCGGGGCGCCGGGGTAGAACGCGACGAACCGGTCGTTCAGGATGGGATTGTACAAGAGCTGGCGAAGTTTCCGCCCCTTGAGCTCCCCATCCACCGCCTCGCCCCGCAGCCACGACCACAGGCTCCCGGTTTCCCTGTCGCGCAACAGTACGTTGCCCTGGGCGTCCTTGCGTTCCGACTGTTCGAAGGTAAGAACCCGCCCGTCCAGTTCCCGGCGCCACGCGGTGCCCGTGGCGTCGTCCGGCGAGTAGTACACGACCACCTTGGCGTCGTTGAACTCGTCGTTGACGAGGTTTTGCCGTTCCAATACGCCGTAGGGATAGAGCTTGGCCTTGAGCTTCACCAACACCGCGAGTCCCAGGATGTCGCTCTGGAAGGGACCGACGTAGGTGCCCATGAACCCGCCGCGGCGGTAACCCGGCAGCACCTGGGTAAGGGGGTAGTTCTTTTTCCAGTTGGCCCAACTCGTCACCGTCGACGGCATGAAGTCGAGCTTCTTGCCTTTGAGCGGGCCGTGCGCGGCCTCGCCGGTGACGTGAACCCACAGAGACTCGGTCTCGCGGTCGTACATGATGAACGAGTTCTCGTAGAGAATGCCCGCGTGCCCGAAGCTCAGCACCTTGTCGTCGAGTTTGCGTCTATACACGATAGACGTTTGGCACAGCGGTCACCAGGAGACCGCGATGGGCACCCCTCCAATGGTGTCGTTGCCCAGCTCGTGGACCCCCATGATGGTGATGGGATAGGCCTTGGCCTCGCCGTTGTGGGCCACCCCGATGATCACGTCCCGATCGAAGATGACTCCCTGTTTTTCCGCTTCCGCGGCGCTCAGCATCTTCGGGTCGTCGAAGACCGGGAACGCGTCCCGCGGCACCGCCTGGAATCCCAGGGGCTGGGCCGCCGCCGTCGCCGCCAGTGCGGTCAACACGGCCGCGGCGACCATCCAGGCCGTCGCTGATTTTCGCAACATGGTTTCACCTTGCTCCTTTCGTGTCATGGCTCAACGACCGCGATTGTCCTGTACCCATTATTCACCATTACCGCGCCGGAGGCCACCGGCTCACTTCCGATGGAAACCGAGGACCTCTCCGGTGATGTAGTCGCTGTCGCTGGACGCGAAGAAGACGAACGCGGGCGCCACGGTCTCGGCGGGGGCCGGGTTGGGCCGGGCGTCCGGTATTCCCTCGCGTTCGCGGAACTCGGCGATGGCGTCGGTCATGCGCGTGTCCGCTATCGGCGAGATGCAGTTGATCTGGATGTTATGGGGCTTCATTTCGTTGGCGACGTTGAAGGTCAGCGTGATGATGCCGCCCTTGGCGCTGGCGTAGTCGGATACGCCGTTGGAGGGGCGCAGCGCCGCCGGGCCGGTCAGGTTGATGATCTTGCCGGACCGTTGCCGCTTCATGATGGGCAGCACCGCCTGCATGCCGTTGAAGGTCCCCTTGAGATGGACCCTGATGGTCTCGTCCCACTGCTCTTCGGTGATGTCCTCGAAGCGCTTGAGGGTGAGGACACCGGCGTTGTTCACGAGAATGTCGATGCGCCCCCAGCGTTCCTCCACCTCCCGCACCAACCGGTCCACCTCCGTCCGCCGGCCGACGTCCACCAGCCGCGCGACGCATTCGGCGCCCAGGGCCGAGACTTCGCGCTCGACCGAGTCGAGCGCGGCTTGGTCCCGGCCGCCGGCGATGGCAAGGGCTGCCCCCTCCCGGGCGAAGGCCAGGGCTACCGCCCTGCCGATGCCGCGGCTGGCACCCGTGACGATGGCGACCCTTCCCTCAAGCCTTCCCATGAGCCTGTCTCCCGGCGTCCGTCACGGGCTTTCCTGGTGTGCCAGCTCGTTCACCGTCCGCGCCAGCGTCCGGCACAGCTCCGGCAGGTCGTCGCTCTCGACGCTGCAATAGGCGATGCGCAGTCCGTTCATGCGCTCCCCCTCGAAGGGCACGGTGCCGACCCCGTATCGGTCGAGCAGGTGGTTGGCCACGTCCGTGGCTCTGAGCCCGGACTCCGGGCGCAGGCTCAGGAAGCAGAAGAATCCCCCGTGGAACGGCTCCACCGTGAAGAGGTCCGTGTCCATGGTCTCGAGCTCCTGCTTCAGTGTGTCGTAGCGCTTCTTCAGAACGTTGAAGGTCCGGCGCCGCTGCTCCAGCAGCCGGTCCATCTGGGCCATGGCCTTGGCGGCCACGGATTGGGTCACTGTGGCGCTGCTGGAGACCAGTCCCCGGACGACGCCGGCGAACTTGTTGTCGATCTCCCCGGCCGCGCCGGCGCCGTCGTCCTCGGAAAGCCATTCGTCCGGACAGGCCAGCGTGATGGTGCCGGCGCGCGCGCCGTACCAGAGCAGCTCCTTGGTGACGCCGTCGAGCTTCACCGGCAGCAGGTTGGGGCGCGGCCGGCACAAGTAGAAGAGCGATGACTGCATGGCGACGGGATCGTACACGTAGCTCTCGTAGGCGTCGTCGAACAACACCACCAGGCGCTTTTCCGACGCCGCGGCGAGCCGGTCCAGCTCCTCCACAAGCCGGCGTCCGGCGCTCTCGGACGGGCAGAAGCCCGTTGGGTTGTTGGGGAAATTCAGCAGCAACACGGCGTTGTCCTGCCGGAGCCAGACGCGCTCTACGGCATCCACCACCCCCGCGACGTTCAGGTCGCCGTCGCCGAGCAGCGGAAAGTCGGTGACGGCGAGGCCGAGGTTGCGTTCGAGCACGTGGTCGTAGTTCTCCCAGCGGCGGTCGGCCACGATGATGGAGTGCCCGGGGTCCACGAACATGCGCGCGCAGATGCTGATGGCCGCGGTGATGCCGGGAGTCAGGATCGGCTGCAGCATCTGCCGCTCGAGGCGTTCGGTCTCGTCGCCCGCGCGCGCCAGGATCCATCGCTTCCACGCCGTTCGAAAAGCGGGGGTGCCGGTCTCCGGCGTGTACGGGAAGATCTCCTCGGTGTCCAGCCCGCGAAAGAACGAGTGGATCAGCGGCGCGCACAGGGTGATCTGGCGCTTGCCGCCCTCGGGGAAGACCGCTCCTTCGGCGCCCCGGGCGGAGCCGATGGTGGCGTTGATCCGGGCCTTGGCCCGGGCTTTCCGGGTCCAGTAGAGGATACCTTGCGGGTTGTGGATCATTTTTCCATATCCCGAGAAGAACGCCATGGCTCCGGTTCGGGAAAGCGCGGGAAAGTCCATTCCAGTGTCCTCGTATCTCAGGCGAAGGCCCGGTCGAGCCGGGCCATGTCTTCGTCGGAAAGGCGCCAGTCCGATGCGCCGCAGTTCTCCTCGGTGCGCTTGATGCTGTCGGACTTGGGAATGGCGATGACGCCTTCATGGCCGGTGCACCAGTTGAGCGCCACTTGGGCCGGCGTCTTCCCGTACTCTCCGGCGATCTCTTGAAGCGTCCTCGCGCCCTTTGCCGCGAACAATCCGGGCTTGCCCGCCAGCCTGCCGCTGTCCAGCGGGGTGTAGGCGATGACGGTGACGTCGTGGCGCAGGCAGTAGGGCATCAGCGTGCGCTCGATCTCGCGCCGGCGGAGGTTGTAGAGGACCTGGTTCGATACGATTGGGTGGTGGTTCATGGCCGAGCGGGCTTCATCGAGCTCGTCGGTGGAGAAGTTGCTGACGCCGATGTAGCGGATCCGCCCCGTGTCCGCCAGGGTCTCCATGGCGCGCATGGTCTCCGCGACGGGAGTGCTGCGGCTCGGCCAGTGGACCTGATAGAGGTCGATGGTGTCGATGTCCAGGCGGCGGAGGCTCGCGTCCGCGGCCCGCAGCACCTGGTCGTACCCGAGATGGTCGCCGGAGACCTTGCTGGCGATGAATACGCGGTCGCGCATGCCGCGCACGGCTTCGCCCACCACGTCCTCGGTGCGGTACATTTCGGCCGTATCGATGAGATTGGCGCCCAACTCGATGCCGTGCCGCAGGGGCGCGATCCCGCCCCGGTATTGCCAGGCGCCCAGGCCGATCTCCGGTACGTCGACCCCGGTGCCTCCCAGTGGTTTCGTTTTCATGAGGTCCCTGCCATCGAGGTTACGGGAACTCGATGCGCCGTGCGGAAGGTCGCGTTCCCAGAGGTGCGCGTATCGTGACCGGGATACGTTCGTGACGCGTGAGTGGTGGCAGCGTCCTGCCGTCAGGACGCGCTACTGGAGGCGCTGTCGCCGGACGAAGACTTGTCGGACGACTTGCTCTCCGTGGACTTGGAGTCGGAGGATTCCTTGGTTCCGTTGGTCTCGCGCTTGTCGCCGTTGTCGCCCTTGCCGCGCCCGTAATCGGTGACGTACCAACCGGTGCCTTTCAGTTGAAAAGAGGTGTTCGATATCAGTTTCTTGATCTCGCCCTGACAGGCGGGACACTCCTCCAGCGGATCCTCCGTGATCCGTTGGGTCACCTCGAACACACCGCATTCCGAACACTTGTATTCGTATATCGGCATAAGCTGGCCTCGCGCCGGTAGGTTCCAGGAAACATAGACACTGGCCCGGCGGTTGTCAACGAGGCCAGCTTGACCTCCAGCCGGGCGCGGGCTTATGTTACGAGCCATCTGTCAGCCGGACCCAGGCAAGCAAGGAGGAGATGAAGAATGGATTTCGAGCTTCCCGAAGAGATCAAGATCATCAAGAACACCATGCGCGACTTCGTCGACCGGGAGCTGATCCCGCTGGAGCGGGAGTTCCGCCCGGAGGGCGAGGAGATGCCCGAGGAGCTCTACAAGCCGCTTCAGGAAAAGGCCAAGGCCCTGGGGTTCTGGATGCTCGACATCCCCGAAGAGTACGGCGGCGCCGGTCTCGACCTGCTGACGCGTTGCGTGATCCAGGAGGAGGTCTCCCGCACCATCTCCATCCCCTTCCGCAACAACCCGGTTTTCGGCCCGGAGGCGCGCGGCATCCTTTTCGAGCTCAACGACGAGCAGAAGGAGCGCTACCTCTACCCCGTGATCCGCGGGGAAAAGACCGCGTGCTTCGCCCAGACCGAGCCCGACGCCGGCGGCGACCCCGCGGGCATGAAGACCCGGGCGGTGCTGGACGGCGACCACTGGGTGCTGAACGGCACCAAGCGCTTCATCAGCAACGCGGGCTTCTCCGACTTCGCCCAGGTCATGGCGGTGACCGATCCCGAGAAGCGCGCGAGGGGCGGCATCACCTGTTTCCTGGTGGACATGGATACCCCGGGCGTGACCATCGAGCGCCGCTGGCCCACCATGATGGGCGACGCGCCGTTCCAGATCCTCTTCGAGGACGCCCGCATACCCGTGGGCAACGTCGCGGGCGAGGTGGGACAGGGCTTCCGGCTTGCCCAGGGCTGGCTCCAGGAGGGGCGCATCAAGGGCCACGGGGCGCGCTGCGTCGGCATCGCCGAGCGCGCCCTGGACATGATGATGGACTACTGCCAGATCCGCACCACGTTCGGACAGCCGCTGGCGGAACGGCAGGCGGTCCAGTTCATGATCGCGGACTCGGTCATGGAGCTGCACATGGCGCGCAACCTGGTCTACGAATGCGCTTGGCGCCACGACCGCGGCGAGGACATCCGCAACATGGGCTACATGGTCAAGTGCGTGTGCACGGAGATGGCCAGCCGGGTGGTGGACCGCTCCATCCAGGTCCATGGCGGCATCGGCCTCACCAAGGAGCTGCCGCTGGAGTGGTGGTACCGGCAGTTGCGCAGTATCCGCATCACCGAGGGCGCCACCGAGGTGCTGCGCTGGCGCATGGCCCAGAACCTCTTGCGCGCCCGCGCCAAGGGTCAATGAGCGGAGAATCCCTGCTTCCCGCGGGCTTCCGGGTGCTGGACCTGGGCACCGCCATGGGCGCCTTCTGCGGCAAGGTGCTGGCGGACCTCGGCATGGACGTGGTCAAAGTCGAGCCGCCATCGGGGGACGAACTCCGCACCGAGCCGCCCTTCGCCAGGGGGCAGAACAACCGCGAGGGTAGTCTCCGGTTCGCCTACTTCAACTCCGGCAAGCGCGGCATCACCCTGGATCTCGGGCGTGAGACAGGTCGCAACATCCTTCTGGACCTGGTGGCGCGGGCCGACGTGGTCATCGACAGCCACGACCCCGGCTACCTCGACGACCTGGGGATCGGCTACGGCGAGATGGTGGCGCGCCGCCCCAAACTGGTGCTGGTTTCCATTTCCGCCTTCGGGCAGGACGGACCTTACCGCGACTACCGGGCGCCGGACCTGGTGGCCAACGCCATGGGCGGGCTGCTCTTCATCAGCGGCGACCCAAGCATGACCCCGTGCGTTCCCCCCGGCGGCCAGTCCTACGTCTACACCTGTCTCTACTCCGCCCTGGGTACCCTGCTGGCGCTCTGGCAGCGCGAGACCAAGGGCGTGGGCGCCCACATTGACGCCTCGGTGCAGGCCAGCATGGCTCTCCACGAGCACGTTGCCTTTACCTGGTCGTCCGAGGGCCGGCTCATGAAGCGCGCCGGCAGCCAGCACCAGCACGTGGCCCCGGCCAACCTGTTCCCGTGCAAGGACGGCTGGATTTCGTTCTTCGCCACCCAGCGGCACTGGCCCATCTTCCTGGACATGTGGGAGGGGCACCCGACGGAGCTGGACGACCCGGAGCTGATCGACAACGCCAAGCGCCGCGCGGCCGCGGACTGGCTCAATCCCATGGTGGCGTCGTTCACCTCCCAATACGGCAAGGAAGAGCTGTCCGTGCTGCTTCAGAAGCACGGCCTGCCGGCGCTGCCGGTGAACTCGCCACGGGACTTCATGGAGGACCCGCATATCGTCGAGCGGGGTTTCTTCGGTACGGTGGAGCACCCGGTCCTCGGTTCCTTCTCCCAGCCGGGGGTGCCGTTCCTGCTGGACGGAGAACGCCGGGGCCCCCGGCCCGCGCCGATGCTGGGCCAGCACAACGCGGAGGTTCTCGGCGGTGAACTCGGGTTGAGTGACGAAGACCTCGGGGTGTTGGCCGCGGACGGAGTCATCTGATGTCCAGTCCCAACCGGATTCTCGAAGGCGTCCGCATCATCGCGTTCACCACGGGGTATGCCGGCCCCTATGCCGGCCGGCTGCTGGCGCAGTACGGGGCCGAGGTCATCAAGGTGGAGTCCTTTCCGGGCGGGCTCGACACCTTCAGACATTACGGCGCGGAGGGCGACATCAATGCCGCGCCGCGCTTCATCGAGTGCAACCTGGCCATCCGGTCCATGACCGTCAACATCAAGCACGACGACGGCAAGCGGATCATCAAGGAGCTGGCGGCCAGGTCCAACGCGGTGCTGGTGAACTTCCGGCCCCAGGTGCTGGGCCGGCTCGGGCTCGGCGACGACGAGTTGAGGAAGGTCAACCCCTCCATCATCATTCTCAAGCTGCCGGGGCTCGGCGAGACCGGACCCAAAAACTGGTACGGCACCTGGGGGTTCAATCTCAATTCCTTCAGCGGCATGACCTACCTGTGGAACCATCCCGGTCAGGACCGCCCCATCGGCAGCCAAGGCGTCTATCCCGACCACCTGGGCTTCATCTCCGCGCCCACCATCATGATGGCCGCGCTGCTGCGCCAGCGGCTCACCGGCAAGGGCTGCTCCATCGACGTGTCCCAGGGCGAGGTGACCGCCTATACCCTGGGTACCAGCTACCTGGAGTCCAGCATCAACGGCGTCGACCCCGAACCCCAGGGCAACCGGAGCCTCACGGCCGCCCCGCACGGCTGCTACCGCTGCGAGGGCGACGAGCGCTGGTGCGTGGTGTCGGTCAACAGCGATGACGAGTGGCGGCGCCTGTGCGGCGTCATGGGCAACGAGGCGTTAGCCGGCGACAGCCGCTTCTCCACCTGCGTCGAGCGGAGCCGCCATGCCGACGAGCTGGACGCCATCATGTCGGACTGGCTTGCGACCCAGACCGTCGAGGACGTCGCCCATCGCCTGCAGGCCGCCGGGGTACCGGCCGGGGTGGTGCAGAACGGCACCGACCTCTGCAAGGACCCCCAGCTCCGCCACCGGGACTACTTCCAGAAGTACGACGACTCCCCCATCGGTCCCTTCGAGCTGCCCCGCGGCGGCATCATCTTCAAGGATATGCCCGAAGAGGACATACCCCTCACCCCGCCCCTCGGCGCGCACACCGAGCAGGTCATGCGCGACGTGCTCGGCTACGACGAGGCCGCCATCGCGAAGTGGAAAGAGGAGGGGGTGCTGGTGTAGGGGCCTTGTCGGGGACCGGACCCACCGTCCCGGGAAGTGACTGCGGCAATACCAACGAAGCTGCCGGATTCTCCGGGTCTTGAGAGGGAACACGGAGTGGCGTCGTGGTATATCAAAGGAAAAGGAGTGTGCGAGTATCGTGTTTTGGCGTCGCAAGAACAAGAAGGTGGACGAGCAGGTTGTGCTCTACCCGTGGGTAGCGTGGTCTGAACAAGACACGGAGGAGGCGAAGAAGACCATCAGGGCCGTATTCGACAAGGAGCCGCCGGAGCTTGACAGCGGCGAGGCCAGCACGGTGTTGGTCATGATCCAGTCGAACCGTGAGGAGGGCATGGCTGGAACGCTCGTGGATGGGGCGATGGCCGAAACGCTCATGAAGGAGAAGGGCATCTCCATGGACCCTGATGAACAGGACCCATCGGGCCGGCTGCGCTATCCGGAGATCATGCGGGAAATCGGCTTCTCCCAGGAAGTCATGGATGAGTTGAAGATAGGTTTTTGATCGCGCGGGCCACGAAGAACGCGTAGCCGTAGCAGTCCGAGTACGCCTTCCAGATGTCGATCTCGCGCTGGCACTGATCGGCCAGTTCCCGCGCCTCCGGGCGGCCGGGATGGCGCGCCCGAAACTCCGTCACGTTCCGCTCAAGTGGTCGGTAGTAGTCATCCCACCATGCCGACCGTGGCAGCATGAAGTGCCCCACGGTCTCGTACCCGCACGCGTCGATAGCGGTCAGGAGGGCTGCCGTATCGCGTATCGCGGGGTATTCCTGTTCCCAGAACGAGACGCATTCCGCCGGCGGGTCGGGTTTCGTCCAGCAGACCTCGGTAAACGCCACATGCCCACCACGCACGAGCAGGCGGCGCCAATCGCACAGGGAGGCCTCGACACCCGTGTTGTAGATGGCGCCCTCGCACCAGATCACGTCGAACGAGGCGTCCGCGAAATCGAGGCTCCGCATGTCGGCAACACGGGACTCCACGCGCCCGGCGAGGCCAAGGCGGCTGGCTTCGCGGTTCAGCTCGTCGACGAACGGCGGATGGTTGTCGATGGCGACGATGCGGGCAGGGGAGTTCTGCGACAGGACGCGCGTCTGCCGGCCGGTTCCGCAGCCGATGTCGAGAATACGGGTCTCGGGTCCGACGCCGGGAACCAGGGAGAGCGCCCGGATCGTGCTGGCGGCATCGCCGGGTCCCTGCTGCGGCAAACCGCTGAACAGCTCGAAGAACAGTGTTGTCGTCAACCCGACTCCCCCGGGGCGTTGTCCAGGGCGGCCCGCAACTGCGGGATCGAGATGTTTCCGCCGCTCATCACGAGGGCGATCCTCTTCCCGCGCAGCCGCTCCCGGACCTTCAACGCTCCGGCGAGAGCGGCGGCGCCCGCCTGCTCCGTCAGATTGTGGGTCTTTTCGAGGCACAGCACGATCGCCTGTTCCAGCTCCGAGTCGGTTACGAGGATGAAGTCGTCCAGCAGGTCCCTCAGGATGCCGTTGGTCATCTCGTAACCGGAACCGGTTGCAAGGCCCTCGGCAATGGTCCGCATGGGCGACTCGACGATCCGGCCTTCCTTCCACGACAGCCAAGCGGCCTGGGCCTGCACGGACTGGACGCCCAACACCTGGATGTCAGGATTGACCGTCTTGGCGACGATGCAGGCGCCGCACGCACCGCTGCCGCCGCCAATGGGGGTCACGATGACCTGCACATCCGGCAGGTCTTCGAGGATCTCCAGTGCGACCGTGCCGACGCCGGCGATCAGGTGGGGCTCGTTGGCGGAGTGGATGAAGCGGTACCCCCGCTCGCGCGCCAGCCGCTCGGCATGGGCGAGGCAATCGTCGAAGACCGCGCCGTGGAAGATGACCTGGGCGCCGAGGTTCCGTATCGACTCGACCTTGCCCGGGTTGGCGCCTTCGGGTGCGACGATGGCGGCCTCGACTCCGAAGATACCGGCGGCGTAGGCGATGGACTGTCCGTGGTTGCCCGTGGACGCCGCGGTCACGCCGCGACGCTTCTCGTCGTCCGAGAGCTGGGAAATCAGATTGACGCCGCCCCGCACCTTGAAGGCCCCCAGGCGCTGGTGGTTCTCGTGTTTGACGTAGACCTCGGCGTCCAGGAGGCGGTCCAGGGACAGGTAACGGTGAAGCGGGGTCCTGGTCACATGCGGGGCCGTGCGGCGGCTCGCCCCGATGACGTCCTGCAACGTGGGTCGCCACACCGCCGTCCCCTTGTCCCCGTTACCTTCCATTGGTCTACCGTGACTCATGGCCATCCAATTGCGTTGTGTCCACAATTCCTCCTTTCGCCACCGGTTGCAATGATCTGATGCGCGGAATGGGACCATCGTCGAAGTTTTCGTTGTGCCTTGTCTTTCCTCGGACGGTTGGATAGGCAGGGAAATCATGGCGCTGTTCCTGACCAACGAGGAAGTGGAGCGGCTTGTCACCGTCGAGGACGCCATCGAGGTGCTGGAGCCGACCTTCGCCGACCTCGGTGCCGGCCGGTTGTCGAGCCGTCCGCGCACGCTCAACTATACCGGTCTTGGCGATGGCGAGTTCTATCTTTACTCCAGCATGGATGCCTCGGTGCCGCGATTCGGAGTGCATTTGATCAGGATGACCTCGGAACACCTGTCGCGCAAGGTGGTGAAGGGTTTCCCTCGGCGTTACCAGATCCCCAATCCGGCAGGGAAGTTCTCGGGCCTGGTCATCATGTTCAGCATCGAGGACCACGCGCCGCTGGCGATGTTTCAGGACGCGGTGCTCAACCGTACCATGATCGGGGCCACGAGCGGGATCGCCGCCAAGCACCTGAGCCGGGCCGACAGCGAAGTCATGGCGCTGCTCGGCGCCGGGTGGCTGGCGTCCACCCAGGTGATTGGCCATTGCGCGGTGCGGCCCATCCGGGAAATCCGAGTCTATTGCCCGACGGAGGAACACAAGCTCGGGCTGTGCAAGGCCATGGAGGCAAGGGTCGGCGCCAAACTCATCCCGATGGGCAGCACTGAAGAGGCGGTCAAGGGCGCCGACATCATCGCCTGCGCCACCAATTCCTACGAGCCGGTGTTCGACGGTGCGGTGCTGAAGCCCGGCCACTACGTCGGCTCGCTCCAGGTAGGAGAGCTCGATGACTTCACACACGAGACCGCTGACACCATCACCGCGCGAGCTCGCGAACCGGCCACCATCTGGCACATGAAGACGGGCGAGGTGCCGGCCGATCAGTTATGGCTGGAGCGCTGGAAGCCCCACTGGAACCACAAGCTAAAGTACCTGGGCGAGATCGTTGAAGGCCTCGACCAAGGCCGCACCAGCGACGACGACATCACGCTGTTCGGCGGGGTCGGCACCGGCCCCTCCAGCGGGCTCGGGCTGCAGTACATCCCGGCCTGGGTCGCCTACCAGCGGGCACGCGAGCAGGGCATCGGGTTCGAGATCCCGGACGAGTTGTTTCTGCAAGATGTGCACCCGTAGAAACCGGGGCGACGTCATCGTTTTCGCCTGGAACCGATGAGAAGTGGGCCCCGGCCAAGTTTGGGCGCGGGACATCTGTTGCCTCGGTGCGACTTCGCTGCCATCGAGAGGTGGAAAGGGGAGGGGTTGCTGGAGTAGAATTCGACATGAAAGGACGATCTGGAGGACGAGCGCATGACCCGGATGACCGGACCCGGAACCACCTCGCAGGAAGCGCTGAACGCGCTGTTGCACGATACCTTGCCGCGCCAGGGTGCCTGGAATGACGAGGGCTATCTGTGGCTCACGGACTACAGCCGCCGGTTGATCGAGTTCACCGACGGTTACATCGAGGAACTGCCCATGCCCACGTCCACGCACCAAGCCATCCTCCTGTTCCTCTATGAACTGTTCCGCGACTACCTGCGGCCGCTCGGCGGTGTCGCGATGGTCTCAGCACTGCGCATGCGCATCCGCGAAGGCAAGTTCCGAGAACCGGATATTCTGCTCCTGCGCCATCGTTCGGACCAGCGCTACCAGGACCGCTACTGGCTGGGTGCAGACTTGGTCGCAGAGGTCGTGAGTCCTGATGACCCCGAACGGGACTTGGTGGAGAAGCGCGCCGACTATGCTGAGGGCGGTATTCCCGAATACTGGATCGTGGACCCGCGCGACGACACCATCACGGTCCTCATCCTCAAGGGCGATGAATATGACGAGCACGGCGTGTTCCGCCGTGGGGAAACGGCTACCTCGCCGTTGCTCGAAGGGTTTACGGCTGACGTGGCGGCGGTGTTCGACTCCCCGGAGTAGACGGGTTCCGCGGAAACGCGGTGGGGCGTCTACCAGACTTCTTTTCCGGTTGGAGGTCCCCAGTCAAGTTGCTCAGGCTGATAATCCGCGGGCATTTCAGACAACAGGGTCTCCAAGTCGTATCTGCCCCGGACTCGAGATATGGGTTCGACGACGATTCGCCCACTACGCACGGAAAGGTTTACCTCGTCGCCTACGTGAATGCCGGCTTCGTTCAATAGAGATTTCATGAGCCGAAGTCCTTGGCCGTTGCCCCATTTCTTGACTTTGGTCAGCATGGTCTGCTTCTGGATTGCAAGTCCTAACCCGCTCTGCCGTCGTTGAGTGTCCGAGCCCAAACACGGACGCAGCCGCCCCAAGCCGGATTTCGTTGGTAGTGGTGCAGTTCTATACCATAGTCGGGCCAGCAGGGCTCTTGGTAGTGTTCGCATTCCTGCCAGCCTCCGTAGAGTAAAACCTCAGGCTGTCCAACAGGGTTTTGGAGTACGGAAACAGCGAACTCTCCGTGCCGGTCCTCGAAACGTGTTCGACTACCGGGTTGGATCACGGCGACGGCTTTGGGCGCCATCCGGTCTGAAATGTAAAGGGCTCGAAACGTCTCTACGGCTTCGCCGCCGATGTAGAGCAGGCTGAAGCGGTTCGGCCCATAAGCGGCGTTGCAACCTTCTTGGCGCTGGAACACAGACCAGATACAGAAACTCGGCTTCTGCCAATGCGGCCCCCGAGGCGTCAACTCCTGCGGTTCTACACAACGGGGACGTGACAGAGGTTTGTAACCGTTAAATCCTCGGTTCTCCAGCTCGGCCCGTAAACCTTCTGGGGTGGAACCGCAGTCAACATAGACGAAACTAAGGATGTTGCCCGCAAGATGTTTGACAGGATCTCCGTCGAACCCGGAACAGGGGTAGTAGAGAGAATCACGCAAAAGTTCGCGGAGTGGAAATCGTCCGTTCGTCATCGTGGTTGGTGACAGTTCAGTCAACCACACCGGTGCAGGTATTTCCGGAAGTTGAGGAATCATGAACACCTCCAGGCTTCATCGGGTCCAAGTTCCTCTATAATATTCAAATTTCCACATTAATGGAAAGATTCCTGGGGCCCCTGAGGGGCCAATTGTCCCTTGGTGGCTGTGGATCGCCCTGGTACCCGGTCACGACCACAGCGCCGAGACTGGTGCGGCGAACAGACGTTCACTGAATGGTACGACGTGTTCGTGGTCGTGGAGAACTAGTCCGAGCACGAACCTGTCGCCGCAGGCTTCCGACAGGCGGCGGAGGCCCGCGAAGTCACGGGTGGTTACAGTGGCGGAGGCCTTGACCTCGATTCCGACCACGCGCCCGCGACGGTCCTCGATGACGATGTCGACCTCTTTCCGTTCCTTGTCGCGGAAATGCGAGAACTCGTACCGGTCGTTAGACCAGCTCGACAGCTTCAGCAACTCGGCGAGAACGAAAGTCTCCAGGACAGGCCCGAACAGCGTCTTGTCTTCCCTGACCCGTTCGGGGGTGATGTCCCTCAGGGCGGCGAGCAAACCGGCATCGAGGAAGTGCAGCTTGGGTGTCTTGGTGAGCCGCTTGAGCACATTGCTGAACCAGGGTTGTAGGGTGTGCAGGAGAAACAGGCTCTCGAAGACCCCGGTGTACCTCCGCGTGGTGGGGTGATTCATGCCCAGCGGCGCGCCGAAACCGGAATAGTTGACGAGTTGCCCGGAGTGTTCGGCGAGAACCCGCAGGAGCCTCGGCATCAGCGGTATCTTCTCGAATCGGGCGGTGTCGTGGATGTCCCGTTGAACGATGGCCTCGATATAGTCGAGGTACCAGTCCTGTCGCGTGTGCCACCGCGTGCGAGTCAGAGCTTCCGAGCCACTTGCAAAACCTCAGCGACGCGAGTGAGCGATTGGGGAGGGAGACCTTGTCGGGCTGTGGGCGGTAGTATGTCGGTGGGGATTTGGAGATTTGCGGCATATGGAACGGGTAGGACAGAACGGGACAGGCCAGATGGGCGTTGCGCGGACAATGCTTCCTCGCGCCGTCCCGGGGAGGGACGGGGAGGCGAAGTCGTTCGATGGGTGGGGGGAGGCTGGAGGTTTGTGTTCAGAGGGTCAGGCGCATGAGCTGATCGACGGTGAGGGCGAGGACGCCGAACATCAGGTGGCAGAAGACCTTGTGATGGCCCCGCACCCGCACGTGGCGCCCGCCGTAGGAGTCCTT
>JAJDXX010000197.1 GCA_022823055.1 Candidatus Binatia bacterium | reverse complement strand
ACCATGATGAAGCGGAAACGGTCGGACAGGCGCCGGCGCAGGTCCTCTTGGGAGTCCAGCAGCTCCTTCAGGCAGGTGAGCAGGTCGTCGTAGTCCAGCAGGGACTTCTCGCGCTTGTACGCCTGGTAGCGTTCGGCGATGGTGACCAGCTCTTCCAGGTAGTCCGCCAGGTGGGAGTACTCGCGCTGCACCAGGTCCGGCAACGGCACCTGGGTGTTGCGCGCCAGACTGTGGATCTCGCCGATGGTCTGCTTGCGCGGGAAGCGCTTGTCGCGCTTGTCCAGGCCCATCTGGGCGCGCAGGAGCTGGATCACGTCCTCGCTGTCGCCGCGGTCCATGATGGTGAAGCCCGGCGCCAGCCCCAGGAGCTGGCCGTACTGGCGCAGCACCATGTTGCCGAAGGAGTGGAAGGTGCCGCCGGCGACGCGCTCGCAGCGGGAGTCGGTGAGCAGGCTGGCGCGCCGCAGCATCTCCTCGGCCGCGCGCCGGGTGAAGGTGAGCAGCAGGATGGAGCGCGGGTCGATGCCGCGCTCGATGAGGCGCGCCACCCGGTACACCAGCGTCCGGGTCTTGCCGGTGCCGGCGCCGGCGATGACCAGGAGCGGTCCCTCGAGGAACATCGCCGCCTGGCACTGCGCCTCGTTGAGCTCCTCCTCGTAGGCGATGGCGGACGGCGTGTCCCCCGGCGGTGTGTCGATGTTCTTCAGGACGTACTTGCGCGCCAAGTGTTTCTCCGATGTGGTTTCGACAAAGGTAACACAACACGGGTCGCCCGCAAAGATTTCCGTTTGCAAACCCGCGGGCGAACGACTAAACAGGCACGAGCCTTCGACCGGATGGGATCCATGATGTCCGGCACCCCGACCCTTGCACTCCGTAACCGTTCCGCTTCCGCGGTGTTCGTTCTCGCGTTCCTCCTCGTCTCTTGCTTCTCGGGGTCTTCGACGCCACTGGCCCAGTCCCGTCTCGACGGGGTGGTGGTGGCGTATCATCCGGCCGTCGTCCGGGCGGGCATGAACATCCTGGAGCAGGGGGGCAACGCGGTGGATGCCGGAGTCGCAACCGCGTTTGCCCTGGCCGTGCTCGATCCCCCCTCCTCGGCCCTCGGCGGGGGCGGGGTCATGCTGTTCTACCGGGCGGGGGCGAAACGGGTGCACGCGCTGGACTTCACGGAAGTCTCGGCCGCCGCGGCCACCCCGGAGCTGTACCGCGAGGGCGATGCACGACGACCGCCCGACACCGGCGCGCCCGCGGTAGCGGTGCCGGGTACGGTGGCGGGCCTGCTGGAAGCCCTGGATCGCTTCGGCAGCCTGCCGTTGGAGACGGTGCTGGCCCCGGCCATCCGCCATGCCGTCGAGGGAGTACCGGTGACGCCGCGTTTCCGCAGGGCCATCGACGCGAACCTGGCGGCGCTGCGGCAACGTCCCAACTTCTCGCGCATCTTCCTCAAGGCTTCCGGGGCGCCCTACGAGGTAGGCGCCACGATCCGGCAGCCGGAGCTGGCGGAGACCCTGAAGGCCATCGCCCGGGACGGGGCCGCGGCGTTCTACGAAGGGGCGGCCGGACAGGCGGTGGCCGCGCGCATCCAGCGCGACGGCGGCGCCGTCAACCTGGACGATCTCCAAAGTTACCGGGCCGCTTGGCGCCCGCCCGTCATCGGCGGCTACCGCGGCCGGACGGTCCTGACCGTGCCGCCGCCCAGCTTCGGGGGAGTGGCTCTCGTGGGGTTGCTGCATGTCCTGGAGGGCTATGGGCCGGACCGGTTCCGCCACAACTCGGGAGCCTACCTGCACCTGATCGCGGAAACGACCAAGGCGGGGATGGACGAGATGCTGATGGCCCTGGGAGATCCGGGTGCCGGTGAATTCCCGGTCCGGCGCTTCACCTCGGCTGAACGCGCTTCCGCGGTGCGCCGGAAGATCTCCATGGAACGGGCCGCGCCTGCGGCCCCGGCGGGCGCCGCGCCACGGACGCAGGCGCACGCCGCCACCAACCACGTCGGCGTGCTCGACGGAGAGGGCAATGCCGTCTCCATGAGCCTGACCCTCGGCAGCGCCTTCGGCGCCAAGGTGCTGGTGCGCGAGACCGGGATCATCCTCAACAACCGGATGCGCGACTTCACGCTGCCCGGCGGCTCCGGCGAGTCCGGCGCGAACGCTCTCAACGCGCTCAAGCCGCGCACGCGGCCGGCAAACGGCATGACCCCGGTGATCCTGCTGCGGGACGACCGGCCGGAGTTGATTGTCGGCGGGTCGGGAGGGGCGCAGACCACGGGGGCGGTGCTCCAGACCATCCTCAACGTGGTGGACTTCCGCATGCCCCTGGCGGAGGCGGTGGCCGCGCCGCGCGTCCACGCGGTGCCGGATGCGCAATGCACGCTGGAGGCGGAGGTCGGGGTGAGCGACGAGGCGGTGGCGTTGTTGGCGGGCAGGGGCCACGCGGTGCGGCGCAGCCGTCTCCAGGGCGCGGTTCAGGCCATTGGGGTGGTGGGGCGCGGCATCACCGCGGCCTCGGACCCACGGAAGGGGAACACGGTGCGCTGAGGCGCCGGTTCAGCGGGCGTCAAAGGGGTTCCTGAGGAGGATGGTCTGGTCGCGGTCCGGGCCCACGGACACGATGACGATCTCCGTCTCCACGAGTTCTTCCAGCCGCTCCATGTAGCGTCGCGCGTTGGCCGGCAGGTCGGCGACGCGGCGCGCGTCCGTGACCGGCTCCTGCCAGCCGGGGAACTCTTCCCACACGGGCTCCAGGGTCTCCATCACCTTGAGGCTCGCGGGGAAGTGGCGCAGGAGCTTGCCGCCCACCCGGTAGGCCGTGCACACGCGGATTCGGGGTGACCCGGTGAGCACGTCCAGCTTGGTGAGGGCGAGGCCGGTGAGGCCGTTGAGGCGCACCGCGTGCCGCACCGCCACCGCGTCGAACCAGCCGCAACGGCGCGGCCGCCCGGTGGTGGCGCCGTACTCGTCGCCGTCCTGGCGCAGCTTGTCGCCCTCGGACCCGGTGAGTTCGCTGGGAAAAGGCCCGCCGCCTACCCGGGTGGTGTAGGCCTTGGTGATGCCGATGACCTCGTGGATGTGCCGCGGGCCGACGCCCGCGCCGCTGCACACGCCGCCGATCACCGTGTTGGACGAGGTGACGTACGGGTAGGTGCCGTGGTCGAGGTCTAGCAGGGTCCCCTGGGCGCCCTCGAAGAGCACGTTCTTGCCTTCGCGGAAGAATTCCTCCAGCAGCACCCCGGTGTCGGTGACGTAAGGCGCCAGCTTGTCCCGGTAACCGCTGTAGGCGCGGTGGATGTCGTCGAAGTCCAGCGCCTCCTCCTTGAGGATCGCCTTCAAGTAGACGTTCTTCTCCGCAATGTTGTGCTCTAGCTTGGCCTGGAAGGTCTCCTCTTCCAGCAGGTCCACGACGCGGATACCGACGCGAGCCGCCTTGTCCTCGTAGGTGGGTCCGATGCCCCGGCCGGTGGTGCCGATCTTGCCCTCGCCGCGCATCCGCTCCCGCGCCAGGTCGATGGCCTTGTGGTAGGGCATGATCAGGTGCGCCTGCTCGCTGATGCGGAGCTGGCGCTTGTCCCGGAGGTGCCCCTGCCGCCGCAGTTCGTGCAGTTCGTCCAGCAGCACTTCGGCGTCGAGCACCACGCCGTTGCCGATGACGCAGACCTTGTCCTCGTGGAGTGCGCCCGACGGGATCACGTGCAGGATGGTCTTCTTGCCGTTCACCACCAGGGTGTGGCCGGCGTTGTTGCCGCCCTGGAAGCGCACCACCACGTCCGACCGCCGGGCCAGCAGATCGACGATCTTGCCCTTGCCCTCGTCGCCCCATTGGGCGCCTATGACCGCGACGTTCGCCACGTCCCGCGCCTCACAGCTTCACGGCCGTCGAGGAGATGACCTCGGGCAGCGCCCGGAACTTGTCCATCACTTCCTTGGGCACCGCGTTGTCCACGTGGATGAACGAGATGGCGCGTCCGCCGGCCTGCTCCCGTCCCAGCTCCAGCCCGGCGATGTTGATGCCGTTGTCGCCCAGCAGGGAGCCCAGCGCGCCCACCACGCCGGGCACGTCGCGGTTGTAGGACACCAGGATGTGCCCCTCGGGCACGGCTTCGAAATAGAAGTCGTTGATGCGCACGATGCGGGGATTGTTGGTGCCGAAGAGCGCGCCCTCGATCTCCGCCTCCTCGCCCTGTGTGCGCACCCGCACCTTGATGTAGCTGGCGAAGTCCTCGGCGCTCTCGCTCTTGGATTGGACCACCTTGATGCCGCGCTCCTGCGCGATGAACGGCGCGTTCACGTAATTGACCGTGTCGCCCAGGGCGAAGCTCAGCACGCCCTTGAGCACCGCCAGGGCGATGGGGGCGATGTCGTACTGCGCCACGTCGCCGCCGCCCTCGATCTGGATCTCCTCGGGGAACCGACCCAACAACTGCACGTGCAGGCTGCCGAGCTTCTCGCCCAGGGTCAGGTAGGGCTGCAATTCGCGCAGAAGGTCCTGGCTCACGCTGGGGGCGTTGACGGCGTAGCGGATGACCCCGTCCACGAGGTAGTCCCGCACCTGTTCCGCCACCGCGATGGAGACGTTGAGCTGGGCCTCGTCGGTGGACGCGCCCAGGTGCGGCGTGGTCACCACCTGCTCCAGTTGCACCAGCGGGTGGTCCGGCCCCGGGGGTTCCTCCACGTACACGTCCACCGCCGCCCCCGCCACCTTGCCTTCCTTGATGGCTTCGGCCAGGTCGTCCTCGTCCACGATGCCGCCGCGCGCGCAGTTGATGATGCGCACCCCGTTCTTCATCCGGGCGATGGTTTCGCGGTTGATCAGCCCGCGGGTCTCCTCGATGAGCGGCACGTGCACCGTGATGAAGTCCGCGCGCGCGTAGATGGCGTCCAGGCTCGCCGATTCCACGCCCATGCGCGCGGCGGCCTCGGCCGGGATGAAGGGGTCGTAGCCGAGCACCTTCATGCGCAGGCCCAGGGCGCGCTCGGCCACGATGCGCCCGACGTTGCCCAGGCCGATGACCCCCAGGGTCTTGTTGCAGAGCTCCACGCCGGTGAACTTCTGCCGGTTCCACTTGCCGCTCTTGACCGACGCCACCGCCTGGGGAATGTGCCGCGCCAGGGCCATCATCAGCGAGATGGTATGCTCGCCGGTGGTGACGTTGTTTCCCCCGGGCGTGTTCATCACCACGATGCCGCGCTGGCTGGCGGCGTCCACGTCGATGTTCTCCACGCCCACGCCCGCGCGGCCGATGATCTTGAGGCGGTCGGCGGCCTCGATGACGTCCGCGGTCACCTTGGTGCCGCTGCGCAGGATCAGTCCGTCGTAGCCGCGCACGATCTCCTTCAACTCGTCGGGCTTGAGCCCCACGCGCACGTCCACGTCGATGTCCGCCGCCTTGTTCAGCACCTCCAGGCCCACGTCCGGCAGCGGGTCCGAAACCAGTACCTTCATCATGTCGCCGTCACTCCTGGTCAATTCCGCCGCCATGGGCGTTCTCATCAGGTTCCCGTAAAGGGGCGTCTCGTCCGCCTGCTCCCGAAGCTCGTCCATCAATCCAGCGCCTCCATCAGGATATCCTGGGCCGCGGCCACGCCCTTGCCGAGGGTCACCGGCAGATCGAACTTACGGAACGCCATCTCCAGCGCGCTGACGGCCACGATCACGTCGAATGCCCCCATGTGGCCCACGTGGGCGATGCGGATCACCTTTCCCGACAGGTGATCCTGTCCCTCCGCCAGGGTGATCCCCATGTGCGCCCGCAGGTAGTCGAGCAAGGCGTCGCCGTCGGAGCCGTCGGGGACGTAGAACCCCGTGGCCGCGGGGCTGGGGTTGTCCGGCGAGAGGAGCTTGAGCCCCATGGCCGACACCGCCGCACGGGTGGCCCGGGCCATGCGGTCGTGCCGAGCGTAGACCCGCTCCAGACCTTCCTCGCGCATGAGCTTCAGGGCGGCGCACAGCCCGAACACCAGCGACACCGCCGGCGTGTACGCGGTGGAGCCCTTGGCCTGTCCCTTGCGCTCGCTGTTCAGGTCGAAGTAGAAGCGCGGGGAACCGGTTTCCGCGGTCCTCTGCCAGGCGCGGTCACTGAGGCCGATGAAGGCCAGACCGGGGGGCAGCATCAGCGCCTTCTGGGAGCCCGTCACCAGCACGTCGATGCCCCATTCGTCCATGGGCATGGACAGCACGCCCACCGCGGTCACCCCGTCCACCAGCAGCAGCGGCCCGCCGTCGCGCGTGAGTGCCGCGATCTCGCGCACCGGATGGAGCGTGGTGGTGGAGGTCTCGCTGGCCTGGATCAGCACGCCCTTGGTGTCGAGATTCGCCTGGAGCGCCCGTTCTACCGCGCTCACCTCCACGGCCGTGCCCCATTCCACCGGGATCTCGACCACGTCGAGGCCGTAGGCGCGGCAGATGCGCAGCCAACGCTCGCCGAACTTGCCGCCGTTGACCACGACGACCTTGTCCCCTGGAGAGAACAGGTTGGCCACCCCCGCTTCCATGGCGCCCGTGCCGGAGGAAGCGAAGATGATCACGTCGTTGGCGGTGCCGAACAGCGGCTTGAGCCCTTGACGGGCCTCCTCCAGGACGGCCGCGAACTCCGGCGTCCGGTGGTGGATCATGGTCCGGGCCATGGCCAGTTGCACTTCGTTGGGAATGGGCGTCGGCCCCGGAGACAACAGGTATTGCTTGATCATGGCGTCACATCCGATGCGTGAAATATCTCTTCGGCACTCATCTCTTCGGCATTTCCGCGGCGATTGTTCCCGGCGGGAGGCGGACAAGACGGGTTTTGCACAAAAAAAAGCCTGAACCTCTCTGGCATAGAGACCCAGGCGTTCGGCCTTCCATCAAGTCAGGTGTCGCGTCTCTTCATGAGCGCGTTCGCGAGACGCCACACTGGCACTCCCCCGTGGTGAACTCCACGTACACGCCAGTTGTGCGACTTTCTTCGTAACCCGGACGGGCGGCTTTGTCAATCAGACGGCAGTGACCGAGACACTGCCCGGGCGGCCGCCTCCGGGGTGGTCCCTTTCCATGTGTGCCGCGAGCATATAAGTTTCCAGTCCGTCATGGCCAACACACCCAAAATCGTCTTCTTCGACCTCGACGGCACGCTGTTGCGCTCCCAGGAGGGCCACGTCGCCTTCAACGAGGCCATCTTTAAGACCTTCGGCGTCCCCGGCGACATCCGTACCATCCGCCCGGACGGCAAGACCGATCCGATCATCCTGCAGGAGATCTTCGACACCGGAGGCCACGAGGTGGAATGGAAGCCGGAGGACGGGGCGACCTTCAGCGCGCACTTGAAGGAATGCTACACGCGCGCCATCTCCGAAGGCCCCACCCGGGTGCGCGCGCTCCCCGGCGTCCCCGAGCTGGTGCGCGAGTTGAGCAGCCTGCCGGATCTCTGCCTCGGCGTCGTCACCGGCAACATGGAGGTCACCGGCCGCCTCAAGCTCCAGGCCGCCGGCGTCGGCGAGCACATCGGCCCTGGCGCCTTCGGCAGCGACTCCGCCAACCGCAACGACCTGCCCCGCATCGCCATGGAACGGTGGAGCACCCATCTGAACCTCCCCGTGGAGCCGCGCCACTGTGTCATCGTTGGGGACACCCCACGGGACCTCGAAGCTGCGAGGAGCAACGGCATGAAGTGCCTCCTGGTCGCGACCGGGCGTTACAACCCCCTGGAGGACCTCCGGAAGCTGGATGCGGACTGCCTGTTGCCGGACTTCTCGGATACACGAGTGACGGTGGACGCGCTGATGCGGTTGTTCGGGTAGGGTGGGGGAGGATTTATAGAGAGTTTAGGGAGTTTATTGAAGTTTTATAAACTGGGGTAAACTTGCTATAAATCCCTCCTGATTCGTCTCGGACCAGTCGGCGTAGAAGGGCGTGCAGGTCGCTGCGACCAAATGCCGTCTCGTACTCTTGGGCGAGTCTCAGCAATCCCTCGGTCGCCCGAGGTTCCGCGGATCCGTTGTGGCCGTTTAGTCTGTCGCTCCGCGGATAGAGCGTGTCGGCAACTTCTCTCGCCACGTCACTCTAGGTTCGCGTCGATGAAATAACCCGCGGGCAACATCGGTCTAAGCGGAGGTGGTCGGGGGGAAGCGTTCGGGCCGTGGGAAACGGTCGGTGAGGGATTCGACCTCTCCACTACGGTCGTTGATGCGGATGACCTTGTAGGAACGCGGCACGACTCCCTCGAGCGTGGCGATCAGGCGGTTCTTGTGGTCCCACGGTCGAGAGAAACCGATGGTGATCTTCCAGCTATTTGACGTGGATTCGAACTCGACCTCTTCCAGACCGATGTCTGTGACTCCTTCGTCCGCAAAAAGGTCGGCAATGTAATCTTTTGCCTTGTGGACGGCTGTCTTCGCGTCCATATCAGCCTCCGCTGCACCTCTGTCAACTATCGTCGTCGCGTGCCATACGCTCCCTATAACGCAACCCTGTCGTGACTTGAATGCATCTTGTGTCATGGAGGGTTTCTGCAGCGCCACGCTAATTATAGCCTGTCATCCCCCGGCGGAATCCGCAACCCGTGCCGCCGGGCGGGCGCCGATAGCGTGGCCGATGAGCGGTTCAGCACGTCGTAGATGCGGTTGTTTCCCATCTGCCGGGTCTCCAGGTGAGTGTGCTCCTCACCGGCGTCGTGGCAGCGTGGCTGCCAGTGTACGTCCAGACCCGTATGGATGATGTGGCCGGAGGCCAAGAAGATCCAGGTCAGGTCTTGGATGACCGAAGCGCAATAGACATTGACGGCGTGGCCGGGAATTGTTATGGACACTATAGTCGTGTACACTATAGCAGTGTCATCTAAGCGCCCTTTACTTTACGGAGGCATGCCGTGAGAAACATCACCCTGAGCGCGGATGAGAACCTGATTGAAGCGGCACGGCGGCGTGCCGCCGCCCAGCACACGACTCTGAATGCCCAGTTTCGGCTTTGGCTCGTGGACTACGTGGGGCAGGAAACGCGAGCCGCCCAAGCCATGCGGACGGTCCGAGAGATTCAAGGCAAGTTGCGAGTCGGGCGCAAGTTGACGCGGGAAGAAATGAATGAGCGTTGAAAGCTTTCTCGACACGAACATCTTCGTGTACCAGCTTGAGCGCCTGGACTCCCGCAAAGCCAACATCGCGGACGAGTTGATTGCGCACGGGATCGAGACTCAAACGGCGTGCATCAGCTTTCAGGTGATTCAGGAGTGCCTCAATACCGCGATTCGCAAGGCCGAAGTACCGCTGAGCGAGGGCGAGATGCGCAGGTATCTGGTGGATGTCCTCAATCCTCTGTACCGGGTTCAGCCTGACCTCCGACTGTACGAAAAATCGCTGCAAGTCCGATTCCATTATCGTTTCGGTTTCTATGACTCCCTCATCGTCGCCTCTGCCATAGAGGCCGGGTGCGAAACGCTCTTTACCGAAGACCTGAGCCACGGACAGCAGATCGAGGGAATGACGATCGTCAACCCGTTCAGGGCATGAGGTCGGGCGTAAGCAGACCACGGGGACAAAGCTGCCGCGGCCGAAGCGCTTGAACTCAATCGGCAAGACGCTTACAGCCCGTCATCGCGCGGTGGAATCTGCAACCCCCGCTGCACCGCCGGGCGGGCACCGACCCGGGCGAGCCAGTCCCGCACGTTGGGATAGCTGTCGAGGTCGATCTCCTGCATCCGCCAGCGGTAGATCCAGGGGTACGCCGAGATGTCGGCGATGGAGTAGTCGTCCGCCAAGTAGTCCCGGCCTTCCAGTCCGCGGTTGAGCACGCCGTAGACGCGGTTGTTCTCCTCCTGCGCGACACCGAGGTAGGCGTGCTCTTCGCCGGCGTCGCGGCGGCGGATCTGCCAGTGCACGCCGAGGCCCGTGTGGGTGATGTGGCCGGAGGCGAAGAAGAGCCAGTTCAGGACCTCCATGCGCGCCGCCGTTTCGTGGGGCAGGAGCCGCCCCGACTTCTCCGCGAGATAGATGAGGATGGCGCCGGACTCGAACACGGTGACGGTTTTCCCGCCAGGGCCGTCGTCATCCACGATGCAGGGGATCCGGCCGTTGGGGTTGATGGCCAGGTACCAGAGCCACTTGCAAAACCTCAGCGACGCGAGTGAGCGATTGGGGAGGGAGACCTTGTCGGGCTGTGGGCGGTAGTATGTCGGTGGGGATTTGGAGATTTGCGGCATATGGTGGTAGGACAGAACGGGACAGGCCAGATGGGCGTTGCGCGGACAATGCTTCCTCGCGCCGTCCCGGGGAGGGACGGGGAGGCGAAGTCGTTCGATGGATGGGGGGAGGCTGGAGGTTTGTGTTCAGAGGGTCAGGCGCATGAGCTGATCGACGGTGAGGGCGAGGACGCCGAACATCAGGTGGCAGAAGACCTTGTGATGGCCCCGCACCCGCACGTGGCGCCCGCCGTAGGAGTCCTT
>JAJDXX010000208.1 GCA_022823055.1 Candidatus Binatia bacterium | reverse complement strand
TGCTCGCGCATCGAGAGCGACGCGCCGAGGATGTCCAGGTAGGCGAACGATCCGTCTCCCGCGCCCGCGGTCGCCCAGTACAGGTAGAGGATCCCCACCAACATCAGCAGCGACCCGACCGCCGTGTACAGGAAGAACTTCACCGCCGCGTAGATGCGCCGCTTTCCTCCCCAGACGCCGACGATGAAGTACATCGGCACCAGGGTGAGTTCGAAGAAGACGTAGAACAGCATCAGATCCAGCGCCGTGAAGACGCCGATAATGCCTGTCTGCAACAGGAGCATGAGGGCGTAGAAGGACTTCCGGCGGCGGGTGATGTAGCGGAACGAGCCGAGAATGGTGATCGGGGCCGTGAAGCAGGACAGCAGCACCATGAACAGCGAGATGCCGTCGATGCCGAGCGCGTAGTGCACGCCCCACGCTTCGATCCAGGGCACGCTCGACGCCATCTGAAAGCCCGGATCCCCTACCGTGAAGGACCACCAGAGGCCGAGGCTCACGACGAAGAGCGCGAGCGTCCAGCCGAAGGCGATGTGCCCGGACCGCTCCTCGTCCTCGAGCAGCACGTGCAGCATCGCAGCCATCGGACCCCACACCAGCACGTGCAGGATCCAGGAGTCGAACGCGACCGCTTGCAGCAGGCTCGTCATGACCGGCTCCCTAGAAGACCACGAAGCCCAGGATCGCGAGGACCCCGAGCGTGAGGACGAGGGCGTAGGTGTTGACCTGGCCGGTCTGGAACAGGCTGACGAAGGCACCTCCGGCCCGCGTCACCAGCCCGAGCCCGTTCACCGCGCCGTCGATCAGGACGGCGTCGATGACGCGCCAGGAGAAGCGCGAGGCCGCGAGGACCGGCTGGACCACGAAGCGGTCGTAGAACTCGTCGACGTACCACTTGTTGAAGAGCAGGCTCTTGAATCCCGTGGGCGCGGCAGCCCGGGCGGCGGGCACCACCTTCCAGCGGGCCGCGGCGCGCGCGGTGAACAGCACCAGCGCCAGCGCAGCCAGCGTTGACAGTCCCGCCCACAGCACCTCGCCGCCGCCGAAGGGGGCGGCGTGGGCGGGCTCTCCCAGATGCTCGTAGCGGATTTCCGTGGCGCTGGCGGTAATCGGCTCAAGCCAGTGGTGCAGCCATTCCGAGGTGGGCAGCGCCCCTGCCAGCCCGAGCACCGATGCGGCTACCTCCTCGGGGACGTTGACCCAGCCGCCCACCACGGAGAGGACCGCCAGCACAACAAGCGGGATCGTCATGACCCGGGGCGCCTCGCGCAGGTGGCGCGCCTCCTCGCGTCCCGTGCGGTTGGCGCCGTGGAAGGTCATCACCATGAGGCGGGTCATGTAGATGGCGGTGAGCAGCGCCGTCGCCAGGGCAAGCACCCAGAGCACCGTGAAGAGCGCCGGGTAGCTCGAGGAGGCGGCCAGGCCGGCGTACCAGATGATCTCGTCCTTGGAGAAGAAGCCGGCCAGCGGCCAGACGCCCGCGATGGCCAGGGTCGCGATCCACATGGTGATCCAGGTGACCGGCATCGAGGCGCGCAGACCGCCCATGTTGCGCATGTCCTGCGGGTCGGCGTGGCTGTGGGTGGGGTGCAGCGCGTGATGCATGGCGTGGATCACCGCCCCCGACCCCAGGAAGAGGAGCGCCTTGAAGAAGGCGTGGGTCATGAGGTGGAAGATGCCGACGTAGTACGCCCCCACCCCGACGGCCAGGAACATGTAGCCGAGCTGGGAAATGGTGGAGTAGGCGAGCACCTTCTTGATGTCGTACTGCGCGAGCGCGATGGTCGCGGCGAGCAGCGCGGTGAGCACGCCCACCGCGGCCACGACGGCGCTGCTCACGGGAGCCAGGGCGAAGAGAACCGCCATGCGCGCCACCATGTAGACGCCCGCGGTGACCATGGTCGCGGCGTGGATCAGCGCGGAGACCGGGGTGGGACCGGCCATCGCGTCCGGCAGCCAGACGTACAGCGGGATCTGGGCGCTCTTGCCCGCCGCTCCCAGGAAGAGGAACAGCGTGATCGCGGTGACGGTGACGCCTCCGTACTCGAGCAGCGCCGGAGCTTCGGGGAAGACTTCCGCGAAGGCCAGGGTGCCGAAGCTGGTGAACACCAGGAACATCGCCACCAGGAAACCGAAGTCGCCGATGCGGTTGACGATGAAGGCCTTCTTGCCGGCGTCGGCCTTCTCGCGGTCCTGGAACCAGAAGCCGATGAGCAGATAGCTGCACAGCCCCACGCCCTCCCAGCCCACGAACATGACCGGGAAGCTCGCCCCCAGCACGAGCACCAGCATGAAAAAGACGAAGAGGTTGAGGTAGGAGAAGTAGCGCGCGTAGCCGGGGTCGTCGTGCATGTAGCCGACGCTGAACACGTGGATCAGGAAGCCCACGCCGGTCACCACCAGCATCATGATCATGCTGAGCTGGTCCAGCTGGAGCGCCGCGTCCACCTCCAGCGCCCCGGTGACCATCCAGCTCCAGTAGCTGACGACCACGGGGTCATGCAGATCCGCGTGGAACATCCCCGCGAAGTTGAGCAGCACGAGCACGAAGGAGAGCCCGACCACCCCCGGCCCCACGAGCGTGACCCAGCGCCTGTGCCCGTCGTCAGGCTGTTCCGACCCGTCTCCGCCCGCGCGCACCGCCGCCGCCGCGCGCGCCCCCACCCGCATTGCGAGGATGCCGTTGAACAGAAAACCGATCAGGGGCAGCAGGACGATGAGCCCGGGAAGGACCGGCTCGTATGCGGCCGGCTGGGCGCCTTCCTGGAGGAGTCCGGAGAGCGGCGCGAGCGTCATCCAGCTACCACTTGAGCAGGTTGAAATTGTCCACGTTGACGGTCCGGTAGTGCCGGAAGATGGAGATGATGATCGCCAGCCCGACCGCGGCTTCCGCCGCCGCCACCGTCATGACGAAGAAGACGAAGACCTGCCCCTCCACGCCCACGTACCGGGAGAAGGCCACCAGCGCCAGGTTCACCGCGTTCAATTGGAGCTCGATGCAGAGGAACATGATGATGGCGTTTCGGCGCACGAGCACCCCGAAGGTGCCGATCACGAACAGCAGGGCGCTGGTGGTCAGGGCCTCGGTCAGCACGCGGCGCTCCTCATACCCGCTTCTTCGCCAGCGCGACGGCGCCGACCACGGCGACCAGCAGCAGGATGCCGGTGATCTCGAATGGAACCACGTACTCCTGGAAGAGCGGGCGCGCGATCAGCGACACCGCACCCCGCTCGGCCAACTCCAGGTCCATCGCCGCCGCGCCCGGGAAGCTCTCGTACAGCGCGCTCGTTTCGGCGCCGCCGAACCGGGTCGCAAGGATGCCGCAGATCGCCCCCGAGACGACGAAGGCGCACACGGCGTAGAGCCCGCGCACCAGGTCGTCCCGGTAGTCGTGCCCCAGGTTCAGGAGCATGATCACGAACAGGAAGAGCACCATGATGGCGCCGGCGTAGACCATGACCTGGATGGCGGCCAGAAAGTGCGCTTCCAGAAGCACGTAGATTCCGGCTACGCTCGCCAGCGACACCACCATGAACATGAGGCTGGCCACCGGATTCCGGCTCGCCACCACCCCGATGCCTCCGCCCACCACGGTCACGGCGAAGACATAGAAGAGGATCAGCTCCATCCGCTCACTCCGATGCGGGATCGGAGGGGTCCCAGAGCGCGGTGACCGGGTGCTCCTGCTCCATCAGCCGGTCGAGGTCGTAGACGAAGCGCTCGCGCGTGTACTCGGCATTCTCGAAGTGCTGGCCCACGTGGATCGCCTCGACCGGGCACACTTCCTGGCACATCCCGCAGAAGATGCAGCGGAACTCGTCGATCTCGTAGACGATGGGGTAGCGGTTGCCCTGATCGTCCTCGCCGCCGACCAGGCGGATGCAGTTGGCCGGGCAGACGGTGGGACAGAGGCCGCAGGCGACGCACTTGGGGCGTCCGTCGGCGTGCACCTCCATGCGGTGGGTGCCGCGCCACCGGGGATGGAGTTCCGTGGGCTCCTCGGGATAGCTGCGCGTCACCTTGCGCGGGTTCACCATGTGGCGGAAGGTCAGCGACATCCCCTTGAGGGCGGCTCTCAGATACGAGCTCCGGGCCGCTTCGGGCCGGCGTATCACTTTTACCGATATGGCCATGGCGACTCCCGCGGGATCATGGGTGGGCAGCCGGCACCGCGCGCGCGGCCCGCCCGGCTGGCGCGGCCCCGGTAATGATGCGGCCGCGGTCGAGGTAGAGGGCGAACATGCCGGTGGCGACGAGGCTCACTGCGGTCAGCGCCAGGGCGAAGCCCGGTCCGCCGGACACCCCCAATTGATCGAGCACCAGGATGGTGGCGCCCACCAGCATGACGTAGGCGAGCGCGGTTGGCAGCATCACCTTCCAGCCCAGGTGCATGACCTGGTCGTAGCGGAAGCGCGGCAGCGTCCAGCGCACCCAGATGTAGAGGACCACGAAGAAGGTGGTCTTGAGCATGAAGGCGCCCAGGGTGAGCAGCGTGGTCCAGATCGACAACTGCGCCGGGATGGGATCGCCCGCCGCGGTAAATCCGGAGATGAGCCCGCCCTCGTACGGGATGAAGTTGTCGCCCGCCCAGAAGGGGATGTCCCATCCGCCCAGGAAGAGCGTGGCCATGAGCGCCGAGGCGGTGATCACGTGCGCGTACTCGGCGATGAAGAACATGCTGAACTTCATGGACGAGTACTCGGTGTGGTATCCGGTCACGAGCTCGGATTCGGCCTCCGGCATGTCGAAGGGCAGCCGGTTGGTCTCCGCGAACGCCGAGATGAGGAAGAGCAGGAAGCCGAGCGACAGGGGAAGAATGTACCAAAGCCCCAGCTGCTGATCGGCGACCATCCGGGTGAGGGTGACGTTGCCCGCAAGCATCATGACCGGTATCAGCGAGAGCCCCAGCCCGACCTCGTAGCTCACCATCTGGGCGGAGGCGCGCAGGCCGCCCAGAAGCGCGTACTTGTTGTTGGATGACCAGCCGCCCAGGAAGATGCCGTACACCCCGAGCGAGCTGATGGCGAGGATGTAGAGCACCCCCACCGGCAGGTCGGCGACGATCATGTCCACGGTCCCCCACGGCGTCGGCAGCGGGGCGGCGAAGGGAATCACGGCGAAAGTGACCAGCGCCGGCATGATCGACAGCATCGGCCCCAGAACGAAGAAGAAGCGCGACGCAGTGGCCGGGTCGGTCTCCTCCTTGATGATGTTCTTGAGGCCGTCGGCGATGGGCTGCAGGAGCCCGAACGGGCCCACCCGGTTCGGCCCCAGGCGATCCTGGATGAAGGCCGAGAGGCGCCGTTCGGCCCAGGTGGCGTACATGATCGCCACCATCAGCGCCGTGAATACCGCCAGCACCTTGACGGCGGAGGCGATCAGGAAGGCCGTCGGCGAGAGTTCGTTCATCGCTCTCCCGCGATGGCCGCGGGACGATTGGCGGGCACACCCTGGGCGCCGAGCTGGTCGTAGTCGAGGTCCTCATACTCCGGCACCCGTGCCGCGAGCCGGCTGAACGACTCGGCCGCGCTCGCCGGCGCCGGTTCTCCGGCGAGGGAGGCGGTCAGCGCGCCGAGCACCTGCCACGCGGGCTGGGCGTTTCCGGCACCCCTGAGAGCGGGCTCGAAGCGCTGCACGCGGGTCTGCACGTTGGTGAACGTCCCCTCCTGCTCCGCGAAGGTGGTGACCGGAAGCACGAAGTGCGCGCTGCGGGCGGCCGGCGCCGGGTGGGCCCCGAGATATACGAAGAGCTCCGCACGCGAGCCGAAGTCCTCCGGCTGGTCGGCCAGTTCATCGCCCAGCACGATCAGCGTGCCGGTGCTCGCCGCCACCTTGTCCAGCCCTCCGCTGGCGTCATCGCCTCCGACCCGGTGCATCCCCAGCAGTTCGGCGCCGCGGGTGTTGGGCGCCAGGTCGCGGCGGCGCGCCAGCATTGGGAAGCCGGGCAGCGGGACCTCGTCCGAGGCTCTCGCCGAGCGGTACACGATGTCGCCTCCGCCGATTCGCTCCACCAGCTCCCGGAGGGCGCCCAGGTCCTCGTTGGATGCGTGCGCGGAAGCGACGGCGTGGACGGGACCGCGGCAATCCTCGAGCCGCTCCTGCAACGAAGGGAGAGCTCCGTGCCATCCGGGCGCCAACCAGCCGCCGTCCCCTCGCGCAAAGGGCTCCGTGATCCGGTCGCTCCGGTTCGTCCACTCGTAGCGGCCGCGGCCGTAGTCGCACATCCAGTGGCCGTTGACCTCGGGGTTTTCCCGAGGCTTGAGCCGATGCACCACGTTGTCGCGGGTGTGGATGTCGATGTTGCACCCTTGCGAGCAGTTGGGGCACACGGACGGGGTGTGGTCGAGGTCCCAGGCGCGCGCCTTGTGCAGGAAGTCCTTCGAGACCAGTGCTCCCACCGGGCAGATGTCGACGATGTTGCCCGACCAGGAGGAGTCCTTCAGTCCCTGCTCGAAGAAGGTGTCGATGACCGCGCGGTCGCCCCGCTCGACCACCGTCAGCACGGGATCCTGCGCCATTTCCTCCATGAAGCGCACGCAGCGCGTGCACATGACGCAGCGGTCGCCGTAGAAGAGGACATCGCCTCCGAAGTCGTCGCGGCCGAATACGCGCTTGGGCTCGACTCCCCGGCCGTGCGCGCGCCCCTCGGAGTGGACGTAATCCTGCAGCTTGCACTCCCCGGACTGGTCGCAGATGGGGCAGTCCAGCGGGTGGTTGATGAGGTAGAACTCGAGCACGCCCTTGCGCATCTCGCGCGCCAGCCCCTGGTCGGTGCGCACCACCTGGCCTTCCTGGGCCTGGGTGACGCAGGAGGGCATGGGCTTGGGAGCGCCCTCCACGTCCACCAGACAGAGGCGGCACTGGGCGGGAGCGGACAGCGCGGGATGATAGCAGTAGTGCGGCACCTCTACGCCGATCTCTTCGGCGGCATGCAGCAGCGAGGTGCCCTCGGGGACCGTGACCCGGTGGCCGTCGATGGTCAGGGTGACGGTGCTCACGCGACCTCCACTCTCTCGCCGCCGTGGATCAGGGCCAGGTATTCGTCCCGGAACTTCTCGATGGAGGAGACGACCGGGGCCGCCGCCGAGTCGGAGAGCACGCAGATGGTGGTGCCGGTCATCTGGGCGCTCATGTCGAGAAGCGTGTCCAGGTCGGACTCGGTGCCCCGGCCCGCTTCGATGCGGCGAAGCACCTGCGTCATCCAGGGGGTGCCTTCGCGGCAGGGCGTGCACTGGCCGCACGACTCGTGCGCGTAGAACTGCACCATGCGCCGCACCTCGCGCACGATGTTGGTGCGGTCGTCCATCACGATCACCGAGGCGCAGCCGAGCATCGAGCCGGCGGCCTCCACCCCTTCATAGCACAGCGTGCATTCCCGGCAATCCTCAACATCCATGAGCGGAACGGAACTGCCGCCCGGGATCACGGACTTGAGCGACCGCCCTTCGGCCACGCCGCCGCACACGTCCTCGATCAGCTCCATCATCGGAAAGCCCAGCGGCAGCTCGTAGTTGCCGGGTTTCTCCACGTGGCCGCTCACGCAGAAGAGCTTGGTGCCGGGGGACTTGTCGGTGCCCCACTGCCGGTACCACTCGCCCCCGTGCTCCACGATGTGGGGCACGGCCGCCAGGGTCTCGACGTTGTTGATGGTCGTGGGCATGGAATAGACGCCCACCGCGGCCGGAAAGGGTGGTTTCACCCGCGGCTCCCCGCGGCGGCCCTCGAGGGAGTTCATGAGGCCGGTCTCTTCACCGCAGATGTACGCCCCGGCGCCCACGTGCACGGTCACCTCGATGTCGTTTTCCGACCCCAGGATGCGGCGCCCGGCGAACCCTCGCTCGTACGCCTCCTCGACCGCCCGCGCCATGACCTGGCTCGCTTCGAAGAATTCGCCGCGGAGATAGATGTAGGCGTGTCGCGAACCCATCGCATAGGCTGCGATCAGGCACCCCTCGATGAGCTGATGGGGATCCCAGCGAATCAGCTCGCGGTCCTTGAAGGTGCCGGGCTCCGATTCGTCGGCGTTGCAAAGCAGGTAATGCGGCTTGACCCCCGCCTTCGGCATGAAGCTCCACTTGAGCCCGGTGGGGAACCCGGCTCCTCCCCTGCCCCGCAGTCCCGATGCCTTCACTTCGTCGATCACCGCCGCCGGCCCGATCTCGAAGGCTCGCTCGAGTCCCCGGTATCCGCCCCGCTCCCGGTATCCGTCGAGCGTTCGCGCCGCGGGATCCCCGAAGTTGCGGGAGATCATGCGCACCTCGCGCTCGTGCACGTAGGGGTAGGCCATCTACTCGCCGTGCTCCCTGAGACGCTGGAGCAGGGCGGGCACGTCGTCCGGCAGCACGTTCTCGTAGTAGCGGGAGTTGATCTGCACGGCCACCGGGAAGCCGCACGCGGCCAGGCATTCCACCTCGATGACGGTGAAGTCGCCGTCCCTGGAGGTCTCGCCCAGCTCGGTGCCCGTGTGCCGCAGGAAGGCGTCGAGCACTTCCTCGCCCTTGCACAGGCTGCAGCTGATGTTGGTGCAGACCTGGATGAGGAATCGGCCGACCGGCCGCTTGTTGTACATCGTGTAGAACGTGACCGTGCCGCGCACTTCGGCCGACGCCAGGCCGAGCAGCGCCGCCACCTCGTCCATCGTCTCGGGGGAGACGTGGCCGCGCAGCTCCTGGGCCAGGTTCAGCGTCGGAATGAGGGCCCCGCGGGCGGTCGGGTAGCGCGTGCGAATCTTCTCGAAGCGCTCCTTGTACGGGCCCTCGAAGAGGACCGCGTCCGGGTCCTTGTCCGGGAGCATGTAGGGATACGAGGGAGCAGCCGATTCATGGCCCCCGTCGAGAGGCCGTTCGCCCACGAAGTCGGTGCCGCGCACGTCGGCTTCGGTGAGGTCGAACTCTCCCGTGTTGCCGGCCCAGCCGGGGTTGTGAAACGGCACGCGGGCGGGAGCGCTCATCGGTCGATCTCGCCCAGGACGATGTCCAGGCTTGCGTTGATCATGATGAGGTCGGCCACCAGGTGCCCCTCGGCCAGCTTCGCGATCGCGGACAGGTTGACGAAGGAGGGCGGGCGGATGCGCCACCGCACCGGCTTCGGCCCACCGTCTCCCACTAGGTACATGCCCAGTTCCCCCTTGGAACCCTCCACGGCGAAGTAGCAGTCCTCGGCGGGCGCGCTGATGCCGTCCATGATCAGCTTGAAGTGGTGGATCATCGACTCCATGTCGTTCATGCAGTCGGTCTTGCTCGGCAGGCTGATGCGCGGGTCCTCGACGTTGATGGGACCATCCGGGAGGCGGTCCAGGGCCTGATGCAGGATGGCCACGCTCTGTCGCATCTCTTCCATGCGCACCAGGTAGCGGTCGTAGCAGTCGCCGTTCTCGCCGACCGGGACCTCGAAGTCGTAGGTCTCGTAGTCGTAGTAGGGCAGGTCCTTGCGCACGTCGTAGTCCACCCCGCTGGCGCGCAGGTTGGGGCCGGTCAGACCGCAGTCGACCGCGTCTTCCGGACCGATCGCGCCGATGTCGATGGTTCGGCCCTGATGGATCGCGTTGGTGGTGAGCAGGGAGTCGATCTCGTTCAGGGTGCGGGGGAAGGTGTCGATGAACTCGCGCACGCCCTCGGCCCAGCCCGGCGGCAGGTCCGACATCATGCCCCCGATGCGCGTGGCGGAGGTCGTGATGCGGGCGCCCGTGAGCTCCTCGTGCAGCTGGTAGATGCGCTCCCGCTCCTGGAATGCGTACAGGAAGGGGGTGAAGGCTCCGACGTCGATGGCGGTGGTTCCCAGCCAGAGCAGGTGCGAGAAGATGCGGTCCAGCTCCAGGCAGATCACCCGCACAACCTTGCAGCGCTCCGTGACCTCGATGCCCATCAGCTTCTCGACCGCCATGGCGTAGGCACAGTTGTAGATGAGCGGCGCCAGGTAGTCCATGCGGTCGGTCAGCGGCACGATCTGGTTGTACGTGCGGTACTCGCCCAGCTTCTCGAAGGAAGAGTGCAGGTACCCGATATGAGGCGTGACCGACACCACGGTCTCTCCGTCCAGCTCGCAGATGAGCCTCAGCACGCCGTGCGTGGCAGGGTGCTGGGGCCCGATGTTGATGAGCATCTCCTCGGATCCGATGTCGGGCTCGACGACATCGACGGGCGCCAGAGGTCCCATCGCGGGCCGGGCGTCCATCCCCATCTCCGCTCCCCGCCCCACCGGGATATCCACCGTCCGCCGCGTCATCGGCCCTGGCTCTCCGGGGCGGAGGTCGGCGATTCGTCCGCGGTCACGATCTGGGGCGCGCCACGACCTTCCAGCTCCTCCGGCATGTAGTACTGCTCCAGGTCCTGCGAGAGGGCGCGCCGGGTCTGCTCGGCGCGGGAGAAACGGCCGCGCAGCGGAAAATCCTTCCTCAGGGGATGGCCTTCGGCGTAGTTCTCGGGCATGAGAATGCGGCGGAGGTCCGGATGCCCCCGAAATTCGATCCCGAACAGATCGTAGACTTCGCGCTCCAGCCAGTCGGCCGCGCTCCAGAGAGCGGTCACGGAGGCGATCGCGAGGCGGGAAAGCGGGAGCTCGCACTTCACCCGCAGCGCCTTCCGGTGCGGTATGGACCAGAGCTGGTAGACGACCTCGAGCGGGCGCCCGTCGCCGTAGTCGACGGCGGTCACGTCGACCAGCAGGTTGAAACGCTCGCCGGGGTCGGTGCGCAGCCAGTCCAGCACCTCCGCATTGCGGCCCGGGTCGATGTAGACCACCTGCTGGTCCCCGGATTGCACCAGGTCGCGCAGGATGGCGTCCGGGAATGTCGCGCGCAGAGCCTCAACGGTGGCGGAAACCGGCTTTCCGTGGCGGTCGGGTCGGGTCACGGAATGCGGTCGTCGGGCCGGTCGGAGGCGTCGGACCCGGTTGGGCCGCTCACGCGGTTCTGCCGGGTCGAATTGCCGAAGGGTCCGGAGAGCGCCAGCACCTCGTCGGCGTCGGCGCGCGCGCGGGCCACCGCGGCCGGGTCCTCGGCACGCAAGGCGCCGTGCTCGCTCAGGCGCTCCTGCCGGATTTTCTCCTGAATCATCATGAGCCCGTAGATGAGCCCTTCCGGTCTTGGCGGACAACCCGGCACGTAGACGTCCACGGGAATGATGGTATCGATCCCCTGCACCATCGAGTACACGTCGAACACGCCCCCGGAAGAAGCGCAGGCGCCCATCGAGACGGCCCACTTCGGCTGGGGCATCTGGTCCCAGATGCGGCGCAGGACGGGCGCGAGCTTGTAGGGCACCCGTCCCGCACAGATCAGGACATCGGCCTGGCGAGGGCTGAACGACATGCGCTCCATCCCGAAGCGTGCCAGGTCGAAGTTGCTGGCGGCCGCGGCCATCATCTCGATGGCGCAGCAGGCGGTTCCGAAGGGCATGGGCCAGAGCGAGTTGCGACGGGCCCAGTTGACGACGAAATCGAGGCGCGTGGTCAGAAAGGTCGGGGTTCCCGCGCCCAATACCCCGCCCGGCGGCGAGGAAGCCACGGGAAGGCGTTCAGCGGGTTTTTCACTCAGTCCCAATCGAGGCCTCCCTTCTTCCATTCGTACACCAACCCCGCGGTAAGCACCGCTACGAAGATGGAAGCAGCCACGAATCCGCTCCACCCCAGCGCGCGCATCTCGACGGCCCAGGGGATGAGAAAGACCGCTTCCAGGTCGAAGACGATGAAGCTGATGGCGACGAGGTAGAACTTCACGGAAAAGCGGGCCCGGGTGTCGCCCAGCGGGATCATGCCGGACTCGTAAGGCATTGCCTTCTGAGGAGTTGGCCGGCGAGGATTGAGGATGTGAGACAACGCTACCATGAACACTGCGTTGAGGGCGGAGACCCCGAAGATGAGCAGGATCGGCAGGTAGGCGTCCGACATCGAGTCGCCCGCATGTGGAGGGGTTTCGCAGGAGTTCGGGTGGCAGAAAGCTACCCATGCGTCCCCACCCGGTCAAGCCGGAACGGAGCGTCCGCAGGCCGATTCCGGTGGTGCGCCACAGGCCCGGGCACGCCTTCCGGAGGCGGCTCGCGAACCCTGTCCTGAAGGGCGATCGCCAGGCGCGGGAGACCGCTTGCGGAGGTGTCTTCGACTCGGGGGATCCCGACGTTGCGGGAGCCGCGGGAGCCGGGCGTGCGGCCGGGCGACGTGGCGGAGCACGCCCGGTGTCGCGGCGGTGGGCAGATGCATGATCCGGCACGGCATTTGCACGGATAGCCGGCGAGAGGGCCCAGTCCTCCGAGGCATGCCGGGAGATGACAAATGAGCCCAAATCTTGAGAATAGTGAGCCGTACTATGGCTCCTGGATATCCTTGAACCACGAGGAATGAACTGTGATGCGCCGTATTGCACGTATTCGCACTATGGACCAGATCCATCGTTTCCTGAAAAGTGCCGACACCCCACAGCTGAAGGCAGACGGCCGTGAACCCATATACGAATTCATCCGCAAGACAATGGACAGATTCGAATACCACGATCTCAGGAAACGCGACAAGAGTCTGCTAAAGACCTTCCTGGCCAGGGTGACAGGTTTCTCGCGCGCCCAACTGACCCGACTGATTGCCCAGCATCGCGAGACCGGCACCATCCGGGACCGTCGCAGCACACGCCGGCACTCAAGAGCCGCGTAGCGGATAGCCAGGACCCCTGCGGCACCCTGCCGCCAACGATGACTTCGGCGGCCCCTGGGGGGCGCAGACAGGCCCGGCGCCCGGCGGAGCCTTGCCGCATTCCCGCATCATTTCCATCATGAGCCGTCAATGCGTCATCGGGACGCAGCTCACGCGCCCCCGCCGGAGGACACCATGGCCGGCTTGTCCCTGTGGCTTTCTTCCCGTTGCCCGCGCACCGATCACGGCTCTTTCCGTCGACGATCGGCCCGCGCGGCCCCGGCTTTGTCGCTTGCCCTCTGCGTCCAGGCCTTCAGCATATCGCCCGGGATGGCGCAGGAGCCGCCGGACACGTTGCTGGCCGGCGACTCCCTGCTGGTCGTGGTCGGTTCCCGGGCGCGAATCCAGGATCCGATGCTGCTGCCGGTACCGGTGGACATCTACGGGTCCGAGGAACTCTCGCGGCTGGGCGACATCGATCTGGGCGAGGCGTTGGCGAGGATCGCGCCATCGTTCAATTCGACGCGACTGACGGTCGGCGACGGTGCGGCGTTCCACGTGGCGACGCTGCGCGGGATGAACCCGGATCAGGTGTTGGTGCTGATCAACGGCAAGCGCCGCCACGGGATCGCGTTTGCGAAGATCATAAGCATGCTGGGCATGGGTACGACCGGAACGGATCTGCGCGCCATCCCGATTCACGCCATCGAGCGCATCGAAGTCCTGCGCGAGGGGGCCGCGTCGCAGTACGGGTCGGACGCCATTGCCGGGGTCATCAACATCGTCCTCAGGGATGACGCCGCGGGCTCCAGCTGGTCCACGTATCTGGGCCGCACTTCCTTCGGGGACGGCGAAAGGCTGTTGACTTCCGGGAACGTGGGGCTCGGACTTGGTGACCGCGGAGGATACCTGAATTTCACGGGCGAGTATGCGCGGCAGACGCCCAGCCAGCGCGGCGGTGAGGCGCCCACCTGCTTCGGTCCGGATCCGGACTACGCGCCGTGCGCGGACGGAGGCAAGATGATGTACCTGTCGCGCAACGGCGAACCCGACTACGAGGGGGGCGCCGTGATGGCGAATGCGGCCTTGCCCGTGGGCGAGACGGCGGAACTCTTCGCCTTCGGAGGCTTCTCGCGCCGCAGCGCGGTGTCCGACGGCCTGTACCGGAAAGCCGACTGGGTGCCGCGCAACGTCTCCTACGTGTACCCCGACGGCTTCTTCCCCACTGAGGAATCCGACCTCACGGATGCTTCGCTGGCCGGCGGGCTCCGCGGGCAGTTCGACGCCTGGTCGGCCGAACTGAGCGCCGGCTTCGGCCAGGGCCGCTTCTCGTTCGATGTCGCCAACTCAATCAACCCGTCCTATGCCGCGGCGCAGCTCGCCCGCAATCCTGCAGCTTCGTCCGCGGAAATCGCCGCCGCCGCCGGTCCGCGCTTCGCCCACAGCGGAGCGATCAATCTGCGGCAGATGCACCTGAACGCGGACGCCCAGCGTGACCTGGAAAAGGGCTCGACCCGGGGATCGCTGGCCATGGGGGCGGCGCTGCGCCGCGAGAGCTACTGGATGGAGGCCGGCGATCCCGTAAGCTACGGCTGCGGACCCGACAATACCGCCGGCAGTTTTCCGGCTGCGCACCACTTGAATTCGGACGGATCGCAGGTTGCGAGTTGCGGCATGCAGGGATACCCGGGCTACAGCCCCCAGTCCGCGTTGGAGAGCGAACGGGATCGGCTCAGCGTCGGGGTGTATGTGGACTCGGAGATCAAGCCCGCGGACGAGGCTCTTACGCTGGGAGGAGCGCTCCGCTTCGAGGATTACAGCGACGCGGGCAGCTCTCTCACGGCGAAGCTGGCGAGCCGGCTCGAACTGGGGGGGTCCGGCAGTGCCCTGCGGGCCGCGCTCTCGACCGGATTCCGGGCGCCGAGTCTGCCCCAGCGCGGGTTCAACACCCTCGGCTTCGTGGGGAGCAGTGGCGGCCTCAGCAGCAACGGATTTCTCCCGGAGGGAGATCCCGTCGCGTGCGCGGATTTCGGGGCCTGTTCGCTCAGCCACGAGACGTCCCTCAGCCTGACCGGGGGTCTCGTCCTTGCGCGCGAGAACGGGTTCCAGCTGGCCGCCGACTACTATCGCGTGGCGGTCAAGGATGCGACCGCGCTCACGGAAGGGCTCACTACGGAGCACGGTCTGCGCGCCAACGCGCAATTCCAGGGCCGGCCGGTGGATGCGGTTGCGTTCTGGACCAATGCGATCGACACCCGCACCCAGGGGTTCGACGTCGTCGCCGGCTGGCGATTCAGGGGAATGGATTGGGGTGCCGCGGACCTCTCGGCCAGCCTGCACAGGAACGAAACCGCGATCACCGCGAACCGGAATCCCGACTTCATCCGTGAGACCCAGACGATGCTCATCACCCAGGCTCAGCCAGGGACGCGCATCGCTTTCAGCGGAGGCGTGAGGTGGGCTTCGGGGTTCGACGCCAGCGTTCGCATGCGACACATGGCGTCGGTGATGGTGCCGACCGCGTTCGAAGTTCCCACCGAGATCAGCGGAGGGGCGATCGCGGACGTGGAGGTCACATTCACGATAGATGACCGGATCCGGGTGGGGCTGGGTGCGAACAACCTGTTCGACAAGCTGCCGGCCCGGCGGAGCACATAGGGCCTGAATCCCGGCAGGAAATCTTCTAAAGTCTTACAGGACTGCACGATCTGCGTTTCCTGCCGCCCTTACGGGACCTGGCTGGATCTCGCCGCTGGGGCGGGAAAAACGTACTTGAACGGCGGGAAGCTGGGTCTTTCAAGTTGATGGACCACGCCGTTCACCCAACCGGGAAGGCCAAGCCGGTCTGAAGGGTCAGGTGCCGGGTCTTGGTGTCACCTTCGTCCACCTCGGCAAGTCCGAGCGAGTAGAGCGCATCGAGACCCAAGCGGAGACTGCCCACGAGAGGGAACTCGACACCCCCTCCGAAGGCCAGCCCGTAGTCGAGCGACCTGATGTCGAAATCCGAGAAGTCGGCATCGTCGCAGGGAGCACTGAGGCTGAACCCTTGGCCAGCGGCCTCCACATCGCATGAGAGCCGGTAGCCGGCCCACGGACCGGCCATCACACCGACGGAAAAGCCTCCGTCGCCCGGCGTGGCGAGCCTCGCCAAGGCCGAGAACTGGAGGTAGTCGAGATTGAGCGTGACCCCGACGCCGTCGACGGTGGCGGCACCGCCCTTCTGAGCGTACGCGCCGCCGAGCCTCAGGCTGAACACGCTGGAGGCGCGAATGCCGAGGTCCATGCCCGCGACGATGCGGGAAACGGACTCTTCCTCGACTCCAGCCTCCTCGATGGAGACGGTGGCGAACCCAATACCGCCCCTCAGTCCCAACGTGGTCTGGGCGTTGGCCGGGGCGGCGATGACCATGAGAAAAACCAAGAGAAAGAGCTTGCGCATGGGGCTGGCATCCTCCTTGTTTGAGTGGAGCGTCGGAGGGACCGCAGCGCGTCCCCCAGGACGCCCACTAACATAACGGAACACAAGCTCTGGGGCCTATGCGAAAAAGTGGATGGCGGCGAAGACTCCCAAACGCGAGTCCGCTATTCGGTTTCCGTGCTCTCGCGGCGGCGGCGCTCGCGGTTGTGACGGCCTGCGGGGACGACCCGATGACACCGGCCACACCGGACCCGCCCGTTCCCACCAAGGTCGCGATTTCGCCCGCGTCCGCAGCGTTCCGCTCAATCGGCGACACGGTGAGAATGATCGCCACCGTGAGCGACCAGTACGGCCAGGCGATGGGCAACGTCGCGGTCGTGTGGAACAGCAGCGATACAGCTGTAGCCGCCGTGACGGAAGGGCTCGTTACCGCAGTGGGCAACGGGAGCGCGACCCTCACCGCTACCGCCGGGTCGGCGACCGCGAGCGCCGAGGTGGCGGTGGAACAGTCGGTTGCGGAGGTGGCCGTGGCCCCGGCTACGCATACGCTGGTTGCTTTCGGGGACACGGCTCGGTTCGTGGCGGAGGCGCGGGACGGGAACGGACATGTGGTGGCAGACGCAGAGTTTGTGTGGTCGTCGGATGACGAGTCGGTCGTAGCCGTGGACACCGAGGGGCTGGCGACAGCGGTGGCGAACGGGGGCGCACAGATTGCGGCAACGTCCGGGTCGCAGACGGCGAGTGCCGAAGTAACGGTGGAGCAGGCGGTGGCGGAGGTGAGCGTCACGCCGCCGCCGAGGTCTCTGGAGGCGCTCGGGGACACGGTGAGCTTGTCGGCGGGAGCGGTGGACGCGAACGGCCACGAGGTAGCGGAGGCGGCGTTCACGTGGATGTCCGACGACCCTCTGGTCGCCGTGGTGGACAGGGCCGGTCTCGTGACGGCCGTCGGAAACGGTACGGCGAAGATAGCAGCGGCGGTCGGCGCGGTATCGGGGACGGTCGCCGTGACCGTCGCGCAACAACCGGGAACGGTCGTGGTCTCACCCGTGGCCGACACGCTGGAGGCGTTCGGGGACACGGTACGCCTGTTAGCGGAGGCGATGGACGCTAACGGCCACGCCGTGGGGGCAACGGCGTTCACGTGGACATCCGGGGACACTCTGGTCGCCGTAGTGGACGGCACCGGTCTGGTGACGGCGATGGGCAACGGGGTCACTACGGTTGCTGCTGAAGCGGGCGAGGCGATGGGCGCTTCGATGGTAACCGTGATGCAGTCGACGGACTCCGTCATTGTGACCCCGGCTGCGGACTCGATCGCACCGGGCGAAGCTCTGCACCTCTCGGCCGAGGCGGTGGACGCGAACGGCAATGCGGTCGTCGGGGCGACCTTTAGTTGGTCGTCAAGCCACGAGTCGGTGGCGACCGTGGACGCGTCCGGTCTCGTGCGCGGTGCCTCGGAGGGCACGGCGACGATTTCGGCCGAGGCGGGGAGCGCGAGCGGCACCGCGCAGATCACCGTGTCCGATCTGGACCGGGCGGCGCTGGTAGCGCTCTACGAAGCGACGGACGGGCCGAACTGGGTCAATAGCGAGAACTGGCTCACCGACGCTCCGCTCCAGGACTGGCACGGCGTGACAAAGTCGGGTGGTCGGGTTAGTTACCTGGATCTCGATGAGAATGGTCTCACCGGCTCGATCCCTGCGCAACTGGGCACGCTCACTCATCTGGTCGGCCTGAACCTGGGAGACAACGCTCTCAGCGGCCCGATCCCCGGCGAACTGGGCAATACGAGCCTGCATATAATAACCCTGTATCGCAACAACCTTTCCGGCCCAATCCCTCCACAACTCGGCAGGCTCTCTGACCTGAGTTCGCTATCTCTTTTCGAGAACGCTCTCAGCGGGCCGATACCGCCCGAGCTGGGCAACACGAGTCTGAAGTGGTTGTACGTTGGCGGCAACGAGCTTTCAGGCTCGATACCGCCCGAATTGGGACAGCTTGAGAACCTCACGGGCCTAGGCGTTAGCGACAACGAGCTTTCAGGCTCGATACCGCCCGAATTGGGACAGCTTGAGAACCTCAAGGACCTCGGGGTTGCCGTCAACCTCGGCCTCCGGGGGGAGATCCCTCCCGATGTCTTGGCGTTGGATCTGGATTGGTTTGAGTCGTACGCGACCGGCCTGTGCGTACCGCGAACCGAGGACTTCGAGTCGTACGTCTCGAGGGACGGCTGGATCGGCTACGCCTGCGGCGAAGCGGAACCGGGCTTCCAAATTCAGTTGCTCTTCCACCCGGACGTTCCCGACCATATCCGTGAGGCGATGAACTCTGCGGCGGAGTACTGGATGGACATACTGCGGGAAACCGAAGCGCCCGACCTGTTTGGGGAATGGCTTTGTGAACACCCGGATTGGAAGCCGTCCGTGCCCGTCATCGACGATGTCGTCGTACGGGTCGCGATGGGCGAGAAGACCGCCGCAGGAATCTGCGGAAATCTCGACATCTTGCGCCACCGCATCACTTACGATGGTGGTGTGAAATTCCGCAGAGACGAAACCAGCCACGAGGACCCTGAGAGGGCTGAATTGGTCGCACGCCATGAGCTCGGGCATGTCCTCGGGATCGGTACGCTCTGGCATGCCCGTCGTCACGTCAGAGACCGGAGCACGGAAGAAGAGGTGCGGGACACGTACGTCGTATTGCCGCTCGCGGAGAGAGCATTCGATGCGGCTGGCGGCACGAGCTACACGGGGCCGAAGGTGCCCTTGCACCAGTACGGAAGCGGGAGCCGCAACTCGCACTGGCGGCGGGAGGTGTTCGGAGTCGAGCTCATGGCACCTTCCGCTGGCGCTCCGACGAGCGCGGTCACCCTTCAGGCGCTCGCGGATCTCGGCTACACGGTGGACCTGAGTCTCGCCGATCCGTATACCCTCCCGGGCGCAGCCGCAGCCGCAGCCGAAGCCATTGGAGAGGGAGCGCCGCCACCTTTCGAGCTGGGCTGGGAGGCCCTGCCCTCGGTTGTGGTGTGCCGTTCGCGAGTCCGGCGCTTCAATGAGCCGGAAGGCCTGCTTTCGGACTCTCGCCGCTCGGGTCTCGGTTCAGGCGCATTGCGCGTCGACTCGGTGGATACACGAGCGACTCCGGGACCCGACTGCGAAGATCTGATGCGGCGCTGACCTGTGGGAGCCAGCCGACGCCGTGTTGAACACGGCGGTCTGGCAAGGGGAGGCTCCGCTCCCCTTAGACCCCTTGGCTTTCCGCGCCGGCGTCGATGCGGAGGAGGGCGATGGCCGCCTCCGAAACCACGTCCCTCAATCGCGCCGATGGCCGTCCGGCGGCGGTCGGCGGATCGGCAATCCCGGCGCACCCTCTCGCCCTCGATCTTGCGTGCATCGGCGCCGGGCCTCTTGGGGGTCGGGGGGCAAAGCCCCTCGGCAGCTTCCTTCGGGGACATGCGTAGTGTGGCCACGACGGGTCCAGGCCGGGAGTCATCCCTGTCGCCTTGAAGCTGGATGACGAGGCCACCGGGCAGATGGGCCTCGAAGGCGAGGTCCAGCACACCGGAGACGGTTCGATGCCGGGCGGCCTCCGTGGAGCGCGCGTAATGTCCTGCGGGTCCGGGGGCATCCCCGGCCAGAGGTTAACGTGAAACGTTAACACATCTGGCTACTCCGAAACCCCGCATTCGCGGGGCCAAGTATGAAACCGCGTCGGCGGTCGTCCCGCAAGCTGTGACCGTGCCCTCGGGCGGAAGCGGCTTGCACACGTCGCGCCTGCCCCGGAAAGGTAACGCATTCGCCCCGACCGCGACTGGCGGAGAAGCCCCGATGCCGCGACCTTTCCTTCGCGCAGATCGTGCGGTCCATCACCGAGAGGAATCGAATGATGGCACGCACGAAACGAAGTCGGCGCTCCTACGGCGCCGGCGAATGGGGCCGGAACCGGGTCAGGATCTTCCCCGACCCGAAGACCGGCATCTTCCAGATCGAGTGGCGCGAGAACGGGCGCAGGCGGAGCCGGTCGCTTGGACACCGCGACTGGCGACGCGCGAAGAGGCAGGCGGATCAGTTCGCCGCAGGCTTCATCGACGCGCCCAACGGCAAGAAGGAAGCCGAGCCGGAGCCGCTCACCCTGGAACGGCTTTTTGACATCTACGGCGAAGAGGTGACGCCCACCAAGGGCGAGCATTCGCAGCGGCACGATCGGGCCGCAACCCGGATGTTCCTTGGGCTGTTCGGGCACGAGCGCGATCCCGCGACGCTGTCGCAACGGGATTGGGACCGGTTCATCCGGGAGCGCCGGGCGGGCAGGATCGGCCCGAGCGGAAGGCCCGTCTCGGACCGGACCATCCAGTACAACCTGAAGTTCCTGATCGCGGTCTTCAACTGGGCCGGGAAGTCGAGGGACGAACAGGG
>JAJDXX010000173.1 GCA_022823055.1 Candidatus Binatia bacterium | reverse complement strand
TGGTAAGCCACCTGACTCTGGATCAGGCGATTGTAGGTTCGAGTCCTACCTCCTCAGCCACGGTCCCATCGTCTAGCGGTTAGGACGCTGGCCTCTCACGCCAGAAACACGGGTTCGAGTCCCGTTGGGATCACCACCCACAATCTTCCCCACATTGTTGTTGCACTGCGGCGCTGGCGGCGATTCCCCCGGTTTCCGTGACCCAGGCCACTATCGCCCCGGTTTACCGAAGTACCCCGGACCCGAGCCGCCTTCCGCGGCGGGCCAGGGGTCCGGCGGATCGCCCTCGCTGGTGAACTGCGCGGCGAGGGTGGCGTAGGGCTCGGGCAACTCCACCACCGTGGCGCCGGCCCAGAGACCGTCGAGGTCGTAGAAGCGGCGCACGGGCTCGTAGAAGACGTGCACGAGGACATCGGAGAAATCCATGAGCACCCACTGGCCGCGGGTGATGCCTTCGCTGGAAAGCGGGCGGATGCCCTGGGCGCGGCCGTCCTCCTTGATGCCTTCGGCGATGCTCTGGACGTGCCGGTCGGAACGGCCGGAACAGATGAGGAAGTACTCGGCGATGGTGGTGAGTTCGCCGACTTCAAGCAAGACGAGGTCCTGGGCCTTCTTGTCGAGTGCAAGGCCGCAGAGCAGCAGGGCCTTGTCTTTCGCGTCGCGCGTGGAGCTGTCGGACACTAGCACTCCGGCGACTCGTTGTAGAGGTGGTGTCTTTCCACGTAGAGTTGCACTTCTTCGGGAACCAGGTAACGGATCGACTTCCCCTTTCCCAGCAGCTCCCGGACGGCCGATGCCGACACGAACAGATCCGTCAGGCGCGTGAACAGTATCTCCTTGCCGAACTCGTTCCGGAAGCCGGATCGGACCGGATCATAGCAAAACGCTTCCCGCACGACAACGGGAATCCGCTCGTAGGGAAGCGCGTCGCCGGCACCGGGCCGGGAGGTAACGATGATGTGTGTGAGGGCCATCATCTCGCGCCAATCCTTCCAGGAGCCGATGAGCAGGAAGGCGTCGAGGCCGAGAATCAGGTACAGGTCATCCCCCTGCGCAAGCCGTCCCGAGAAGTGGCGCACGGTGTCGATGGAATAGGAAGCGCCGGGCCGGACCACCTCCACGTCCGAAACGCACAGGCCCGGGTTGTCCGCCACCGCGAGCCGCACCATCTCCAGGCGATGGCCCGCCGCCGCCCCGGGCTCGGCGCTCCGGTGCGGAGGGACGCCGCTGGGGACGAAACAGACCTTGTCCAGCGCATGCACCTCCCGCACCTCCTCCGCGCTCTTCAAGTGGCCGGAGTGGATGGGGTCGAAGGTGCCGCCGAACAGACCGAGTCTCATGGAGTCAGGTACGCACCTGGCCGTCGCCGTAGACGAAGAACTTGGTGCTGGTCAGCTCTTCCAGGCCCATGGGGCCGAAGGCGTGGATCTTGCTCGTGCTGATGCCGATCTCGGCCCCGAGGCCCAACTCGCCGCCGTCGTTGAAGCGCGTGGAGGCGTTCACCAGCACGGCCGAGGAATTGACCCGGGCGACAAAGGCTTCCGCCTTGGCGCGGTCCGCGGTGACGATGGTCTCGGTGTGGTCCGAGCCGTACCTGCGGATGTGCTCGATAGCCTCGTCCATGTCCGCAACCACCCGTACTGCCAGCACCAGGTCCAGGTACTCCTCGTGCCAGTCGTCCTCGCTCGCGGGCGCCACTGCGTCCAGCAGCGCGCGGGTCTTGTCGCAGCCGCGTATCTCCACCCCACTCTCCCGGAGCTTGCCGAGGACCTCGGGCAGGAACCGCGGCGCCACCGCCTCGTGCACCAGCAGCGTCTCCATGGCGTTGCACACCGACGGGCGCTGCACCTTGGCGTTGAGGGCGATGCGCTCCGCCATGTCGAGGTCGGCGTCGTCGTCCACGTAGACGTGGCACACGCCCTTGTAGTGCTTGACCACCGGCACGCGGGAGTTGGCCGCGACGAAGCGGATCAGCTCCTCGCCGCCGCGGGGGATGATCAAGTCGACGTACTCTTCGAGCTTGAGCAGCTCGTGGACCATGGCCCGGTCGGTGGACTCCACCACCAGCACCGCATCCTCCGGCGCCCCGGCGCGCGCGCACGCGCCCCGCAACACCTCGCCGATGGCTTGGTTGGAAAACTTCGCCTCGCTGCCGCCCTTGAGGATGACGGCGTTGCCCGATTTGATACACAGGGACGCGGCGTCCGCGCTGACGTTGGGACGGGCCTCGTAGATGATGGTGATGACCCCCAACGGGATGCGCATGCGCCCCACCTCGAGCCCGTTGGGCCGCGTCCACGTCCTCGTAACCTCCCGCACCGGATCCGGCAGGGCGACGATGTCGCGGATGCCCGCGGCCATGCCCGCCACCCGCTTGGGATTGAGGGTAAGCCGGTCGATGACCGCCGTGGAGAGCCCCTTCCCGGCCGCGACGTCGAGATCCTTGGCGTTCTCGACGAGCAGGAAGGCCTGCTGCTCCTCGATGCCGTCCGCCATGCCCAGAAGGGTCTGGTTCTTCAGATCGGTGGAAAGATCAGCCAGGGCGTTGGCCGCTGCCCTGGCGCGCCGGCCGATCCCCCGTGCTTCCTCGGCAACTCCCATGACGACTCCCGTTTCCCTCTCTTTACAATAGCACGAGATCGTCCCGGTGGATGATCTCGTCGTAGGCCTTGTAACCCAGGATGCTCTCGATCTTGCCCGAGTGGGAACCCTTGATCCTCCGCAGCTCCTGGGCGCTGTAGTTCACCAGGCCGCGGGCAAACTCGCGACCGCTGTCGTCGACGCAGCTCACGCACTCGCCGGCGCCGAAGGAACCCTTGATCTCCCTCACTCCCGAGGGCAGCAAGCTTTTGCCCTTGGCCATCACCGCGGCCAGGGCGCCGTTGTCCACCATCACCTCGCCCGAGGGCTTGAGGTTGTAGAGGATCCAGTGCTTGCGGCTGGTGAGGCGGTTTTCCTCGGGCAGCACCAGGGTGCCGGACTCACGGCTGCCGTCGAACAGCCCCGCCAGCACCTCCCGCTCGCGGCCGTTGGCGATAACGGTGGGAATGCCGGCCTGGCTCGCCTGCTCCGCGGCGCAGAGCTTCGAGAACATGCCACCGCGGCCCAGTTCGGACGGCGCCGTGTCCTGGGCCACCTGCTTGGCCGCGGCCAGGTCGGTGACCACGGGCATGAGCCGGGCGTCCGGGTTCGACCTGGGATCGCTGTCGAACACCCCGTCCACGTCGCTCAGGATCACCAGCAGGTCCATCTCCATGAGCGTGGCCACGAGCGCCGAGAGCTGGTCGTTATCGCCGAACTTGACCTCCTCCACCGCCACCGTGTCGTTCTCGTTGACGATGGGGATGATGTTCCAGTCCAGCAGCGTCTTGAGGGTGTGCTTGGCGTTGAGGTAGCGCTTGCGGTTGGCCAGGTCCTCGTGGGTCAGGAGCACCTGCGCCACGTGCTTGCCGTAACCGCCGAATGAGTTCTCGTACAGTGCCATGAGCCGGATCTGTCCCACGGCCGCCAGCGCCTGTTCCTGGGGCAGATCGCGCGGGCGCCTGGCGAGCCCCAGCCGGCTCAGGCCCGAAGCGATGGCGCCCGAACTCACAACGACGAGCTTCTTCTCCTGGTCGTGCAGCGCCGCCAGCTCGCGCACCAACCGCCCGATGCGGCGCGCGTGCAGGCCCCGCTCGGAAGACAGAATGCGGCTACCGATCTTCACCACCACCCGCTTGGCGCGGTGGACGTATTTGCGTCTCAGTTCAGCCATGGAGTTCCAGGTGTCGTGCCGCCTCTCCCCCGCCGCCGGACGCGGCGCGTCTCTCGGCAAGGTCTTCGGCCATCATCCGTTTGAGGCGCTCCAGCCCCTCGCCCGTCACCGCGGAGATGGCGCAGAAGCGGTAGCCCCGCCCTGCGAAGAACGCTTCGAGTTCCGCGACCGTGCTACGGTCCGGCAGGAGATCCACCTTGTTCGCCGCCACGATCTGGGGCTTGCGCGACAGCTCCTCGTCGAACAGCGCCAACTCGCGGTTCACGGTCTCGAAGTCCGTCCTGGGATTGCGCCCGTCAAGCTGGAAGACGTCGAGCACGTGCACCAGCACGCCCGTTCGGGTCACGTGCTTGAGGAAGCGATGGCCCAGGCCCTCGCCTCGATGAGCGCCTTCGATGAGCCCGGGAATGTCCGCCACCACGAAGCTCAGGTCGCCGTGGGCCACGACGCCCAGGTTGGGCACCAGCGTGGTGAAAGGATAGTCCGCGATCTTGGGACGCGCCGCGGAGACGGCCGAGATCAGCGTCGACTTGCCCGCGTTGGGCAGCCCGATGAGCCCAACGTCCGCCAGCAGCCGCAGCTCCAACCGAAGCTGCCGCTCCTCTCCCGGATCACCCGGCTCGGCGAACCGCGGCGCCTGCCGCGTGGCGCTGGCGAAGCGGCTGTTGCCCTTGCCGCCCTTGCCCCCGTGCGCCAGCACCACGTCGCCCGAGGGCGTATCGATGTCGGCAATCAAATCGCCCGTCGCCACGTCACGGATCAGGGTCCCCACCGGCACCCGGATCACCCGGTCCTCGCCGTTCTTGCCATGCTGGTCCTTGCCGCGCCCGTGCTGTCCCCGGTCGCCGCGATACAACCTTTGGTAGCGCAGGTCGAGGAGCGTGGTCAGGTGCGGGTCCCCCACCACGCGTACGTGACCGCCGTCGCCGCCGTCGCCGCCGTCCGGGCCGCCCTTGGGGACGAACTTCTCGCGGCGAAAGCTGACGCAGCCGCGGCCGCCGTCTCCGGCCTTCACCGTGATCTCGACCTCGTCGACGAACTTCATGATTCGATGGGTCTCCGGCTTGTGTGCGCAACCGCCTTCAGCGTCCCGCGATACCGGTTCTGACGAATCGTGGTGTGGAGTGGGATGGGAATGCGGCGGGGCCGCGAGGTTTCAAGGTTCGGGAGACAGGATAACCGGGCGCCGGCGCATGCCTTCGGGCCGGCGCGCGTTCAGGCAGGAACGATGGCCACGCGCTTGCGCGACCGGCCCCAGCGCTGGTACTCCACCGTGCCTTCGACCAGCGCGAACAGCGTGTAGTCGCGTCCCATGCCGACGTTCTTGCCCGGATGGATCTTCGTACCCAGTTGGCGCACCAGGATGTTGCCCGCCTTGACGTGCTGCCCGCCGTAGCGCTTGACCCCACGCCTCTGTCCCTGACTGTCGCGACCGTTGCGCGAGCTTCCGCCTGATTTCTTGTGCGCCATCGGTTCTTCCGCCTCACGCCTGGATTTCGACGATTCTGAGGGTCGTATGCATCTGGCGGTGGCCCTGCTTGCGCTGGTAGCCCTTCCGCCGCTTCTTCTTGAAGACGATGATCTTCCTGTCGAGCCCCTGCTCGACGATCTCCGC
>JAJDXX010000230.1 GCA_022823055.1 Candidatus Binatia bacterium | reverse complement strand
ACCGGCCCCTTGCCGGACGGGTGATCCCAGTCCCGCCGGGAGAGCCGCTCGAGCTCAGCCCGCAGCTTCCCCGCCGCTGGCGGTGACGCCAGCAGCGGCCCTACAACCGCAAACCGGAGACGTGCCCACTTCTCGCGCCTGGCGCCCGGGTCGTCCCTGTCCATTCCGGCATCTCCCGCCCGTCTCGGTGATGCCGGTGTAAAACGCCCTACGCGGGCATGACAGAAACGCTTTCTGCGGACATCGTCCGCCCATCGCCGAGAACGCACGATCTCGTCCATGGCATCAGCCACACCAGGCTGCGCAACAGACGGGCACGCAAGGTGCGCCCTCGCATGGTCCGCAACAGCCAGCGCAGGGGCGGCTCCTCTGCCGGGGCCGCGCACTCGCCCCGCTTCACCTGCCACTCAGGCGTCGTCGGGAATGTCTCCTGCCACCACCGACGCCAGCGCTTCAGCGTCCGGACCGGAACCCCGGAGCGCCGCGCGATCGTCTGCAGACGCACGCCGCCACCCAGGGCCAGCGCGCTCACCAGAAGGAACAGGGCACCCACATAGAAGATTACATGAGCGGCGCCAGATTTTGCTTGTGGCGATGTTGGGCTGGGGAGTAATCGCGCATCAACATATGGTGGCAAGGGGTTGGTTCGGGCCACCCCCTTGCCGATGAAAGGAGGCCGACAATGGCGAAAGACCTGAACGCCGTAACCCCTTCCATGGGTGAAGGTAGCACGGTTTATGTGGCGGTGGAATTGAGTGACAAGTCGTGGGTCACGGGTATCGGTCTGCCGGCGGATCCGGGCAGGGTGGGGATGCACACGCTGAAGCCGGGCGATTCGGACGGGCTTGTTGCGAAGATCGATCAGGCCTGCGCCCGTGCCGGCGGTTCGCCTCGGGTTCTGCTGACCTACGAGGCCGGCTACGAGGGCTTCTGGCTGGCCCGGCGGCTTGGCATGCAGGCACCTCGGATTGACGTTGTGGTGTGTGATCCCGCAAGCCTCGAGGTGGTTCGCAAGGCGAAGCGTGCGAAGACCGACCGGATCGACGCGAGGCGGATGGTTCGCGCGCTGCGTGCATGGGACAGTGGCGAGGCGGAGGCGCTGTCGGTGGTTCGGATCCCGACGGAGGAAGAGGAGGATGCCAAGCGGCTTCTCCGTAACCGGGACCGTCTCGTGGTTGAGCGCACCCGGCTGGGCAACACGATCCAGGGGCTGCTGAAAAAGGAGGGGATCCGGGAGGCGGACCCGCGGCACCCGAAGTTCCTGGCTGGTCTCGACGAGGTTCGCACAGGGTACGGTACGCCACTGCGCCCGGGTCTTCGCGACGAGATCGAGATGACGCACACGCGGCTTGTCCTGGTCATGGAGCAGCTGGAGGAGATCGAGGAGAAGAAGGCAGCGCTGATCAGAGAGGCTGGGACGGTACCCGAGCAGGCTGCGTCTGATGAACAGGACCAGCAGGCCGACACCGAGGAAGAGCAGGCCGTCCCGGCGGCGTGCGCATCTGCCATGGCGGCCGCGGCGGCCATTCTGGTCAAGGTGAAAGGGATCGGAACGAACGATGCCCTGCTCCTCCAGAACGAGGTGTTCTATCGGGACTTCAGGAACCGGCGGGAACTCGCCAGCTGGGCGGGTCTGGCGCCGGTCCCGTGGGCGAGCGGCGGGGTCGAGAACGACCAGGGCATCAGCAAGGCGGGCCGTCCGATGGTTCGCAAGCACCTGGTGCAGATGGCATGGCGATGGGTGCGGTATCAGCCCGACAGCGCGATCACGATGTGGTTCCATCGGTATTGCGCTGGCGGGAGTGGCAGGCTCGTGCGCAAGCGGGCCATCATCGCCGTGGCACGCAAGCTGCTCGTCGCGCTGTGGCGCTACGCCGGGACCGGCCTGGTGCCGAAGGGCGCGGTGCTCAGCAAGCCGTAACCAGGACCAGGAAAAGAGGCTGAGGCAGAAGGAGAGTTTTCCCTGTCCAACGCGGCTCGACGGGGCCGCGGAGGAACCGGAGGATGTGTGATCGCCGCGGCGCTGGGTTGACCGTTACGACGGCACCGCTCTTGAAGATGGATCCCATCCCCCGGAACGTCGAGCCACAGGATGTGGAATCAGGGTCACGGGGCCGGCACGGGCCAGCCAACCGAACCGAATAAGAGTTGAGTCGCGTCGTTGAGCGCGCTGCTACAAAGACGTTCCGTCCGGACCACCTTCGCTGCTCATGGAAGCCGTCGAAAGGCTACTTGGAAAAAGACTTCTGCCTTGCGTGGACAGCACTGCTCCTGATCGAGGACAGCTGTCACATCAGGAGAGGACAACGCAATGGGGAAGAGCGCAACGCTACGAATCCTGGCTTGACATCGGGGAAGCTCATAAGAGCGCCGCCCGAAGAAGCGAACCGACGGTGGCGTCTCACGTCCCCGGCACGCTGCGCAACAGAAGCTGAAACGCCAGACATCGCCGCGCAATGCGACCGCCAGACCGTACGGCTTGCGCGGATACCGGGCACTGTGAAGAACACCGCCGCAGCGCGGACAGCCCGCCGCACGGCAGGTCTCCGCCTCGACCGCGTCAACCTGCGTCAGGAACAACCAGACGCGCGGATCGGAAACCATGGAGCTTCGGGACAGCGTGTGCGACATTGGACTCGTCCGGTGGTTTAGCCGTCACCGAGAAAAAGCCCCGCGGACGAACTTTTGCAAGCTCGCCGGGGGGCGCACACTACAGTCCATCGCTCAATCCGAGCCGATCAGCCCAAAATCCCCGCTCAAAGCCTGCCCACGCTCACGAGGGCAAGCCGCGCGCCGAGGCGGGCCGGCTCGTCGGCAACCGCGTGACGTACATCCGGCGGGCCGACGGCGGTGGCGGGGCGCTCAGGGACCTGGCCGGCAACCCGGTGGCGGCGGCGCATGTGATGCCCTATGGCGGTGTCGAGACGTGGCGGGGGAGCGAGGAGTGGCG
>JAJDXX010000046.1 GCA_022823055.1 Candidatus Binatia bacterium | reverse complement strand
CCAGAATCGTCATTCCCGCGAGACAGGCCGTGTCAAAGCTCACGAGGCACCAACACCCCGAATCGTCATTCCCGCGGAAGCGGGAATCCAGGGGTGGGGGGGTGTGGCGGCCTCATTGCCCGGCCCCACCCCGCCTGGATTCCCGCTTCCGCGGGAATGACTCATTGGGGTGTAGTGGGATTCCGTAACTAACTGAAATCATTGAATAATTGTTTATTTTCATATCAATGACGGAGGGGGCGCGGGAATGGCGGAGAGGGCACGGAATGACTGGGAAAGGGCATGTAGCGGAAACACTCTCCTTTCGTCGCCAGTTGTCAAAATGTCGACAACTTGTCTACAGTGGGAACCATCACAGCCGAGTCCGACCACTGCCACACTCCATGAGCACATCCGCACCTGCCGCCGTCCAGGCACCGCCCGCGTTCGCCGCGCTCCGGAACCGTGACTTCGCATTCTTCTTCGTCGGCAACATGCTGTCGATGATGGCCGACAACATCGAGCACGTCATCAGCTATGGCATCGTCTACCAGGCGTTCCGCTCCGAGACCCTGCAAGGGTTCGCCGTCATCAGCCACTGGATGCCGGCTCTGTTCCTGTCGTGGTACTTCGGCGCGCTGGCGGACCGCATCGATTGCCGGCGGATCATCGAGTGGGCGCAGATCCTGTTCATCTCCGTGAGCCTTGCCTGGGCATTCCTGTTCTACACCGGACGCCTGGAGATGTGGCACTCGGTGGTCCTGCTGACCCTGCACGGGATGGCGGGCGCCCTGTGGAACCCGGCCCGCCAACTCATGATCTACGACGTGGTAGGGCCGGAGACGCTTCAGAGCGGCATCCGGCTGCTGGCGACGGGACGGCAGTTGGGGATCCTGTTCGGCCCCGCCGTGGGAGGCGGCACCCTGTGGCTGCTGAAACCCACGCTGGCACTGCTGGTCAATGCGCTCGTCTACTTGCCGCTGATGATCTGGTGCCGGCTGGTGCCCTATACCGGGCACGGCTCCGGACGCGAGACCACGAAAGGGACCTGGGCGGACGCGCTTTCGGCGCTGTGGGGAGCTTCCAGCAACCGGGTTCTGCTGGGCATGATCCTGCTGGTAGGTTTCTACGCCTTCTTCGTGGGCAACGCGTTCCAGGCGCTGATGCCTGCCTTCGCCCTGTCGCTCGGAGCGGAGGACTTGAGCCTCGGCTACGCCGCGTTGTTCGCCGCCAATGGCGCGGGCGCCGTGACCGGGGGGTTGCTGCTGGAGATCCGCGGCCTGTTCAGGGCACGCGCCTCCACGGCCATCATCCTGACCATGCTGTGGTGTTGCGCCATGACCGCCTTCGCCGTCTCCACGCACTACGTGCTGTCGCTGCTTTTCCTGTTCCTCGCCGGCATTCTCAACCTCGCGTTCCTGTCCATGGCGCAGACACTGGTACAGCTCGAGGCTCCGGCGAACCTGAGGGGGCGCCTGATCGGGCTCTACAACATGGCCGCCCAGGGGCTGCGCACCTTCAGCGGCGTGACCGTTGGCTTTGCCGGCGCGTATATCGGCATCCAGTGGTCGCTGGGGCTCAGCACGCTGGTGGTGATGGGGATCGCCGCGGTCCTGTTCGTCGTCACGGCGAGAACCGCGAAGTCCCTGCAACCCGCCGCCGGGTGAGCGGCGCCGACTACGCATAACGAAAGGATTCTTCCCATGTCCAAGCGAGTGAGCATCGAGCTTCCCGGCGTGCCGCACAACGCTCCGATCCCCATGGGGGCGAAGGTCGGCAACGTCGTCTACTCGTCCGGCATCTCGGGTCGGAACGGCGCCACCGGCGAGCTGCCCGCGGACCCGGACCGGCAGGCCGAGGTGCTGTTCGACAACATCCGCAAGTTCATGGAGCTGGCGGGCGGCAGTCCCGACGACATCGTGCGCATGACGGTCTACCTGAAAGAGGAAGAGTACCGCGACTCGATCAACAAGGCGTGGCTCGAGATGTTCCCCGACGAGCACGACCGTCCCGCCCGGCACGCCATCAAGTCCCCCGTGCGCGGGGCCGTGCTGTTCCAGATAGAAGTCGTGGCGGTGCTGTAACGTCCGCCGGCTTGGCGGCGCCCTTCGACTTCGCCCACCCTTCGACAAGCTCGGGACGGGCTACGCTCAGGACGAACGGGAAAGACTCTCGACAACGGTTGCACCGGCATCCCCGCCGTGCGGGGCGTCAGGCCGGCGCCGCCTCGGGTTCGCGCTGTGCGAGGGCATACCAGACGGTGGCCACGGCGGCTACCACCAGCAAGGGGATGCTGCTCAGGTTCACCCACTGCCAGCCCAGGAAGTGCACCAACGCACCGGACAACAACGACACCAGGGCCACGAACGTGTAGTTGATGAAGCTCATGGCGCCCTGGGTCTTGTTGCGCTCGGCCGGGGTGTAGGACGTGGTCAGGAGCGACGTGCCGCCGGTAAAGGCGAAGTTCCAGCCGACTCCCAGGAACAGCATGCCGAACCAGAACTCGACCACCCCGGTGCCGGCGAGCCCCACCACGACGCAGATGACCTGGAGCACGACTCCAATGAGAATGATGCGTACCTCGCCGAAACGCTTGATCAGGGAGCCGGTGATGAAGCCCGGCGCGAACATGCCGATGCTGTGCCACTGGATCACCAGCGCGGTAGCGGTGAACGGGTGACCGGCCTGGGTCATGGCGATGGGCGTGGCGGTCATCAGCAGGTTCATGGCCCCCTGCCCCATGGTGGCCGCCAGGGTCGACGCGACGAATGTGGGGGGACAGAATAAATGAGGAGAGCGACGCGCGGGAAAAATGGTGGGATCAGTCGGGATTATCCGGGATAATCAGGGACTTAGGGGTTTTCGTCGGGCGCGACGCCGCGGACAAAATAAATGACGAAAAATTGTGGATAACCGGCCCGTGAAAGGGTTTTTCCAGGGGGTTTGAGTGGGTGATTTTGCTCGGAAAAAACGAGCTTTTCGGGCGGTCTAAATTCTGGTACGCCGCCGATCGGTTGATGACTACGCTCGTGTCCGCGGCAACCGGAAGGTCAAGCCCGTCCAAGCAACTTTGGCTTCCCATCCACTTCAACTCCTTCCGCCTCAACGTCGTCCAGGATCTCGCGCAACTCCAGGTGGTCGAGGTTCAACAAACGCGCGAGTTGTCCTTCGCTCAGCAGTTCCTGCCGCCAAGCCTCGGCCGCCAGGAGGCTGAGGCGTAGCGCGGTAGGACGTTCCGCCTCCATTTCATCCATGACCACGGCGGCGTGCTCGCCGAGCACTTGTCGCGCTTGGTTGTCGTTGATCCCGCCGTTTGCCATGAACCAGTCCCAAGCACCAGTCGGGGTTAGGTCGAGTTCTTCAAGTCTGCGAACCATGGCTTCGCGGGACACTCCGAAGGCGTACGCCAGGAGGATCACATGCCGGCGTGTCAGACGAGACGAACCTTGGGTCAGCTCATCGAACTTCGTCATGACAGCCCGGCCCGGCGTCAGAAACTCACGGGCGAAGGCGTTGGCGTAGCGCTCCTCCCGCGACTGCGACCGACCGTCGCGATAAAGGACATCCGGAGAATGGCGACTCGCGACGAAATGTCCAAGCTCGTGTGCAGCGCTCATGGTGCGGCGTTGGCGCGGATGAGCGCCGTTGAGCAGGACGCAGGCGCCGATCTGTTCATCGTAGGCGAACAACCCCGAGACGCGGGAGTCCAGACGGCGAGTGTATACGCGGATACCGAGGTCGAGCTCGAGTAGACTCGTGATGTCACGCACAGGTGCGGAGCCGAGCCCGAGCCGTTGCCGTAATTCGGTTGCATCGCTTGTGGCCTGCACGTGCACGTCTCCCGGCATGAGCGGTCGTTGTGCCGGGTAGTTCCGTGGGTGAACGATCCCGAGCAGGTTCTCGAGTTCCACCTCCGCCCGGACCAAGTCCGCCAGGACCTTGGCGGCGTTCGTCGATGCGCCGTCATCGCGGGAGGGAAGTTGGCGAAAGCGAGGCACGAGGTCCACGTACACGGACTCGGTCCGTAGAAGCGCGTTGACCGACGTGCGGTAGAGCAGTGCCAAAGGCTGGATCTCTTCCATTCGAACCGCACGTTCGCCCTTCTCCATGGCAACAACGGTCGTGCGTGCGACGGCAATCGCGGTCGCGGCCTGCGCTTGAGTGACGCCCGCGGACTCGCGTGCAATCCTCAAGCGTCGACCGATGTCCGCGGTGTCCAAGCGGTTCCGTGACATGGAGTCCTCTCCTTTCCGATCCATTGAGCGACAAACGAACTTGGACCGAGCGCATCGACAAAGCCGTGCCACTCTTCTGTATGCTTGAGCAAGAGCCGTTGAAGTTTGTCCCGCGTGGTGCTCGGTGCAAGTCCAAGAGATCTGCTCAGGTCGGAAACCGTCCGATCCAACACCCCTTGATCCAACCGGGAACGCAAAATACCTGCCAAGTGGTCATGGTGCAGCGTTCCAGCGACGGCGTATTCGTACATGGCTCCCCTAGGCTCTCTCTTCCTGAAGGCTGGCGCGGCACCTTCTTCAAATCGATGGACTCTCAGATTTTCCCAAACGTAGGTCTCGGTATCCTCGATGAGACCCGCGGCATGCACGCTCATGCGCCTGAGCATGCACGCCGCACAGATCCCACACTGGCGCATTTTGCCGGACACTGACACATGTCTTTGGTCCCTCCAGCAGGAGCGTGTATCGACCCAGTTGGGACCGTCTGGTGAACGCCCGATAAACTCGTGCAGCGTTTCAGCCTTGGTGTTCCAGAGGCGCGGGTACCGATAAGAGACTTTGTGTCCGACTAGAGCTACCAAGAAAGCGGACATCCGATCCGTGAACAACGGATAGTTCCGGTAGTCGGGGTATGCTTGGCCGACCGGAATGAGGACAGGCCCCAAGGATCCCTGTCCGCTTTCAGGCATGACGATGTCGTTGGCCCCACAAAGATAGGCTGCAATGCCTGTCAGCATGGCGAATTTGAAGCCCCGTGACCGTCCGGTGTATTCGACGCTACGGGCTTTGCCATAGCGAATTCTATAGGGCATCGACGCGAACGGGGGTGAATCGCCTTCAGTATCGGATGCGGGTAGTGACTTTGACGCAAGGCGAACGCGAATCAATTTTTGTCTGTGGCACAATTCCAAGAGGCCAGCGACGGCTCGCGAGTCAAGTCCATCGCTAAAAGGGATAATGACACGCGAGTCTCCGGGGATCACCAAGTTGTATTGACGCGGGCGAGGGGCCGGCGTCTTCCTCTTGCAGAAGTCAAGGTTCCACTGATCGCCGGTCAGGAAAGTCAGGGTCTCATGAAGGCTGCTTGACACAGCGGTCGAATTCCAGAGATCTGGATCATGTACCGGCAGTCGCAAGAAAAGTGCCCGAGCCCATCGACCCATGGGGCGGGTCTTGGTGTGGTCCGCGAACTGCACGGCAGCAGCGACAAGGAAGGCATCGTAAACGAGAACGTTCCAGTTTGCGTGACAGTAGGCTGCGAGGCTTGACGCACTGAAGTCGATATCTTGACCGATCCGGCAAGTGACCCAATCGTTCCTTGCACGTGTATCCTGTTCTGCGACTTCAACCCGATGTTGCGGCAAGCCATGCTGAGGGGACATCGCGGTTTCCGTCATATGGGTACTCCGTCGTCTAGCCCAAGTTGTTTCGTCGGTTTTTGGTCCGCCATGCTCTTGCCTCCGTCGATCAGACGACGGGCAAGTGCAGTCTCGTCAAGATCACCGAACGCTCGTTGGAGTCTTTCTCTGACAAGTGGGTCGAGGTGCCGCTGCGGTTGGCGATAGTAGTGTTCCTCCACTTGGCGTGATCGGCGGGCCTCGATGTCTTGGATAGTCTGAACAGCGGCCTTTGTCAGCAACTCGTCACTTGAATTGGATTCTTGGGCTGTTGCCAAAGTGTCCAGGAAGACACGGGCTGCGGAAGAACCGGTGGTCTCTCTCCGGAGCTCTTCAAGTTCCAGTCGTGGTCGGTCTTCGAACAGATTTGGCTGGGTGGGAAACAAGGTGTCGCGGACCCTATTGATGAAGTTGGGCGGGATTTCCTTGCGGATATCGTCATCCAGGGCTTGGCCGAGCGCGTCACGCATTTCGTTCGGAGGAAAAGCCGGGTTGTAAACGCACTCGGCGAATTTCTTCCAGGAACGTGGCATGGCTAAACTTCTATGTGGGCCGTCACTCATGAGAACCCCCCCCCTCTCTCTCTCTATGTCAGATAAAATTACCATTAAATTCTGACAATGTCAACTCCAGGCCTGATAAGGCCATTGGCCGGGTGACGGAGAGGAACTAGCTAGAGGTTCAGTGGACAGGCCGTAAGTGAGCCATGAGGATCCAGGGCGACCGATGGGCGACTCGCAGGGCTCCGCGAACTTCTTCGACGAGGCTGCAGTCATGGTTTGCACCGCTGACGTGGCAGCGGTCGCCTCCCCGACGTCTAGGGGATTATGGCGATTCCCAGTGCGTGACGCGGAGAGCTTGAACCGTTTCCTACGCGCGCCGCTCTGCCGCGGCGCGGGCGAGGGCTTCGAGCATGGGGACGGTGGTTTCCCAGTCGATGCAGGCGTCGGTGACGCTCTGGCCGTAGGTGAGCGGGGTGTCGGGCTTGATGTCCTGGCGCCCGGCGACAAGGTGGCTTTCCATCATCACGCCGCAGATGTTGTCGGAACCCGCGGCGATCTGGGCGCATACGTCGGCGCACACCTCGGGCTGGCGCCGGTAGTCCTTCTGGCTGTTGCCGTGGCTGCAGTCGACGAGGATGCGGTGGGGCAAGTCGGCGGCGCGCAGGGTTTCCGCGGTTTCGTCGACCATGCCGCGGTCGTAGTTGGGTCCGGCATTGGAGCCGCGCAGAATGACGTGGCAACTCGCGTTCCCGGACGTGGAGATGATCGCGGCGATTCCCTGATCGGTGACGCCGAGGAAATGGTGCGGGTGGCGCGCGGCGCGCACGCCGTCGATGGCGATCTGGATCGAGCCGCCGGTGCCGTTCTTGAAACCGACCGGCATCGACAGGCCCGACGCCAGTTCGCGGTGGACCTGGCTTTCCGCCGTTCGCGCGCCGATGGCGCCCCACGAGACGAGGTCGGCGGTGAACTGCGGCGTGATGGTGTCGAGGAACTCTGAACCCGCGGGCACACCCATGTTCGCGAGTTCCAGCAAGAGCCCCCGGGCGGTTCGTAGTCCCTTGTTTATGTTGAACTTTCCGTCGAGGTTGGGGTCGTTGATCAGGCCCTTCCAGCCGACCGTGGTGCGCGGCTTCTCGAAGTAGACGCGCATGATGATGTAGAGGTCGTCCGCGAGGCGATCGGCTTCTCGCTTGAGCCGGCCGGCATACTCAAGGGCCGCATCCGTATCGTGAATGGAGCAGGGACCCGCGATCACCAACAGTCGTCGATCCCGTCCGTTGAGGATTTCGTCGATTTCGTGCCGGGCCTGGGTTACCGTGGCCGTGGCCTGGTCGGTAATCGGCAGCTCCTCGTTTACCAGGATCATTGGCGGCACCAGTGGGCGCAGGTTTTCGATTCTGAGGTCGTCGGTGGTCCGTTCCATGGCGTTAAGTCGGGTATCTAACACAGTTTTTCTGGATAGGCGAATCGCCGGGGGTGGTGCCGTTGCCGGATGGTGAAGCGGACGCGCGATTCCGCCGGATAGGATATAATGGTGCCGGCGCGCGCGTCGTCGGAGTCCTTCATATGTACCGGGCGGATACCATCGCGGCCGTGGCGACGCCCCCTGGCGAAGGGGGAGTGGCCATGGTGCGCTTGAGCGGACCGGATGCCAAGCGCATCGGACGGGAAATCCTTGTGCGGAAGGACACCGACTGGGAATCGCACCGCCTGTATCACGGGAGGGTGCGGGACCCCGGCAGCGGTGCCGTAGTGGACGAGGTGATGTTTGCCTTCCTGCGGGAGCCCAGGAGTTATACCGGCGAGGACACCGTCGAGATCCATTGCCACGGGGGTCCGTACGTGGTGCGGCAAGTGCTCGGTCTGGCGCTCGGGCGCGGCGCGCGGCACGCGGAGCCTGGAGAATTCACCAAGAGAGCGTATTTGAATGGACGGTTGGATTTAGCGCAGGCCGAGGCGGTGCTGGATCTGATCCGGTCGCGCACCGACAAGGCGGCCGGGATCGCCCTTGGCCAGATGGGCGGCGGCCTTTCGCAGGAGGTTCAGGCTCTTCGCGAACAATTGGTGGATACGCTCGTACAGGTGGAGGCGGCCATCGACTTCCCGGAGGAAGAGATCGAGCTGCTGCAGCGTGAGGCGTTGAGCAGGAAGGTCGTGGAAGTGGTCCAAAGGGTTTCCGCCCTCGCCGACAGTTACGAATGGGGCCGGTTGATTCGCGAGGGAGTGCGGGTGTGCATCGTGGGACGGCCGAACGTCGGCAAGTCGAGCCTTCTGAACGCGCTGTTGGGAGTTGACCGAGCCATCGTCACGTCTACGCCGGGGACCACCCGTGACTTCATCGAAGAGACCGTGAACCTCAACGGCTTGCCCGTGGTGCTGTGGGACACGGCGGGTATCCGCGACGAGACCGAGGGCGTGGAGCAGATTGGCATCGACGTGACTCTCAAAAGGCTCGCCGAGAGCCAGGGATGCATGCTGGTCCTCGACGGGGCGGCGCCGCTTGCCGCCGAAGACATGGACGTGATGGAGCGGGTGCAAGGAATGGCGGGTCTCGTGGTCGTGAACAAGGCCGACCTGGAACAGCGCATCGACTGTTCGGCGGTGTCCGGCCGCGTGCCCGACCTGCGCCAGGTGGCGGTGTCGGCGTTGACGGGACAGGGGTTGGATGCTTTGAAGGGCTCCTTGCGGGATTGCTTTCTGGACTCAGCGGAGGAGCCGGAGATTGTCGTGACCAATGTGCGTCACAAGGCGGCTCTGGATCGGGCCAGGGCGAGTCTTGTAGAGGTGCATCGAGCCATCGATCAGGGACTGCCGCCGGACATCGTGGCGGTAGACCTGCAGGAGGCACGGGACAGTCTCGAGGAGATCATCGGCACCGTGACCAATGAGGACATCCTCGACCGCATCTTTTCGCAATTCTGCATCGGCAAGTAGGTGTCCGCGGGCCGGTTCGTGGAAGTCGAACCAGCGATCTGCCACAATCAGGACTCAAGCCCTTCAGCAAAGGATGTTTCACGTGAAACAATCGGACCGGGGAGCTGGCAGGATCTACGATGTCATTGTCGTCGGTGCCGGGCATGCAGGCATCGAAGCGGCGTTGGCGGCCGCGCGCATGGGTTTCGACACGTTGATGTTGACGCTCAACCTGGACCATATCGGCCAGATGTCCTGCAATCCGGCCATCGGAGGCATCGGGAAGGGCCATTTGGTCAAGGAAATCGACGCGCTTGGGGGCGAGATGGCCCGGGCCATCGACGAGACCGGCATCCAGTTTCGCGTGTTGAACACCAAGAAGGGGCCGGCGGTGAGAGCATCCCGCGCCCAGGCAGACAAGGCCCTCTACCGCCAGCGGATGAAGCGGGTGGTGGAGCGGTGTGAGAACCTCACCCTCAAACAAGCCAGCGTGGAAGGGCTGTTGTGCCGTGATGGCTCAGTCGCGGGGGTCGAGACCCAGATGGGTGAGGTGTTTGAAGGCAAGAAGACCATCCTGACCACCGGGACGTTTCTCCAGGGGCTCATCCATGTCGGTGATCGCAACTACTCCGGGGGTCGAGCAGGGGATTTCGCCGCGCAGGGCCTCAGCAAGTCATTGAGCGAACTCGGTTTGCGTCTGGGCCGTCTCAAGACCGGCACTTGCCCCCGCTTGCACGCTGATTCAATTGACTACTCCAAGTTGGATGTGCAGTACGGAGACGAGAATCCAGTCCCGTTCTCATTCGGCACCGAACAGATCGAACAGAAGCAGATCCCCTGCCACATTACCTACACCAACCCGGCGACGCACGACATCATTCGAGCGGCCATTCACCGCTCGCCCATGTATTCGGGAGTGATTCAGAGCCGGGGACCGCGGTACTGTCCTTCCATCGAGGACAAGGTGGTACGTTTCGCCGACAAGCAGCGGCACCAGATTTTCCTGGAACCCGAGGGGTACGACACGGTCGAGGTCTATCCCAACGGTATCTCCACGAGCCTCCCGCTCGACGTCCAGGTCCAGATGGTGCACAGCATCCAAGGTCTTGAAAACGCGGAGATTATGCGACCGGGCTACGCCATCGAGTACGACTACGTGGAGCCCACGCAACTCAAGCCGAGCCTGGAAACCAAGGCCATTGGCGGTCTGTACCTGGCAGGCCAGATCAACGGTACCACCGGATACGAGGAGGCCGCCAGCCAAGGTCTTATGGCGGCCATCAATGCGTGTCTCAGCCTCCGAGGCGAAGATCCGCTGATTCTTTCCCGTGACCAGGCGTACATCGGCGTCCTGATCGACGACCTGGTCACCAAGGGGACCGACGGCGAGCCCTACCGGATGTTCACATCCAGAGCCGAATACCGGCTGCTGCTCCGGGAGGACAACGCGGATCTTCGGCTCACCGAGCTGGGTTTTCGTATCGGTTTGGCTACTCCGGCGGCCCACGATCGCACGGTCCGGAAACAGCAACAGATCGCCGAGTGGACCAGGAAACTGGAAACCATCCGCGTCAATCCGTCGCCAACCGTCCAGGCACAACTGAAGAGCCTGGGAACGGCGCCTATTCGCAACATCACGCCGCTGGCGCAACTGCTCCGCCGTCCGGAGATTGCGTTGGTGGACCTTCAGGCCTTCTGCGCCGATGTGACGGAGGTGCCTCCCGGTGTGGCCCTGCAGGTGGAAGTGTCAATAAAATACAGTGGTTACGTGGATCGGCAGACACAGGGATTGAAGCGGTTCCAGAAGATGGAGCACGTGGCCCTTCCGGAGGATCTCGATTACGGAACCATCGACGGGTTGTCGCGCGAGATCAAGGAAAAGCTCACACGCGTGCGGCCACGCTCCCTGGGCCAGGCCTACAGGATCTCCGGGGTGACCCCGGCCGCCATCTCGGTGCTTTCCCTGTACCTCTACAAGTTGAAGGCAGGTTGAGGGGCATTAGTGTCCCACGGTGCTTGCAACCAGGTGTTGTGACCGGTGCCTTGCCAAGGCTTCTCCAACGAGCAGCTCCTGATCGACGGCGCGAGATCTTTCGGTCTGGCCTTGTCACCTCAACAGATCGCCGCCTTTGCCAGCTATCGATCTCTCCTTTCCGTTTGGGGCGCCCGACTCAACCTCACCGCGATCCGTGAAGACCCTCTCGTCGGGCGGCTGCATTTCCTCGACTCTCTTTCGGTTGTGCCTCTCTTGAGTCGCGCGGATTCATTGATGGACATCGGCAGCGGAGCGGGTTTCCCTGGAATCCCCATCAAGCTTGTCTCTCCGGAGAAACCGGTCTATCTGGTCGAACCGCGCCGCAAACGTGCGAACTTCCTGCGGCACGTCATACGGGAACTCGACTTGACGAATGCCCACGTGATCGAGAATCGTGTCGAGGACTTGCCGGTCGCGGGCCTCCCTCCAATGATGGAAACCGTCACGCGCGGGTTCTCCGATATCCCTGGGTTCGTAAAGGCAAGCGGCAAACTCCTCGGTCCGGGTGGTACAGGCGTTCTCATGCAGGGTCCCAAGGGACCGGTCATATTGGATGAACTTCGAGGTTGTTTCTCGCTTTATGGATTCGCGGAAGGCCGGACCGTCCGATTTCCCCTACCTTTCGGAAGCGAGCAGAGGACGGTGCTCACCTTCAAGAAGGTTTAGGCCGAAGGTCCCTCGACCACCGCGGGTTCGGGGTTCGTTGTTTCACGTGAAACATGCGCTACACTTCCTTTCGGAGCCTTGGCGTGTTACAAATTCGGAGTAACTGCACTCCTCTTAACTCGTTGAATATTAAAGAGTTTTGGGTAAGATAATCGCCATAGCCAATCAGAAAGGCGGTGTCGGTAAAACCACCACCGCCGTGAATCTGGGGGCGTCCCTGGCGGTCGCCACCAAACGCACGCTCTTGGTGGACATGGACCCTCAAGGCAACAGTACCACCGGTTTCGGGATCGACCGCGACGCTCTCAACAAGAGCATCTACGACGTGATGCTTGAGGACTGTTTTGCCACCGAGGCGCTATGCGCGACGGAACTGCCCCTGCTGTTCCTCTTGCCGGCCAACCGTGACCTTGTGAGCGCCGAATTGCGGCTGATGGATATGGAAAACCGCGTCGAGAGGCTCCGGAATGCCTTGGAGACGGTCAAGAACCGGTTCGACTATATTCTTCTGGATTGCCCCCCCTCCCTGGGTTTGCTCACTCTCAACGCATTGGTCGCAGCCGATTCGCTGCTGGTACCGCTCCAGTGCGAGTACTATGCGCTGGAAGGTCTCAGCGCGATTCTTGACACGATGAAACGTGTCCAGGACGCGTATAATCCGGATTTGCAGCTTGAAGGGGTTGTGCTCTGCATGTACGACGCCCGCAGCAATCTGTCCGCGCAGGTGGCGGAGGATGTTCGCGATCATTTTCCGGAACAAGTGTTCCGCAGCGTCATCCCCCGAAACGTCCGTCTGAGCGAAAGCCCCAGCCACGGCAGGCCCGCCCTGCTGTACGACCCCAGGTCCAAGGGGGCGCAAGGTTACCTGGGCCTCGCGGCCGAAGTAATGGACCGTCAGAAGGAGTCCACCCATGCAGAAGCCTAGACTGGGCCGGGGCCTCGATGCCCTGTTGCCGAAGAGCACGCCGGCGGTCCGGGAGCCCGCCCCGGAGCCTGCGCCCTTGACGGTTCATCCCTCTTTGATCATCCCCAATCCGAATCAACCCCGGCGGGTCTTTGACGAGGCCAAGATCGACGAGTTGGCTAGATCCATCGAGGCCAGCGGCATGCTGCAACCCCTGGTCGTGCGCGCGAGCGCCAGCGGCTACGAGTTGATCGCCGGCGAGCGCCGCCTGCGTGCCGCCCAGCGCCTGGGACTTTTCGAAGTGCCTGTAATCATTCATGAAACGCCGGACTCCAACACCCTCTTGCTGGCCTTGATCGAAAACCTTCAACGCGAGGACCTGAATCCAATCGAAGAAGCCGCCGCTTTCGCCGAGTTGCAGGAACAGTTCAACCTGACCCAGGAACAGGTCGCGGGAAAGGTCGGCAGGAGCCGTTCCGCGGTGGCGAATTCCCTGCGACTCCTGTCGCTTCCCGACGAAATCAAGCAACACGTGGCCCGCGGCGAGTTGCCCGCCGGCCAGGCCCGGGCGCTCCTCGCCCTGGAGAACCGCGCCATGCTCGCGGCGGCCGCGCGTGAAGTCATGGCCAAGGACTTGTCTACGCGCGAAACCGAAGCCCTGGTGAAGCGGCTCAAGCGTGAAAAGCGTCCCAAAACCGAGAATCGACTGGATCCCGACCTCACAAACCTGGTCGAAACCCTGCAGCGCCGCCTCGGCACCCGTGTCCGGCTCATGCACCGTGCACGCGACGGCAAGGGCAAGCTGGAGATCGAGTACTACTCGCAGGACGACTTGGGACGGATTACGGAAATGATGATGGGAAACGGGTAGTCGGAAACCGAAGGTTTGTCGTGGGATACACGCTTTGACAAGGTCAGGCTCGGATGTTATAGACCCCTTCCGTAGCGGGCAGTTCAACGAGGTGTGCCTTCCTCCGACTGCACGCGCAGACCCATCAAGCACGGTCCGTTTGGGCCGTGTTTCGTGTAACTAGTGGGATTTAGGGGCTTTCCCTTTGCCGGGGGCTTCGGGCCGCGGTCACGGCGAGACGCTACCGGCCAACGTGGAAAGGGAACGACGGGCATCGACGCCGCCTGACGACATTCGGTTCACGCCATTTCAGAACTCCGGACGGCCCGGGCTGTTGGCCCGCTTCCGGCGTTTTCAGCAATCCGACGCGTAGCATGATCAGCGTAGACTTATCCTTGGTGGTCCAAATCGTCCTGTTCCTGATCCTGTGGAGCATTCTGCGCCGGGTGCTCTTCGGGCCGGTGGGGCGTCTGATGGCGGAGCGGGAGCGCCGGACGGAGGGCGCGCACGCCGAGGCGCGTGCCTTGTCCGACGAAGGGAAGGGGCTGCAGGAACAGTACGACGCTGCCATCGCCAGGGCGCGGGCGGAAGGGGAAGCGATCAAGGGAGAGATCCGGGAAGAAGCGGCCAAGGCACGCAACGTGATCCTTTCACAGGGGCGTGACGCGGCGACGCAAAAGATCCAGGAGATTCGCGAAGAAGTTCGCAAGGAGATGGACGCTGCGCGCGCGGTCGCTTCAACCAATGCCGAGGCGCTGGCGCAAGAGATGGCGGAGAAGGTGCTGGGCCGGAAGCTGACATGACCACCGTAACCGAAATGTTCGTGTCCGTGGCGTGGGCCGCGACCGGCGGCGAGGCCCATGTGCCGTCCATTACGGAGTTGTTCTTCCCGCTGATCAACTTCCTGATCTTCGCGTACTTGGTCAAGCGCTTCGGCCTTCCGATCATCAGGGACCATCTCAAGCAGCGGCGCGAGGGCATGATCGCCGCGGTGGATACGGCTCAGAAGGCCAAGGCCGAGGCCGACGGATATGTTCGGAAGTATCAGGAATTGTTGAAGGTTCTCGACGAGGAGTGCGAGCGGATACGGGAGGGGCTGCGGGCCGAGGGCGAGCGCGAGCGTGCCCGGATCGTGGCCGAAGCCGAAGAGTCCTCCGCCAAGCTGATGGCCGACGCGGACTTTCTCGCCGAGCAGGAGGTCAAGATGGCGCGCCAGCAGATCCGCGCCGAGATGGCCTCCCAGGCCGAGGCCGCCGCGATACGGCTGCTCCGGCAGCACATGGCCGCCGCCGACCAGGATCGCATGGTGCAAAGCTTCTCCGAGCAGATACAGCAGCTTTGACGCCGAACCGGGAAGCGGGCCGTGCCGCGATGACGCGACCCAACGGGGTCGCTCCGCCGGCACCCGAGAGGACGCCAGGGTCTATAACCGATGACCGAAGGAAAGATCAGCCGCCGCTATGCCAGGGCGATCTTCGAGCTCGCCGCCGGCCGCGAGGAAGCCGTCGCGGCGGAAATCGACGGATTTCTCGAGGCGTACGAGCAACCCGACCTCAGGCACGTGTTGGGCAACCCTGCCTTCAACGTGGAGCGCCGCAAGGGGATCGTCGCCGAACTGGCGGGACGGATGGGACTGTCCGAGTTGACCACCCACTTCGTCTCGCTGCTGTTGACGCGGGAGCGTCTGGACGGGCTTCCGTCCATCGCGCGCCGCTACCACGGCCTGCTGGACGACGCGCGTGGACGCGTCAACGCCAAGGTCCTCGTCTCTCAGCCCTTGGCCGACGAGCAGCGCGAGAGCCTCGCGTCCGTGGTGAGCCGCATGACCGGCAAGACCGCCGTCCTCACCGAGGAACTGGATCCGTCCATACTCGGCGGCATCATCGTCGAGGTAGGCGGCAAGGTCTATGACGGCAGCGTGCGCGCGCAACTGCACAGCCTCAGGCAGAGCATCGAGAGGACTTACTAGTGTGGTGTCTGGTTAATTCGCAGCATAATTTGCGGAGGATTTTTCGTTGTCGGCAAGGCGCGATGACGAGCAGTGGCGGATACCACGCGAGGAAGACCACCGGGTCAAGCCCGGTGGTGACGTAACGCAGCCGACGGCGAAAAAGACCCGCAGATTATGCTGCGAATTAACCAGACACCACACTAGGCACGCAACAGTCCAAGGGAGCCAGCCATGGAGATCGGCACCGCCGAGATAACCAGTATCATCAAGAAGCAGATCGAAGACTACGACAAGGCCGTCAAGGTCGAGGAAGTGGGCACGGTGCTGTCCACCGGCGACGGCATCGCGCGCATCTACGGTCTGGACAACGCCGCGGCGGGCGAGCTGCTGGAGTTCCCCAACGACGTGTACGGCATGGCGTTGAACCTTGAGGAGGACAACGTCGGCGCCGCGCTCTTCGGCGAGTCGCACCTGATCAAGGAAGGCGACCGGGTCAGCCGCACGGGCCGCATCGTCGAGGTGCCCGTGGGCGCCGCCCTGCGCGGCCGGGTGGTGTCTCCCCTCGGCGAGCCTCTCGACGGTCGAGGACCCATCGAGACCGACCAACGGCGCCGGGTCGAGCTCAAGGCGCCGGGCATCGTCGCGCGCCAGCCGGTCATGCAGCCGCTGCAGACGGGTCTCAAGGCCATCGATTCGATGATCCCCATCGGCCGGGGCCAGCGGGAGCTGATCATCGGCGACCGCCAGACCGGCAAGACCGCGGTGTGCATCGACACCATCATCAACCAGAAGGGCGGCGACGTCACCTGCATCTACGTGGCCATCGGCCAGAAGCGTTCCACCGTCGCGCAGGTGGTGGACGAGCTGCGGCGCGCGGGCGCCATGGACTACACCATCGTGGTAGCGGCTACGGCATCGGAGTCCGCGCCGCTGCAGTACATCGCGCCCTACAGCGGCTGCACCATGGGCGAGTACTTCCGCGACAACGGCCAGCACGCGCTGGCCATCTACGACGACCTTTCCAAGCACGCGGTGGCCTACCGGCAGCTCTCCCTGCTCTTGCGCCGGCCGCCGGGCCGGGAGGCCTTCCCGGGCGACGTCTTCTACCTGCACTCCCGGCTGCTGGAGCGTGCGGCCAAGTTGAGCGACGATATGGGCGGCGGTTCTCTCACCGCCCTGCCGATCATCGAGACCCAGGCCGGTGACGTGTCCGCTTACGTCCCCACCAACGTCATCTCCATCACCGACGGCCAGATCTATCTCGAGACCGACCTCTTCTACTCGGGCGTGCGACCGGCCATCAACGTCGGCCTCTCGGTTTCCCGCGTCGGCGGCAACGCGCAGATCCGCGCCATGAAGCAGGTCGCCGGCGGCCTTCGCCTGGACTTGGCCCAGTACCGCGAGATGGCCGCGTTCGCGCAGTTCGGCTCGGACCTCGACGCCGCCACCCAGCGGCAGATCGCCCGCGGCAGCCGGCTCGTGGAGATCCTCAAGCAGGGCCAGTACGAGCCCATGCCGGTGGAGCGGCAGGTGCTCATCATCTACGCCGGCACCAACGGCTTCGTCGATCAGGTCGATCCCGACAACCTGCAACGATACCAGAGCGAGTTGTTCGAGTTCGTGGAGTCGCAGCACCCGGACCTGCTGCCGTCCATCGTCGAGAAGGGCCAGATCGACGACGACGTCAAGGCGTCGGTGGAGAAGGCGTTGCAGGAATTCAACCAACGGTTCGAAGCGTAGGTGCCCTCCCTCAAGGACATAAGAAAGCGCATCGCCTCGGTGCGCAACACGCAGCAGATCACCAAGGCGATGAAGATGGTGGCGGCGGCCAAGCTGCGCCGGGCGCACGACGCCGCTGTAGAGTCGCGGCCGTATGCCGAGAAGATGAGGGAACTGCTGGCGAACCTGTCCGCGCGGGTGTCCGAGGATAGCCACCCGCTGCTCGTGGCGCGCGAGGAGAAGCGCATCGACGTGCTCTTCGTCACCACCGATCGCGGCCTGTGCGGCGGCTACAACAGCAACCTGTTCCGCCTGTCCGAGAACTTTCTCGGGGAACATCCGGAGCAGGAAATGTCGTACCGGTTCGTCGGGCGCAAGGGCGCGGACTTCTACCGCCGTCGCGGCAGGAGCGCCATGGACGACTCCCCGGTCACGTGGAACGCGCCGCCGGAGGAGATCGCGGCGGCCGCCGCCGGCCGCTTCATCGGCCGTTACCTGCGCGGCGAGTCGGACGGCGCCTACATCCTTTACAGCCGGTTTCGCTCGGCGCTGTCGCAGGTCCCCACGGCGGCCAGGCTGATCCCCGTGGCGCCCGCCAAGGTGGACGAGGACCAGCAACTGACCGAGTACCTGCTCGAGCCTAGCATTGGTGACCTGCTCTCCACCCTGCTGCCCAAAAGCGTGGAGGTGCAGATCTACCAGGCCTTGCTCGAAGCGGTCGCGGGCGAGCACGGCGCCCGCATGACCGCCATGGAGTCCGCCACCAGCAACGCTTCCGACCTGATCAGCCACCTGACGCTCCAGATGAACCGGGCGCGGCAGGCGGCCATCACCAAGGAGTTGCTGGAAGTGGTCTCCACCGCGGAGGCACTGGGCTGACGCATGGAGGTGGGTTCCGGCTGCCACGCGAGGAAGACCCGGGTGCAGCCGGGAGCGTTCGCGGCCGACGGCAAGGGACCCGCGGATTCATGAGCTTGTTTGTGACGCAGGATACCAGGGAACGGCGTAAGGTCTGTCTTGGACCGAGCCGGCAACCAAGAATGGGAGGCAGCCATGGCTGTCGCGAAGGGACGGGCTCCGCGCAAGCGAAGCAGTAAGGCACGGGAAACGATGAAAACCGAGACCCCGGCGCAAGCGCCGGCCATGAGAATGGGCAAGATCACGCAGGTCCTTGGCGCGGTCGTCGACGTGGAGTTCTCCGACGGCCAGCTGCCGCCGATCTTCAACGCCATCAAGCTCAGCAACCCGGCCATCGACGAACGCGAGTGGAACCTGGTCCTGGAAGTGGCCCAGCACCTGGGCGAGAACACGGTTCGTTGCATCGCCATGGACTCCACCGAGGGGCTCGTGCGCGGCATGGACGCCATGGATACCGGGGCCGGCATCAGCGTGCCCGTGGGCGAGAAGACCCTGGGACGCATCCTGAACGTCGTCGGCGAGCCCGTGGACGAGGGCCCGCCGGTGGGGTCGGAACAGCACTCCCCCATCCATCGGGACGCGCCGCCCTTCGAGGACCAGGAAACCCAGGTCCAGGCGTTCGAGACCGGCATCAAGGTGGTGGACCTGCTGGCGCCCTACGCCCGCGGCGGCAAGGTCGGCCTGTTCGGCGGCGCCGGCGTCGGCAAGACCGTCATCCTCATGGAGCTCATCAACAACCTGGCCATGAAGCACGGCGGCTACTCCGTGTTCGGCGGCGTGGGTGAACGGACTCGTGAAGGCAACGACCTTTGGCTGGAGATGAAGGAGTCCGGCGTCATCGACAAGACGACGTTGGTGTACGGGCAGATGAACGAGCCCCCGGGCGCCCGCGCGCGCGTGGCGCTGTCGGCCCTGACCATGGCCGAGTACTTCCGGGACGAGGAAGGACGGGACGTCCTGCTCTTCATCGACAACATCTTCCGTTTCACCCAGGCCAACTCGGAGGTTTCCACGCTGCTCGGGCGCATGCCTTCCGCCGTGGGCTACCAGCCGACGCTGTCCACCGACCTGGGCGAGCTGCAGGAACGCATCACTTCCACGCGCAAGGGCTCGATCACCTCGGTGCAGGCCATCTACGTGCCGGCCGACGACCTCACCGACCCGGCGCCGGCCACCACCTTCTCCCACCTGGACGCCACCACGGTGCTGTCGCGGCAGATCGCCGAGCTGGGCATCTATCCGGCGGTGGATCCGCTGGATTCCACCTCGCGAATCCTCGACCCTCGGGTGGTGGGCGACGAGCACTACGAAGTGGCGCGGCAGGTGCAGGCCATCCTGCAGCGCTACAAGGACCTGCAGGACATCATCGCCATCCTTGGAATGGACGAGCTGTCCGAGGAGGACAAGCTCACGGTGGCCCGGGCGCGGAAGGTCCAGCGCTTCCTCTCGCAGCCCTTCCACGTGGCCGAAGTGTTCACCGGCGCCCCGGGCGTATACGTCGAGCTCAAGGACACCATCGAGGGCTTCAAGGCCATCGTCGCGGGTGAGCACGACGATCTGCCCGAGCAGGCCTTTTACATGGTAGGCACCATGGAAAGCGCCATGGAGAAGGGGCGCAGGCTCGCGGCCGAGTAGATCATGGCCGGAGAAATTTCACTGAGAGTCGTCACGCCCGTCCGCCTGGTCCTGGAAGAGCAGGTGGACGAGCTGACCGCGCCCGGTCCGCTCGGCCAGCTCGGCATCCTGCCCGACCACGCGGCACTCATGACTACCCTGGACGTCGGCCAGCTCAGCTACAAGCAGGGCGGAGCCAACTCGGTGGTCACCCTGGCCGGCGGCTACGCCGAGGTGCTCGACAACGTGGTCACGGTGCTGGCCGACGCGGCCGAGTTCCCCGACGAGATCGACACCGCCCGCGCCGAGAACGCCCGCGCCCGCGCCGAGCGCGCCCTCGAAGAGACCGACCCCACCGACGAAGAGGCGCTGGCGGCCGCCCGCGCCTCGCTGCAACGCGCCCTGGTGCGCCTTGAAACCGCCGCACGGCGCTAACACCCACGACCCGAATCGTCATTCCCGCGGAAGCGGGAATCCAGGCGAGGTGGGGCCGGGCAATGAGGCCGCCACACCCCCCACCCCTGGATTCCCGCTTCCGCGGGAATGACTCATTGGGGGGTAGCGGGATTCCGTAACTACCAGAAATCATTAAACAAGATTTTATTTTCATATCAATGACGACTCGAGGGGTGGTGCCATTTCGTGTCCGAGCAGAATTTTGACACAGCCTGGGAAGTGGGAGCGACGCTGGCCGGGGCCGCGCATTTGGGTTAAAGTCTGAGACATGTTGCGTTATTTCACTGCTGGCGAGTCCCACGGGCCGTGCCTCACCACCATCATCGAGGGGGTGCCGGCGGGATTCGACATCGACATCGAGAAGGTCAACCACGATCTCTGGCGGCGCCAGCAGGGCTACGGCCGGGGCGGCCGCATGCTCATCGAGAAGGACGAGGTGCAGGTGCGCTCGGGCCTGCGCTGGGGCAAGACGCTGGGCTCGCCCGTCACCTTCGGCATCGACAACCGCGACTGGAAGAACTGGACCAAGAAGATGTCCCCGTACGCGGAGGACGACGGCCAGGCCATCCCGGTCAAGAAACCGCGTCCGGGCCACGCGGATCTCACCGGCGTCCTCAAGTACGGCCATTCCGACATCCGCAACATTCTGGAGCGCGCCAGCGCCCGGGAGACCGTGTCGCGGGTGGCGGTGGGCTCCTTCTGCAAGCAACTCATCGAGCCGTTCTCGGTCCAGGTAAGGGGTTATCTGCGCTCCCTTGGCGGCATCGAGGCGGACATGAACGGGAAGAGCTACGACGAGATTTACGAGATGGCGGAGAACTCCCCGGTGCGCATGGCGGACCCGGAGGCCGAGAAGAAGGCCATCGCCCTCATCGACGAGTGCAAGAAGGAAGGCAACACCTTGGGCGGGGTCTTCGAGGTGGTGGCCACCGGCGTCCCGCCGGGCTTGGGAAGCCATGTCCACTATGACCGGAAGCTCGACGGCCGTCTGGCCCAGAGCCTCATGAGCATCCAGGCCATGAAGGGAGTGGAGATCGGACGGGGCTTCGACATGGCCATGCGGCGGGGGTCCGAGGTACACGACGAGATATTCTTCGACCCGCAGGGCATGATCTCCGACACCAGGCCGCGGATGCAGCCCACCGACTTCTATCGCGGCAGCAACAACTCGGGGGGGCTGGAAGGCGGCATGACCACGGGTGCCCCCTTGGTGGTCAGGGTGGCGATGAAGCCCATCTCCACCCTCATGAGCCCGCTCCGGTCGGTGAACCTCGACACCAAGCAGCCCGAGGATGCCTCGGTGGAACGCTCGGACGTGTGCTCCGCGCCGGCCGCGGCCGTCATCGGCGAGGCCATCGTCTCCTTCGAGCTGGCGCGGGCTTTCCTGGAGAAGTTCGGCGGGGATTCGCTGGCGGAAATCACCCGCAACTACGACGGCTATCTTGACCAGATCAAGAGCCTATAGGGCGGGTCGCGTCGCCCGGTCTGCCCGCGGCTGAAGGCCCTGCGCATCTTCGTGTTCCACTAGTGAGGACATGGCACGGGAGTACGCGAACATCGCCTTGACGGGCTTCATGGCCGCGGGCAAGACCGTGGTGGGCAGGCGTCTGGCGCGGTCCCTGGGCTGGTCGTTCGTGGATCTGGACGCGGTCATCGAGTCGAGCGAAGGAAGCGCCGTCCGTGAGATCTTCGCGGGCCGTGGCGAGGGTTATTTCCGGGAGCGAGAGAAGGCCGCGCTCGCGCATGTGCTGGAGGAGACCGGTCAGGTCATTGCCCTGGGGGGTGGCGCGGTAGTCGACCCGGACAACCGCGCGCGGCTCAAGGAGCGCAGCCTGCTGATATGGCTCAAGGTCTCCCCCGGAACCGTCTTGGACCGGACCCGCGGGGACGATGAACGACCGCTGCTCCAGCAGCGGGGGAAGGCGGCGTCGGAAGGGGACACAGCGGTTTTCGGGGGCGCCGCTCCGTCCGTGTCACCGGCCGAGGCCGACGCGGCGAAGCTCGGGCGCATCGAGGAGCTATTGGCGCAACGGGAACACATCTACGCCGAGGCCGATGTGACGGTGGACACCGACGGCCTTGCCGTGGACCACGTGGTGCAACGCATTCAACAGCATCTATGCAAACCGTAACCGTCAACCTGGGAGAGCGCTCCTATCCCATCGAGCTGGGCGAAGGCATCCTGTCCCGCGTCGGCGAGATCATGAAGGCCCGGGGCATCAACGGCCGTGTCGGTATCGTGTCCAACCCGCCGGTGGCCGAGCTTTACGGGGACCGGGTCCGGGAGTCCCTGGAGGCCGCGGGCTACGATACGGCGACGGTGCTCATCCCCGAAGGCGAAGCGCACAAGAACACGGCGTCCTTGGGGTTGATCTACGACGCCTTGGTGGAGCACCGCTTCGACCGGAGCGCCACGCTCATCGCCCTGGGCGGCGGGGTCATCGGCGACGTCACCGGGTTCGCCGCGGCGACGTTCCTGCGCGGCATCGGCTACGTCCAGCTCCCCACCACGCTGCTGGCGCAGGTGGACGCCAGCGTGGGCGGCAAGACCGCGGTCAACCACGAGCACGGCAAGAACCTCATCGGCGCCTTTCACCAGCCGCGCCTGGTGGTCATCGACCTGGACACTCTGCGCACCCTGCCGCGGCGCGAGTACGCCGCGGGCATGGCCGAAGTCATCAAGTACGGCATCATCGAGGACGCGGCGTTCTTCGTTTTCCTGGAACAGGAGATGGACGCCCTGCTGCGGATCGACGCGAACGCCGTGGAGCACGCGGTGGCGACGTCGTGCCGCATCAAGGCCCGGGTGGTGGAGCAGGACGAACGCGAGACCGACCGTCGCGCCATCCTGAACTTCGGCCACACCATCGGCCACGCGCTGGAGGCCTTTACCGGCTACGAGCGCTTCCTTCACGGTGAGGCCGTGGCCGTCGGCATGATCCAGGCGGCGGCGTTGTCCGCGGGACAGGGCCTGTGCAGCGCCGCCGAGCTGCGGCGCATCGAGGCGCTGGTGCGCAGGGCGGACCTACCCTGGCGGATCCCCGACGACATCGCCCTGGAGGACCTCATCGCGGGCATGGCGTTGGACAAGAAATCGCATGCCGGCAAGATCAAGTTCGTCTTGTGCGAAGGAATCGGCGGCACGCGTTTCCAATGGTTCTCCCCGGAAGAGATCGTCCGGGAGCTGGCGTCCGGCCTTTGATCCTCGCGGGCGCCCGTTCATCGGCCGGTGACGGGGACATTGGAACGCACGGGGAATTCTCCCTTTCCGGCACCGGCCGCGGGAGTTCACGATCATGCCTGAAACCAAGATCCTGGTCCTCCACGGACCCAACCTGAACCTGCTCGGGTCGCGCGAGCCGGAGATCTACGGCCGCGACACCCTCGCGGACATCGACACCCGCGTGGACTCCCTGGCCGCCGAGTTGGGCGTCGCCGTCGAGGCGCGCCAGTCCAACCACGAAGGCGAGCTGGTCACCTGGGTCCAGCAAGCCGGCGCGGAAGGCTTCGGCGCCGTGATTATCAACGCCGGCGCGTACACGCATACGAGCATCGCCCTGCGCGACGCCCTGGCCGCGTGTCGGTTGCCGGTGATCGAGGTGCACCTGTCCAATATCTACAAGCGCGAACCGTTCCGGCACACGTCGCTCATCGCCGACGTGGCGGTGGGGCAGATCGCCGGCTTCGGGGCCGGGAGCTACCTCCTGGCGTTGCGCGCCGCGGCCGGAATCCTGACGTAGAGGGCGAAGGACGCCGTCCGAACCGACCGCATCCTCCACCGGCGCCGGCGCCGGAACCCGATGACTTTCTCCCTGTTCATCCTCACCCTGGTCACCGTCACCCACGTCATCGGGGCGTCGGCGCAGTACGGCATCAACACGTTCGCTCCGTTCTACCAAGAGGAACTGGGTCTGACCCGCGCCCAAGTGGGCCTCTTCTTCACTGCCTTCTACATCGGCATGGCCGGCTTTTCCTTCCCAGCCGGCTGGTTCAGCGACCGCCTCGGCGTGCGCCGGGCGTCCTTCATCGGCCACGTGTTCGCCGGCACCGCGGTGCTGTTCGCCTCCTCGGCCGGGTCCTTCGGCTGGGCCTTCGCGTGCTTCCTGCTCACCGGTCTGGGCTACAGCTTCCTCAACCCCGCCTCCACCAAGGGAGTGCTGATGTGGTTCCAGCGCCAGCGCGCCACGGCCATGGGCATCAAGCAGACCGGCGTGCCCGCGGGCGGGGTGCTCACCGCGCTGGTGGGGGCGCCCCTGGCCGCGGCTTTCGGCTGGCGCGCGGCCCTGGCCGGGATGGGGATCGTCAACGTGGTCTTCGGCGTGGCGTTCTGGTTCCTCTGGCGCGAGCCCGACGGCATGGACAGGACGGCCGGCGTCCGAACCGGCGCGGCCGCGAACCCGCCGCTGCCCCTCCGAAGCCTGCTGGCCGTAAGCTGCGGCACCGCCCTGCTGCTCATCGGACAAATGTCGCTGCTGACCTACCTGCCTCTGTTCCTCAAGGAGCGGCTCGCCTTCTCCACGGTGCACGCAAGCCAGTGGCTGTCCATCACCCAAGGCGGGGCGGTGCTCGGCCGCGTGGGCTGGGGCACGGTGAGCGACCGCCTCTACGGCGGCAGACGCAAGGTCGTGCTGGTGCTCATCGGCGTCATCTCCGTGCTCCTGTGCGCGGGGCTGAGCGCGCTCGGCAAGGGGGTCTCTCCCTTCATCCTGGTGCCGTTGACCTTCCTCGGCGGGTTCACCATGATCGGCTATCAGGGCGTGTCCTATTCCCTCATCAGCGAGATCGCGGGCCAGTCCAGGACGGGGATGGCCTTGGGCCTGATGATCACCATCAACGCGCTGGGCACCGTGGTGGGTACCCCTACGTTCGGCTATATTGTCGATGCCACCGGTTCCTACGTTATCGCATGGCAGGCACTGGCGTGCGTGCTGGCCCTGGGAACGGCGAACATCGCCGTCTTCGTCGCGGAGCCCCGCGGGGCCGAATAGCAGCCTTTGCCGGGGGGTTGCCAAATGGCGCAGCAAGCGGTCGACGAGAATGCGGCCGGTAAGGCAATGACGGAATTCGCGGCTTACGGCAACCGGCGGGTTCTGGTCGTCGACGACCAGAAGGAAATCCACGACGACTTCAGGGAGATGCTGATGCCCACCGTGGCGGAGTCGCCGGCTGATGAACTGGCGGCCGCGTTCGTCTCCAAAAAACCGCCGCGGGTCTTTCTGCCGGAATTCGAGCTTCTCCACGCGGGCACCGGAGCGGAAGCTTGCGCGATTGTGACGGCCGGCAAGGAGGCCGGCCGTCCCGTCGCGGTCGCCTATGTCGACGTGAGAATGCCGCCCGGGATGGACGGTATCGAAACCATCCGCCGGTTGAGGGAAGCGGACCCCGAGGTGGAGATCGTCATCATGACCGCCTACAGCGACAGGCCGCTGCCCGAGATCCTCCGTGACGTCGAAGCGCTTCACAAGCTGCTCTACATCAGGAAGCCTTTCTCCAGGGAGGAGATTCAGCAGATGACGCTTGCGCTCGTGGGCAAGTGGAACGTCGAGCAGCAGTTGGCCGAGAAACGGCGCGAGGCGGCCGTCGGCCAACAGAGACTGAGAGCGGTGCTCGACGCCACCGAGGACGCCATCGCCATGTATGACCTCGCGGGTTGCCTGTTGTTTGCCAACAAGGCCTACGAGACGCTGTTCGGCGTGACCGAAGCCGAGTTGAAGCGCCTTCCGGCCGACGACTTGGCCGCGCGTCTCCTGGAGAGTTTCGAGCAGCCGGAACAGTGGCACAGCGAGGGGAGGATGCGCTTGAAGAACAGCGCCGACGCGGAGGACGAGACCGCCGGGAAGCAGTCCGGGTACGGTGTCTTCTATCGGTCCACGGGGCTCGTGCGCGAAGGCGGGGACGTGATCGGCAGTGTCATTGTCTACCGTGACATGTCCAAGGAAGCAGAGACGGAACGGGCCAAGGCCGAAGTCCTGCGGCTGCGCGGCGAACTGGAGGCCACGTACTCCTTCGACGGCATCGTGGGCGCCAGTCCGCAGATGCAGCGAGTCTATACATTGATGCGGCAGGCTGCCGAAAGCGACATCACCGTCCTGCTGGAAGGCGAGAGCGGCACCGGGAAGGAGTTGGTGGCGAAGTCGCTGCACTTCAACAGTTGGCGCCGGGCGGGACCGTTTCTGGCCATCAACTGCGCGGCGATTCCGGAGACCCTCATCGAGAGCGAGCTCTTCGGCCACGAGCAGGGCGCCTTCACCGGGGCGAGTTGGCAGAGGGTCGGCGCCTTCGAGCGCGCTTGCGGCGGAACGATCCTGCTGGACGAGATCGGCGACATGCCGCCGGCCCTTCAGGCCAAGCTGTTGCGCGTGCTGCAGGAACGGGAGATCCAGCGGGTGGGCGGAGCCGTCATGATCCCCGTCGACGTCCGGGTCATCGCAGCGACCAACAGGGACCTGGAGGCCGCCATGAAGGCCGGCGATTTCCGGGAAGACCTGTACTACCGGGTCACGGCCTTCCCGATCGTGATTCCGCCGCTCCGCCAACGCCCCGAAGACATCCCGCTCCTGGCGGATCACTTTCTGAAGAAACACGCCCAACGGGCCGGCAAGCGCATGAGCGGCATCTCCACCGCCGCGATTGCCCTATTGCTCCAGTATGACTGGCCCGGCAACGGACGGGAGTTGGAGAACGCCATCGAGCGCGCCCTTCTGCTGGAAGACACACCGGTGCTGCAGGTCCACAACCTCCCCACGCAAATCTTGCGGGCCGACGCTTCGCGGAACGCCGGCGGACCGATCCTCTCGCTGGTGGAGGCGGAGAGACGCACGTTGGCACGGGCGTTGGAAGTCCAGTGGCAACAACGTCACCCGGGCAGCGCGGCTCCTGGGCATCAACCGGGGCACGCTGCACCGCAAGCTGAAGAGATATGGCCGGCTCTGCTAGAACGGGTGTTGCAAGATGCGACAGTGTCGCAAAATAGATAGGCATGGTTCTTGCCCCCAGGCCCATGGGAGAGTATGGTTTTTTGGGTGATGGACTGGTTGGGCCCCGGCTGGAGTGTTGCAAAGCGCAGCATGTCAACGATCGCGACATGCCCTTGGGATTCTCTCAACTAATTGATTTATATGCAGTTTTTCATTTCTGACCCCTATGGCACCTGGATTGCTCCACAATGCCCTCATACAGGGCCGATGGAGGCTCGTCCATCGGCGCCACGTGGAGTCAGACATGCGACATGCACGTTCCAGGGTTCGGCTTGAGGTTGAGGTCATCGAAGAGTTCGACGCGCGAGAGTTCTCTCGCATGATGACGGTCCAGTCTTATGGTTTGCCCACGGGTTGGACGCCCGCCAAGATCAACGATCTGCTCCTCGACAACGGGTTGACACCCGAGGATACGTGGCTCCCGGCCCCCGAGGCGGTCCCGCCATTTTGGAGATCCGGCAACCGCGGTTGATCCGCGTTGCGCGTGACGCACCCGCGCGTCATCCGCTCCCGATCCCACCCCTTTCCGCGTCCCTCGCGGACGTGTCCGCCTGGTCTGGTGCGTTGGCGTTCCCGGCGCGCAAATGCTATTATTGGTGTTGAACTCGGCGTTCGTCCGAACGCTTCGTTCGCTAGTGTCTCCGAACCCTCGAAATGTAAACGAAACCACCGAACCCGACCCAACCACTCCAACTTATGGCTTCCTCCGAGTCCGACTATAAGGCCGACAACATCAAGGTTCTGGAGGGACTGGAAGCCGTCCGCAAGCGCCCCGGCATGTACATTGGAGACACCGCCGAACGGGGTCTCCACCATCTCGTTTACGAGATCGTCGACAATTCCATCGACGAGTCCCTGGCGGGCGAGTGCGACCGCGTCGACATCACGATCCACATCGACAACAGCGTGACGGTCGTGGACAACGGGCGCGGCATTCCGGTGGACATGCATGCCACGGAGAAGCGCCCGGCCGCGGAAGTGGTGCTCACCAAGCTCCATGCCGGCGGCAAGTTCGAAAAGGGCGCCTACAAGGTCTCCGGCGGTTTGCACGGAGTGGGCCTCTCGGTCGTGAACGCGTTGGCGGAGAGCCTCGAGGTCGAAATCAAGCGCGACGGCAAGGTGTACCAGCAGGCCTACGAGCGGGGCGAGCCGCTGGCGCCGCTCAAGGAGATGGGCACCACCACGGAGCGGGGCACGCGCATCACCTTCAAACCGGATCCGACCGTTTTCGAGACCGTCGACCTGAGTTTCGACCTGCTGTCCCAAAGGCTGCGAGAGCTGGCGTTCCTCAACCGGGGCCTGCGCATCCTCATCGACGACCAGCGCAGCGACAAGAAGCACGAATTCTTCTACGAAGGCGGCATCGTCTCGTTCGTCGAGCACCTGAACCGCGTCAAGACCGCGATTCACCCGAAAGTCATCTACCTGCAGGGCGAGAAGGACGGCACCGACGTCGAAATCGCGCTGCAGTGGAACGACAGCTACACCGAGACGGTCTACTCCTTCGCCAACAACATCAATACCGCCGAGGGCGGCACGCACCTGATCGGTTTCAAGGCCGCGCTCACGCGCACCATCAACAACTACGCCACCGGCTCCAACCTGCTCAAGAAGGATGAGGACAACCTGCAGGGGGACGATGTCCGCGAGGGACTCACCGGAGTCATCAGCGTCAAGGTGCCCGAGCCCCAGTTCGAAGGCCAGACCAAGACCCGCCTGGGAAACAGCGACGTCAAGGGCATCGTGGAGGCCTTGATCAACGAGCGCCTCGCGACCTATTTCGCCGAGCACCCCGGGGAAGCCAAGAAGATCGTCTCCAAGGGCATCGAGGCGGCGCGGGTGCGCGAGGCCACGCGCAAGGCCAAGGAGTTGGCGCGCCGCAAGGGGGCGCTGGATTCCGCGTCGCTGCCGGGCAAGCTCGCGGACTGCCAGGAACGCGACCCCGCGCTGAGCGAGATCTTCCTGGTGGAGGGCGATTCCGCCGGCGGGTCAGCCAAGCAGGGCCGCGACCGGCGCAACCAGGCGATCCTGCCGCTCAAGGGCAAGATCCTGAACGTCGAGAAGGCGCGCTTCGACAAGATGCTGTCGTCCCAGGAGATCCGCCTGTTGCTGACGGCTCTGGGCGCGGGCGTCAAGGACGACTACGACTCGGAGAAGCTGCGCTACCATACCGTCATCATCATGACGGACGCGGACGTGGACGGTTCCCACATCCGGACGCTGCTGCTGACTTTCTTCTACCGCCAGATCCCCGACCTGGTGGAGAAGGGCTACCTGTATATCGCCCAGCCGCCGCTGTACAAGGTCAAGCGGGGCAAGCAGGAGCGCTACCTGAAGGACGAGAACAGCCTGGAGGACTACCTTATCGAGAAGGGCACCGAGAACCTCCGGGTCCGGCCGGCGGAAGCCAACGGAAACGGCGCCAGGGAGGTCAGGGGTACGGCGCTTCAGGCCTTCGTCAAGAAGGTCGTGCGGATGGACAAGCTGCTGCAGCTCATGGCCAGGAAACACAAGGAGCGCGCCTTGGTCGAGGCGTTGCTGCTGCGGCGCGACTTCGATGCGGAGCATCTCAGGGACGAGGATGGAGTGAAGGACCTCGCCGTTCAACTCGCCTCCTACGTCAACCTCGTGACACCGGAGATCGGGCCGATGTCCGGTGTCACGGAGCGCGATCCGGAGCACGATTGCTGGAAGCTCGTCTGCTCCACCCGCTCCAACGGCAGCGGTATCCGCACGGTCATCGACCGGGAGTTCGTGACCAGCCCCGAGTACCGCGAGCTCAAGCGACTCCACGGCGAGTTGCGCGCCTCCGGCGATTCTCCCTTCGTCGTGGAGGAAGGCGAGCGCACCGAACGCACCGAAGAAACGCGCGCTCAAAAGGATCTGCGCTCCCACAGGGCCCTGCTGGAGTTCGTCATGGAGCGCGGCAAGAAGGGGCAATACATACAGAGGTACAAGGGCCTCGGGGAGATGAATCCGGAGCAGCTTTGGGAGACCACCATGGATCCGGCGTCCCGCGTGCTGCTGCAGGTCCGGATCGAGGACGGCGTCGAGGCCGACGACATTTTCTCCACGCTCATGGGCGATCACGTGGAGCCCCGCCGGAAGTTCATCGAGGATCACGCCCTCACGGTGCGAAACCTCGATGTCTGATGTCTCTTGGTCTCCTTCGTTCTCTCTTCGCCGCGGCCAGGACCATCGGACAGGCTGACATGGTCCGCCCGTACGCGGGGCATAGCCCGGTGTAGCCGAAGACCCCGCCCCTTGCCGACAAGGAACAACCCTGCCCAATGGAAGCCGGAATAAGACAACAGAAGGTCCCCGTCTACATCGAGGACGAGATGCGCCAGTCCTACGTGGACTACGCCATGAGCGTCATCGTGGGGCGGGCGTTGCCGGACGTGCGCGACGGCCTGAAGCCGGTGCATCGGCGTGTGCTCTTCGCCATGCACGACATGGGCAACACCTGGAACAACGCCTACCGCAAGTCCGCCCGCGTCGTGGGCGACGTCATCGGGAAGTACCATCCGCACGGCGACGCCGCCGCGTACGACACCATCGTCCGCCTCGCCCAGAGCTTCTCCATGCGCTATTGCCTGGTGGACGGGCAGGGGAACTTCGGCTCCGTGGACGGCGATCCCCCGGCGGCCATGCGCTACACCGAGATCCGCATGGCGCGCATCGCCCAGGAGCTGCTCGCCGACATCGACAAGGAGACCGTCGACTTCCTTCCCAACTACGACGATTCCATGGAGGAACCGTCGGTGCTGCCGTCGCGGCTGCCCAACCTGCTCATCAACGGCGCCGCGGGCATCGCCGTGGGCATGGCCACCAACATCCCGCCGCACAACCTGAGCGAGGTCATCGACGGTCTCATCGCCCTGGTGGAGCGTCCCGGCCTGACCATCGACGAGTTGATGGAGTACATCCCCGGCCCGGACTTTCCCACCGGCGGCTTCATTCACGGGCGCGAGGGCATCAGCCAGGGATACAAGACCGGACGGGGCAGCGTGCAGATGCGCGCGCGGGTCTCCACCGAAACCGTCAAGCGTACGGGCAAGGAGCAGATCATCATCTCCGAGATCCCGTACATGGTGAACAAGACCCGTCTCCTGGAGCAGATCGCCAACCTGGTCAACGAAAAGAAGGTCGAGGGCATCGCCGACCTGCGTGACGAATCCGACCGCGAGGGCATGCGCATCGTCGTCGAGCCCAAGCGCGACGCGGTGCCGCAGATCGTCATCAACGCCCTGTACAAGCACACGAGCCTGCAGGAGACCTTCGGCGTCAACATGCTGGCGATCATCGACGGGCGCCCCAAGCTCCTGAACCTGAAAGAGATCCTGGAGGCGTTCCTCGAGCACCGCCGCGAAACCGTCACCCGGCGCACCGCCTACGACCTCAGGAAGGCCGAGGAGCGGCTGCACATCCTCGAAGGCCTCAAGATCGCCCTGGACTACCTCGACGAGGTCATCAAGTTGATCCGCGAATCACCCGATCCGCGATCCGCGAAGGAAGGGCTCATGGCCGGCGCCTTCGCCCGGACGGCGGCGCCCGACCCCAGTCTGCAACTCTCGGAAGCCCAGGCCCAGGCCATCCTGGACATGCGCCTGCAGCGGCTCACGGGGCTCGAGCGCGACAAGATCATCGAGGAGCACCGGGCCGTGGAGGCCACCATCGCCGAGCTGCGCGGGATCCTGGCCGACGAACAGAAGGTGTTCGCCATCATCGTGGACGAACTGCGGGAGATCAAGGAAGCCTACGGCGACGCGCGCCGCACGGCCATCGTCGACAAGGCCGAGGAGATCTCCATCGAAGACCTCATCGTGGAGGAGGACATGGTGGTCACCGTGTCCCACGAGGGGTACATCAAGCGCAACCCAATCACCCTGTACCGGGCGCAGCGCCGCGGCGGCAAGGGCAAGGTGGGCACCACCACCCGCGACGAGGACTTCGTCGAATCCCTGTTCGTGGCCTCCACCCACTCCCACATCCTGTTCTTCACCACCGTCGGCAAGGTGTACCGCATCAAGGTGCACGAGCTGCCCCAGGGCGGCCGCGCCGCCAAGGGCCGGCCGGTGGTGAACCTGCTGCAGCTCCAGGAAAACGAGAAGGTGTCGGCGTTTCTCCCGGTACGGGAGTTCGAGGAGGGCCGCTACATCATCTTCGCCACCCGGAACGGCCTGGTCAAGAAGACCGATCTCATGGCCTATTCCAGTCCCCGGGCCACCGGCATCCGCGCCATCGCACTGGAAGACGACGACTCGCTCATCGAGGTCCGGCTCACCGACGGCGGCCAAGACATCCTGCTGTCCACCATGGACGGGCAGTCCATCCGCTTCAAGGAGGAGCAGGTGCGCCCCATGGGCCGCGACACCATGGGTGTCATCGGCATCCGGCTAGAGGAGGGGGACCAGGTCGTGAGCATGGAGGTCCTGCACCCCGGCGCGTCCATTCTGACCGTTTCGGACAAGGGCATGGGCAAGCGTACCGGTACCGACGAGTACGGACAACAGGGCCGTGGCGGCAAGGGCCTCATCACCATGAAGACCACCGAGCGCACCGGCCGCGTGGTGGGCGTGCAGCAGGTGACGGACGAGGACCAATTGATGCTCATCACCGACGGCGGCAAGATCATCCGGATCCGCATCGCCGACATCCGCGTCATCGGCCGCAACACCCAGGGCGTGCGCCTCATCGACCTCGACAACGGCGAGCGCGTCGTCTCCCTGGCCCGGCTGGCAGAAGACGACGGTTAGGGCCTCGAGCGCCACGTACCGTCATCCCCGCGGAAACAGCCTGTGTCAAAATTCATGAGGCACAGACCCCTCGAATCGTCATTCCCGCGAAAGCGGGAATCCAGGTGGGGCGGGGTTTGGGCAGCGTAACCCTTACAGGCCATGTCCATCGGCATCATAGGCGCGGGCGGCTGGGGCACGGCCCTGGCGGTGCTGCTGAGTAGGAAGCACGACGACGTCTCCCTGTGGTGCCATTCCGCGGAAACGCTCGCGCGCATCCGCGAGACCGGCGAGAACGCCGCCTACCTGCCCTCCGTCAAGCTCCCCGACCGCCTCCGGGTCACCTCTTCCCTGGAAGTCACGGCCTCGGGCCGGGCTCTGCTCATCTGCGTGACCCCGTCCCACTTTCTGCGGGAAGTCATGACCGAGGCGGCCCCGTTCGTGACCCCCAAGACCATCGTGGTGTGCGGGTCAAAGGGAATCGAGGAGTCGACCCTGATGACCATGGGCGATGTCCTGGCGGAGGTTCTGGGTAACCCGAGGCGTCATGCGTTCTTGTCCGGACCAACCTTCGCCCTGGAGGTAGCGCAGGGCCGGCCGGCCGCCATCACGGTGGCGAGCGCCGATCCCGGCGTGGCGCGCGAGGTGCAGGTAAGCCTCGGCTCCCCTGAACTCCGGGTCTACTCGTCAACGGACGTGGTGGGCGTCCAGATGGGCGGCGTGATCAAGAACGTCATCGCCATCGCCGCCGGCGTCAGCGACGGCCTTGAGTTGGGCCACAACGCCCGGGCCGCGCTCATCACCCGCGGGCTGGCCGAAATGACCCGTCTGGCGGTGAAGATGGGCGCCGATCCAGTCACCCTCGCCGGCCTTCCGGGCCTCGGCGACCTTGCGCTCACCTGCACCGGCCAACTCAGTCGCAACCGCAAGGTCGGCTTCGAGCTCGGCCAGGGACGCCGGCTCGCGGACATCGTCGCGGGAACCCGGATGGTCGCCGAGGGCGTCCGGAATACCCGAACCGTCCACCTCCTGGCCCAGCGTCACGGCGTCGAGATGCCCATCGTGGAGCAGATGCACCGCGTCCTCTACGAGGACAAAGCCCCACTCCAGGCCGTCCGCGACCTCATGGGCCGCACCCAAAGGGCGGAGGCGGATTGAAAGGGCGGAACTAGTTCCCACTACCAAAGACCGGCCGAAGAACGGGTGTTCCGGCGGCGCCTTCGGCAAATTGACAAGCCCACCCCTGTATGCCAGAAATAGGGACACTGACGAATGAAGGTGCGGAAATGAAACGGACGTATCAACCGAGCAATCTGAGGCGCAAGAGAACCCACGGCTTTTTTGCACGAATGGAGACCCCCGGCGGGCGGAATGTCCTGAAGCGCCGGCGGGCCAAGGGAAGAAAGCGGTTGACCGTCGTCATCCCACCCAAGGGTCCTCGCTCCTAGGACGGCCCGTTGTCCTGTGTGCGGGAGAGTTTCCCGAAGGAAGCCCGCCTGACCAGACGTTCCGAGTTCCTGCTGCTGGGCCGCAGGGGCCGGAAGTTCTTCACGCCGCACTTCATCATCATCCGTAGAGACAACGACCAGCTCGGCAAACGGCTGGGGGTCACGGTCAGTTCCAAGGTGGGAAACGCGGTGGTGCGCAACCGCGTGAAGCGCATGCTGCGCGAGTTCTTCCGCCGAGGGCAGGAAAACTTTCGCTCCGATCAGGATACCGTGGTGATCGCGCGCAAGGGTGCGGGAGATCTGAGCTACGCGGCGGTGACCGCCGAGCTCCGCAAGGTGATCGGTCCGAAGCCGAAAACCCGGTAAGAGGGATGACGACCATCGCCCGCACCGTCGTGCGCATCTGCATCAGGGCCTACCAGCGGCTTCTCTCGCCGTTGCTGCCGCCCTGCTGCCGCTACTTCCCCACTTGCTCGGCCTACACCCTGCAGGCGGTGGACCGTCACGGCGTCGTCAAGGGCCTCTGGCTGGGCGCCTTGAGGATCCTGCGCTGTCACCCGCTCCATTCCGGCGGCTATGACCCGGTACCGTAGGCGTTCATGGAAAAACGAGCTTTCATCGCGGTCATCATCTCGATCCTCATCATCATCCTCTACCAGGAGTACATGAGGCGGTTCTATCCGCCGGTCGAGTCGCCCGCGCGGGAAACCGCGACGCAGCCCCGCAAGGAGCAGCCGGCCCCGAACCTGGTTCCGGAGCAAACCCCGTTGGCCGTGCCGGCGACGCCCCCGTTACCGGCGACGCCCCCATTGCCGGAAACCACCGCGCCGCCGGGCACGGTTCCGGTTGAGCCGGGACCGAGGCCCCCCGTCAGGGAAGTGACGGTGGAGACCCCCGGCTACATCGCGCGCTTCACCAGCCAGGGAGCCCGGCTCACGAGCTTCCGCCTGAAGCGCTACCGTGACGATATCGCTGAAAACAGCCCGCTGATCGATATGGTTTCCCACCTCCCCGGCATGGAGTACCCGTTGGGGCTGCGCGTGCGCGGCACGCGGTCGGGGACGGACCAGGGCATCGTGTACGACGTCCAGGGCGCGGACCTCAAGCTGGGAACGGACGACAGCGGCAGCCTCACCTTCTCGGGCGTGACGCCGGCGGGGCGCCGCGTGGTCAAGCAGTTGACCTTCAGCGGTTCCAGCTACGCCGTGGACGTCGCCGTGTCGATGGAAGGGTCTCCTCAGGCGCCGGGCCTGCTCTTCACGACTCACGGCCAGAGCAAGGGGGTCAAGAAGGACGCCAGGTTCGAGGGCGTCATCGCGTTGCGCGGCGGCGACCTCCTGCGTCCTTCGGAAATCGACAATAAGACCCCGCTCAAGTTGGACGGTGGGCTCTCCTGGGTCGGTTTCGGCCAAACCTATTTCGTCAGCGCGTTCCTGCCCCCGGAGGGCGTGGACACAACCGCCACGGTGGTCAACAATCTCTCGCCGGAACGGCGGGAAGCCATGTCCGGCTGGTTCTCGATGGCGGACTATTCGGACACTGTCTTTGCCTTGGAGATCCGCACCCTCGGCAGCGCGGGCGCGCCGGGCACCGCCCGCTACCAGCTCTTCATGGGGCCCAAGGTCCTCAACCTGCTCAAGTCCTTCCGGCGCGGCCTCGATGAGTCCATCGATTTCGGCTACTTCGGCTTCATCTCGGTGCCGATGCTGCAGGCGATGCATTTCTTCCAGACCTATACCGGGAACTACGGTCTGGACATCATCCTGCTCACGCTCATCATCAAGCTGCTCCTGTGGCCGCTGACGCAGAAGAGCTTCGTCTCCATGAAGCGCATGCAGAAGCTCCAGCCGCAGATGCAGCGCCTCAAGGACAAGTTCGGAGACGACAAGACGCGGCTCAACAAGGAGATGATGGACCTCTACAAGCGGAACAAGGTGAACCCGCTGGGAGGCTGTCTGCCGATGCTCCTGCAGTTCCCCTTCTTCATCGGCTTCTACAACGCCTTGCTGACGCCTATCGAACTGCGCCACGCGAGCTTCCTGTGGATCAAGGACTTGTCGCGTCCCGACTGGGAGTCGCTGCCGTTCACCCTGTTCGGGTTCGAAGCCGGCATACCGGTGCTGGTGCTGCTCATGGGAGCGAGCATGTTCATCCAGCAGTGGATGTCGCCAGCCATCGGCGACCCCAACCAGCGGCGCATGATGATGCTGATGCCGCTGATATTCACCGTGATATTCGTGAGTTTCCCGTCGGGGCTCACCATCTACTGGTTCGTCAACAACCTGCTGAGCATCCTTCAGCAGTACATGATCAACCGCAAAGAGCGCTGACAGCCCCGTGGCGGCAGTCCCCAAGGCTGTCGCGCCCCGTGGAGGAGAGGCCTGTGATGAAGCAAGTGGAAACGGAAGGCGAAACTCTTGACGAGGCCATCGGCAAGGCGCTGAGCTTGTTGGGGGTCGAACGGGACGAGGTGTCCCTGGATATTCTGGCGGAAGAGAAGGCGGGGGTGCTCGGTTTCGGGCGCCAGAACGCGCGTGTCCGCGCCACCGTTCGGACGGCGGTGACGGCCGCGCCGGATGAGGCGGCGTCCGATTCGGGTTCCGGAGACGGGGCGCGGGAGAGCGAACCCGTGGAAGCGGCGGTCGAGGTCGACGCGCCCGGCACCGCCGCCGATCTGCCCGGGTCGGGCGAGCCCGCGGAAGATCCGTCCGAGGATGTCGACGAGAGCGTGGCGGAGGCCCGGAAGGTTGGTGTCGAGGTGCTCACGGAGATACTGCGCCTGATGGGCGTCGATTCCAGGGTCGTGGTCAAGCCGGGGCACGATTCCACGGAAGTCGTGCTCGACATCCAGGGCGACAGCGGCGCCCTCCTGATCGGCCGCCGGGGTCAGACCTTGGAAGCGCTGCAGCACATCGTCAGCCGCATCGTCGCGGAGAAGGTCGGACCGGACGGTCCGCAGCCCATCGTCGACGCCGAAGACTACCGCGGCCGGCGTGTCCGGTCCCTGGAGGACATGGCCCTCCGACTGGGCGAGAAGGCCAAACGCAGCCGCAAGACCCAGAGCATCGACGCTCTCAACGCGCGCGACCGGCGCGTCGTCCACATGGCGTTGAAGGACGACCCTTGGCTCACCACCAAGAGCCAGGGCCAGGGCGCCTTCCGCCGGCTCCTTATCGTCCCCGAGGGGGACCGGCGTTCGCCCGACGAGGAGGACGCCGGCGACGACCGGTGAGGCGGTTAACCGCGTTCCGGCAGTTCCGAAAAAATTCTCTGAAAGGGTGATCTGCCCTATTGACTTGGGTGGGTGCAGGTCTATAATTTTTATTGACCGGCTGACCGGTCATGTTGAGAAATGCCTATCGTTGTCGACAAGGAGCGCAAACGCGCCGAGATCCTGGAAGCGGCGATGCTGGTCTTCGCCAGCAAGGGCTTTCATCGCGCCAAGATGGAGGAAGTGGCGGCCGCCGCGCAGATCGGCAAGGGCACCATCTACGAGTATTTCACGAGCAAGCCGCAAATGCTGCAGGCCCTCCACGGCCACATGCTGGGCAAGCTCAAGGATTACTACAGCGAGAAGCTCAAGGGCATCGAGGAGCCTCCGGAGATCCTGTCGCACTTCCTCGCCGCGGCCCTCGCGAGCTTCCGGGAATGGGAACCCTTCTTCTACGTCTTCTGCGACGTCTGGGCCGAAGCCGGCCGGGCCGAGCAGCAGAACCTCCTGCGGATGCAGTTGCGCGAGTCCTACCAGTCCTCCATCGACGACCTGACCCGGGTGGTCGAGGCGGGGGTGGCCGGCGGATTCTTCCGTTGCGAACAGCCCCGGCTGGCGGCCGAGTACATTCTCGCCTGCGTCGACGGGCTGGCGCTCCACTGGCTCTATGACCAGGAGGCGTTCGACTTGGCCGAGATGACCGAGTCCCTGACCCGGACGGTCCTGAGGAGCCTGTCGTGAAAGTCCGCATCGCCGTCTCCGTATTGTTGATCCTGCTGCTGAGCGCGGTGACCGCGGTGGGCGTGTACGTGATCCAGGACGTGAAGGAAACGCCACTGGTCCAGCCCGAAGCGGTGCCCGTGCCGGTGGAGGTGGCCGCGGTGGTGGCCGCCGACTTCGTGCACCGGATCGAAGCCTTGGGAAGCATCGCCGCGGTGCGCGAGGGGCCGGTCAGCGCCGAGGTCGCCGGCCGCATCGTCGAGATCCCCGCGGACGTCGATCTGGGGAGCGAGCTGGCGGTCGGCGATCTGCTGGCCAAGGTGGACCACCGGGACTACCAGATCGCGGTACGGAAGGCCGCGGCCCAAGTGTCCGCGGCCACGGCCCGGCTGCGCAAGGCCTCGGTGGACATCGAGCGGCAGCGCAAGCTGGTGCGCCTCAACGCGGAACAGTTCCGGCTTGCGCGGGCGGAGCACGACCGCCTCGTGAAGCTGCGCGAGAAGGAGCTCGTGTCCAGCCAGGAAGTCGAGCGACAGGAGCTTTCCTGGCGGCGCATCGAGGAAGAGCTCGAGTCGGCCCGGAGCGGGCAGCGCCAGACGGAAGCCCTGTACGCCATTGCCGAGGCCGACCTCGACCTCGCCGGTGCGCAATTGGAACAGGCGCAGGAGACGTTGCGCGACACCGAGATCCGCGCGCCCTATGCCGGCATCATCGCGCGCAAGAGCGTCACTCTGGGGGAGCGGGTGGCACCGGGCCAGGTGCTTTTTCAACTGGCCGACGTGGAGACGGTGAAGCTCGACGTGCGCATCCCGGCCTCCGATATCCAACAGATCGACCCGCGGGTCGCGGCCAGCGTGCAGGTGACCGGTATCGATCAGGAATTCACCGGACAGGTGGCCAATATCGGCCCGCGTGCCGACCCGGGCACCCGCTCCTTCCCGGTGGAGATCTTCCTGTCCAACCCGGGGCGCCGGCTTCTTCCCGGAATGTTCGCGCGCGCCATGATTCCCGTCCGCGGCTATCCGGCGGCCATCCTGATCCCGCGGGAGAGCGTCGTCTTCGAGGGCGGCACGCCCACCGTCTTCGTGGTGGATCCTGATTCCGGCCGCGCGGCGCGGCGCGCGGTGCGCATCGCCCGGCGCTTCGGCGCGCGCTACATGATCGCCGCTGGTCTCGATCCCGGAGACCTCCTCGTCACCGCCGGGCAGCGCCTGTTGCTGGACGGCGCGCGCATTCGCATTGTCACGCGCCGGGACCTGTCCTCATGAAGAAGGTGATCGAGTTCTCGATCGGGAACCCCGTCGTCGTCAACCTGGTGGTGCTCCTGATCCTCATCTCGGGCATCATCACCTTCGTCGGGATGAAGCGGGAGTTGTTCCCCGATTTCTCCCGCCGCGTGATTCGCATCGACACGACGTACCGAGGCGCCTCGCCCGAGGAGGTGGAGGAGCTCATCACCGCCAAGATCGAGGACCGGGTCCGCAACGTGGACGGCGTCAACGAGATGCTCTCCACTTCCCGCGAGGGGCAATCCGAAATCCGTCTCCAGATGCAGTCGGATACCGAAATGAGCCGCGCTCTGGGGGACGTGCGCGCCGCCCTGGACCGGGTCGTCGGACTGCCGCAGGAGGCCGAGGAGCCCAGGGTGAGCGAGGTCCTGTCCACCCTCCCGGTCATCACCGTCGCATTGGGCGGCGACATCTCCGAGCGGGAACTGGGGGAGATCGCCAAGGATGTGCGGGATCAGCTCCGGCGCGTCGACGGCGTCGCCACCGTCTCGATCTTCGGCTTGCGCGAGAACCGGATACTCGTCGAGATCGATCCGGAACGGCTCGACCAGTACCGGCTGAGCCTGGACGAGATTCGCGCCGCCGTGGCCAATCAGAACCGCAACGTGCCCGGCGGCGCGCTGAAGACCGCCCGCGGCGAAATCCTGGTGCGGACCCTGGGGGTGGCCGGAGGCGTGGCCGACGTGGAGCGCATGATTCTCCGTTCCACCGACACCGGGCATGCCCTCACGGTGGGGGACGTCGCGACGGTGCGCGAATCCTTCGAAGACCCCACGGTGCTGTCGCGTTACGGCGGCAGGCCGTCGCTGAACCTCGTGGTGGTCAAGGAGCAGAGCGGTGATGCCATCAACGTCTCGGAACGCATTCGCGACTCCGTGGAGGAGATCCGCAAGACCTTGCCGGAAACCATTTCCGTCGGAATGTTCAACGACTTTTCGGTGTTCATCCGAAATCGTTTGGGCACCCTGGGCGAGAGCGGCGCCATCGGCCTGAGCATCGTGCTGGCCACGCTGTGCGTGTTCGTCCGCGGCCGCATCGCGCTGCTGACCGCTCTCGGCATACCGTTCGCGGTGCTGGGCTGCCTGGTCCTGATGTCGGTCTTCGATTACAGCCTGAACATGATCTCCGCCTTCGGCCTGATCCTGGTCCTCGGTCTCTTGGTGGACGATGCCGTCATCGTGACCGAGAACGTGTACCGCTACGTGGAGCAGGGTCTGCCGCCCAAGGAGGCGGCGCTCCGAGGCACCTACGAGGTCGCCTGGCCGGTGGTCACCACGGTGGTGACCACGGTCGCCGCGTTCGTCCCGTTCCTGCTGATACCGGGCACCATCGGCTTCTTCATGGAGCCGCTCCCCATCGTGGTGACCTTCGCGCTGCTGCTCTCTCTGCTCGAGGTGTTGTTCATCCTGCCGTCGCATCTTTCGGACGTCATCACGCCCGCCTACGCGAACAAGCTGCGGCGCGGCGAACGCCTGTGGCTCACCCGAATGCGTCGTCGCGAGCGCCTGACCGGTCTCCGCCGCATGCACGTGCGCGGCCAGCACACGTGGCTCGCCAGGCTGCGCGGGGGTTATGAAACGGTCCTCGGACTGGCGATCCGCTGGCGTTACGTGGCCGTCAGCGTGATCGTGGCGGTCAGCGTGCTGCTGGCGGTGGCGGCCCAGTACCGGGTGCCCTTCGTGCTCTTCAAGGAGTTCGAATCGAGTCAGTTCTTCATCAACTTCGAGACTTCCGCCAACGCCAAGCTGGAAGACACGGAGGCCGTGGCCGTTCAGGCCGAGGAGATCGTGCTGGGGTTGCCGCCCGGCGAGGTCAGGTCCCTTTCCACCACGGTCGGCGTCGCCTTCCTGGACATGGACCGCGTGGTGCGGGGAAGCAACGTCGGCCAGCTCACCCTGGAGCTGCAAGACGACCGCGTCCGCGGCTCGGCCGAGGTCATCGACGATCTCCGGGGCAAGATGGAGCGGATACCGGGCATCACCAAGCTCCAGTTCCTCAGTCTCCAGGCCGGGCCCGGAGGGCCGGACATCGAGGCCCGGGTCATCGGCGAGGACCTCGCGAACCTCAGGCGCCTGACCGATGAGGTCAAGGCCTTCCTGGCGACCTTGCCCGGAGTACGGGACATCCGTGACGACGTGGTCGCGGGCAAGGAGGAACTGCGCATCAGCCTCAAGCCGGAAGGCCGCACACTGGGTCTCGACGTGAGGAGCATCGCGCGCCAGGTGCAGCAGGGTTTCCAGGGGGTCGAGGCTTCGAGCATCCAGCGCGGGGACGAGGACGTACCCATCGTCATCCGGTTCCCCGGGGACCAGCGCGGCCAGGTCGACACGGTGTCGCGCATGAAGCTCACGCTGCCTTCCGGCGAGCGGGTCTTCCTGAGCGACGTCGCCGACGTCGGCACCGGCATCAGCGCGACCCAGATCAACCGGGACGACCAGAAGCGGGCGCTGAGCGTCTTCGCCGAGGTGGAGACGGGGACGACCACCGTGGTGGAGGTCACGGACGCCCTGCAGCGGCAGTTCGCCGACGCCGGCCGCCGCTACCCGGGCCAGCGGGTCGTGGTCAAGGGCGAACGGCAGGAGATGGAGGAGTCGCTGGGTTCCCTGCCGCAGATTTCGCTGATCACCTTGTTCGTCATCTATTTCGTGCTGGGTTCCCTGTTCAAGTCGTTCATACAGCCGTTCATCGTCATGGCCGCGATTCCCTTCTCCCTCGGCGGCGTCGTGATCGGCCATCTCGTCATGGGGGAGAACCTGAGCTTCATGTCCCTCATGGGCTTCATCGCCCTGGCGGGCGTCGTGGTCAACGATTCCCTCATCCTGGTGGACTTCATCAACCGCAGCCGGAGAAGCGGCACGCCGGCGTACGACTCCATCATCCAGTCCGGCATCGTCCGGCTGAGGCCGGTCATGCTCACCACGGTCACCACCGTCGGCGGTCTCGTGCCCCTGGCCTTCTTCGCCACCGGCCAGGCCAAGTTCCTCTCGCCCATGGCCATCTCCGTGGTCTGGGGCCTATCCTTCGCCACCGTCCTCACGCTGATCCTCACACCCTGCCTCTACGCCATGCTGGACGACCTGAAGGCGATCGTCCGGCGATGCTTCCGCTACCGCGCCATGCCGCCCGAAGCGGTCGCCACAGAACATTCGTAGAACCACGGAGAGCAGGCGCCGACCCTCGCCAACCGTCATTCCCGCGGAACAGGCTCGGTCAGAACTCCGCTCGGAAAGAAATGGCACGGACCCCCCCGAAACGTCATTCCCGCGAAAGCGGGAATCCAGGGGCGGGGAGCAGCCGTATGGCGAGACAGCCGGAATTTGACACGTTCCGGGGCGCTACCTATAAGTGATGGCATGCGCTGGCGAACGTCCTTCATACCCACGGTCAAGGAAGACCCTTCGGACGCGGAGGTGGTCAGCCACCGGCTGCTGGTGCGCGCCGGCATGATCCGGCAGGTGAGCCGCGGCGTGTACGATATCCTGCCGCTGGCGCTCCGCACCCTGCGCAAGATCGAGGCCATCGTGCGCGAGGAGATGAACCGGGCAGGCGCCCAGGAGCTGCTGATGCCCGTCACTTCCCCCGCCGAGCTGTGGCAGGACAGCGGCCGCTGGAACGTGTACGGCAAGGAGCTGCTGCGCTTCCAGGACCGCCACGAGCGCGACTTCTGCCTCGCCCCCACCCACGAGGAGGTCATCACCGACATCGTGCGCCGGGACGTGCGCTCCTACCGCGAGCTGCCGATGAACCTCTACCAGATCCAGACCAAGTTCCGGGACGAGGTGCGGCCGCGCTTCGGGCTCATGCGCGGGCGCGAGTTCATCATGAAGGACGCCTACAGCTTCCACCTGGACCGGGAGGACGCCGAGCGCGAGTACCGCAACATGTACGACACCTACCGGCGCATCTTCACCCGCTGCGGCCTGAGCTTCCGCGCGGTGGAGGCCGACTCCGGCGCCATCGGCGGGAGCCTGTCGCACGAGTTCCAGGTGCTGGCGGAATCGGGCGAGGACGCGCTCGCCGCGTGCGGCGCCTGCGACTACGCGGCCAACGTGCAGAAGGCGGAGTCGCGGTTGCCGGAATCCGAAGGCGGTGCGGGCGGCGCGGAGCCGGAGGTGGTGCCGACTCCCGGCCTCAAGACGGTCCAGGAAGTGTCCGAGTTCCTGAAGGTCCCGCCGGAGCGCTTCATCAAGACCATGATCTACCGGAAGCCGTCCGGGGGGCTGCTGGCGGTGCTGGTGCGCGGTGACCATGAGGTCAACGAGACCAAGCTGGGCAACCTGCTGGACACCATCGCCGTGGAAATGGCCGACGAGGACGAAGTGCAGCAGGCCGTGGGGGCGCCGCCGGGCTTCCTCGGCCCCATGAACCTGCCCCTGGAGGTATGGGCGGACCACGCCGTCGAGGGTATGACCGACGCGGTCACCGGCGCCAACCAGAACGACGCTCACACCGTCCACGTGGACCAGGCCCGGGATTTCACCCCCGCCCGCTTCGCGGACCTGCGCCTGGTCCGGGCCGGAGACCCGTGCCCGCGCTGCGACGAGGGCGTCATCGAGGAGCATCGCGGCATCGAGGTGGGGCACGTCTTCTACCTCGGCCGCAAGTACAGCGAAGCCATGAACGCCACCATCCTCGACTCCGAGGGGCACGAGCGCGTCATGGAGATGGGCTGCTACGGCATCGGCGTCACCCGGCTCATGGCCGCCGCCATCGAGCAGAACAACGACGCCGACGGCATCATCTGGCCCCTGTCCATAGCGCCCTTCGCCGTCGAGCTGCTGCCCCTCAACTACAAGGAGGACGCCATCCGGGAGGTCACCGATCGCATCTACGACGGCCTGCGCGAGGCCGGCCGCGAGGTGTTGCTGGACGACCGCGACGAACGGCCCGGCGTCAAGTTCAAGGACGCCGACCTCGTGGGCATCCCGCTGCGGGTCACCATCGGCGCCCGTGGCCTGGCCAAGGGGAACGTGGAACTGCGCTGGCGCAAGGACGGGACCACCGAGGACGTCCCGGTGGACGACGCCGTGGCGCGCATCGGCGCGGCCCTGGATGACGGACGGACATGACAACGGCATCACAAGTCAGGCAGCGCCTCATCGTGGCCCTGGACTTGGCCGATCCGTCGAGGGCGAAGACCCTCGCGACTCTGCTGGCGCCGGAAGTCGGCATGTTCAAGGTCGGCAAGCAGCTTTACGTGAGGGCCGGGCCGGACATCGTCCGCACCATCCACGAACTCGGCGGCGAGGTCTTCCTCGACCTGAAGTTCCATGACATCTCCAACACCGTGGCCGCCGCGGCCGTGGAGGCCGCCCGGCTCGGGGTCCGGCTGTTCAACGTCCACGCCTTCGGAGGGCCGGAGATGATGCGGCAGACCGCGGCGGCGGTGGAGAAGGTGTGCGGGGAGGAAGACTTGCGGCGACCCTCGGTGCTGGGCGTCACGGTCCTTACGAGCCTCGACGACTCGGACCTCGAGACGCTGGGGATTCAGGGCGGCGTGCGCGCCCAGGTCTTGCGGTTGGCGGGAATGGTGAAGGAGGCCGGCCTCGCGGGCGTCGTCTGCTCCGCCCAGGAGGCTTCGGACATCCGGCGCTCTTGCGGCGACGCCTTCCTGCTGGTGACGCCGGGCATTCGCCCCGCGGGCCAGCAGGCGGGCGATCAGAAGCGGATCATGACCCCCGGGGACGCGGTGCGCGCCGGTATCGACTACATCGTGGTGGGCCGGCCCATTACCGGGGCGGACGACCCGGCGGGCGCGGCGCGGTCGGTGGTGGCGGAGATGGTCGAGGCCGCCGGATGACCAAGCGTCAACCCGCCCCTACAACGTTCACCATGGAGATGTTAGGCTAGGAACCCATGCCCGTAGCCACCATTGAAGAAGCGCTGGAAGACATCCGTCAAGGCAGGATGGTCATCCTGATGGATGACGAGAACCGCGAGAACGAGGGCGACCTCACCATGGCCGCGGAGCTGGTCACCCCCGAGGCCATCAACTTCATGGCCACCTGGGGACGGGGCCTGATCTGCCTGCCGCTCACCGAGGACAAGGTCGCCCAGCTCGGCCTCACCATGATGGTGCGTGATAACACGGCCCCCTATGGTACGGCCTTCACGGTCTCCATCGACGGCGTCAAGAACGTCACCACCGGCATATCCGCCTCCGACCGCGCCGAGACCATCCTCGCCGCCATTGCGGACGACGCCGCCCCCGGGGACTTGTGCACACCGGGGCACATCTTTCCCCTGCGCGCCAGGAACGGCGGCGTGCTCGTGCGCACCGGCCAGACCGAGGGCTCCGTAGACCTGTGCCGGCTGGCGGGGCTCAAGCCCGCCGGCGTGATCTGCGAGATCATGAAGGACGACGGCACCATGGCGCGGCTGCCGGACCTGGAGGAATTCGGTAAGAAGTACGACCTCAAGCTCTGCACCATCAAGGACCTCATCGAGTACCGGCTCAAGCACGACTCGCTGATCCACCGGGTCACCTCCACGCGTCTGCCCACACGGTACGGAGGCGAGTTCCAGGCGGTGGTGTACAACACCCACGTGGACGCCACCGAGCACCTTGCGCTCATCAAGGGAGAGATTTCCGAGGACCGCGAGACCATGGTGCGCGTGTGCACCAAGTTCCTCCCCGGCGACGTCTTCGGCTTCGAGTTCTTCGACACCGGCTCGGTCATCAAGCAGTCCATGGAGCTGATCGCCAAGGAAGGCGCCGGCGTCGTGCTCTACCTGCAGCCCGAAGGCAAGGGCCTGCGCACCGACGAGGCGGGAAAGCAGAGGAGCTTCCGCGACTTCGGCATCGGCGCCCAGATCCTCCGGGACTTGGGCGTGCGCAAGCTTCGCCTCGTCACCAACAACCCCCGAAACCTCGTGGGCCTCTCCGGCTACGGCCTCGAAATCACCAGCTCCGTCTCGTTCACCACCCCGCCCAACACCATCGGCAGGCCCGCCGCGGGCGGGTGACGCCAGCTCTACCCGAAAGTGAAGAGCCGGGGGTCGTATTCGAACATCCGCGTGTAGGAGATGACGATGCGGGCCACCGTTTCGTGCCGGTGGTTGACCAGAAAGTTTCTGTCGCCGGACTCCGCGATGGGAACAATCACCGATGGAACACGCAACAGGCAACTGCCGGCGCCGTCCAGCCATGTGTCACCGATATGTTGAGTCGCTGGCTGGTTCGATCGCCAGTTGACCGGCAATTGGTCTATTCGGACTTCGTCCGTCGCCAGATCGTCCGGCACTTCGTAACAGACCAGCGTAGTGCCGTCCGGCAGTAGTGCCGGATCCTCCACGTGAACCAGCTTTTCCAGCACGCACAGCGCGGGACCGGTGGCGCAATAGGTCACGGGGCGCCCGCGTGTATTCCAGCGGCCATCATGATACAGGCCATAGCCGCCGTCGAAGCGGTGGGCATCCTCGGCGTTCGATAACCGCCAAAGCCGCATCAGGCTGCGGCGCCCCAGGCGATTTTCGCCAGGACGTCTTCGACGAGGCGGGTTCCTGCCGCCGTTTGGATCAGGTCCATAGGGCGGCGGTCATCCAACGAGGCGAGGCTCTTGTGAAGCCATAGGCGGGCCTTTTCTCGGTTGGCAAAGGTTTGCTCCGCCAGGGCAATGACCCGGGCAACCCGTGCTGCGCGGTCTGATTCCGCCACAGTCAATCGTCCGTTCCCTGTCTTTCTGTGTGAAAGGGTGCGGGGCTTGATAATCAGCCGGCCAATTTCCCTATCCGTGACCCCGTGCTGCTTCAAGGCGTCAACGGCCGTTACAGAGAAGCCGCCTTCCACGGCCTTGGTCATGTCCGCATCCGTGCCCACCGTCCCGCCGAGGGCCTCACGACCCCCGAGAATCGCTGCTGCGGCAGTCGGTAGGGAGCTGCCCGTCCCTGATGTCGTGGACCGCTGTTCTGGTAGTGGTGCCATGTTCGCAACTCCTGGGCAATTTGCCGACATTATAGCGGCAATTTGCTGAACTGGCAAGGTTATTTGGGAGGTATAAGTGGCAGGCTGGGAACAGCGCCGTAGTTACGCGGCAACCAGTTATGCCGGCGTTTCCGCTTGATTCATCCGCAGGTACCTGTGCACGGAGTTCCGCAGGCGCTTGAGGGCATCGTCGATGGAGCGGAACATCTGCTCCTCCATCAGTTCGCCGTTGATCCAGTAGTCCAGGGACGGCGACTCGGTGAAGTTGATGTCCAGGAGCTTTTCGCCCGGGGGGTCGCCGGTGACGAGGATGCGGACGGAGTAGCCGGCGTCGATGGCGAGGGCACGGGCGTAGCGGGGGATGCGCAGGGCGTCCTTGATGTGGTTGAGGCGTTTGGCGGGGAACTCGCCGACGCCCAGGGATACGTGGACCCAGCGCTGGTCATTGTTGCCCAGCTCGCGCAGGACCTGGCCGTTGATGTCGACGATGTTCTGGAGCGCGCGTTCCTGCCGGTAGTCCTTCAGCAGCTCGAAGGCCCAGCGCTCGATCACGCCCTTGGGTTCGCGCTCGGCGGGTTCCTGTCCCCGCCGGATGCCCGTGTCGATCCACCACTTGGTTTCCTGAATGGCGGGGTCGGGGCCGATCTCGGCCGGCTCCGGTGCCACGGATTCTTCTGTCGGAGGGACGTCGGCGCCCGGTTTTTCGGGATCGGCCAAAGACCTGTACCTATACCTTGAACTCGTTCAGCGTGCTCGGTGCGAACAGGCTGTCCACCTCCAGCGGCTGCTTGATGAGGCCCTGCTCGTGGGCGTAGCCCACCAGCGTCTCGAGGACGTGACGGTTGGACTCCAGCCCGTAGGCCCAGGGATCCGGTCCGAGGACCTCCCTTTCCTTCTCCATCTGCTCGATGGACCAGGCCATCATGTACTTGAGCGCGGAGTACTCGTACATGGCCTCGGCGCACAGCCGCTTGGATTCGCAGAAGGCCTTGTAGAGGTTCTGGGCCACCCAGGGATGGCGTTCGTACACGTCCTCCCGGAAGACCAGGGTGTGCATGATGGGGAAGATGCCGGTCTTGCGGAAGTAGGCCTCCTCCACCGCACGGAAGTCCGGGAACATGCGCGCCACCCCGGGGGAGCGGCGCACGAAGGGCGACGGCATGTGGGCGGAGATCAGGGCGTCGATGTCGCCGTTCTCGAGCATGGAGGAGAGCGTCTGCTCCGGGCCGATGGGGGTGATGGAAAGAGTCTCCGGGAGGTCCGGACGGAGCTTTTCCTCCCGGCCGGGCGTCTCTTCGCCGCCCGTGAACCAGTGGACCTTTTCGAGATCCACGCCGTACTCGTGCTGCAGGAGGCCGCGTTGCCAGATGGCCGCGGTCATCTGGTACTCGGGGACGCCGATGCGCTTCCCATTGAGGTCGCCGGGTTCCTTGATGCCGGAGCCGGTGTGGATGTAGATGCCGGAGTGGCGGAAGGCGCGGGAGGGAAATACGGGGATCGCCACGAAGCGCGGCGTGCCCTTGTCCTTGGACATCATGAACGAGCCCATGGACATCTCGGCCGCGTCGAAGTCCTGGTAGCGCAGCATGCGCCAGAAGGTTTCCTCCACGCGGAACGGCAGGTAGGTGAGGTCGACTCCCTCCACCGGCACGCGGCCCTCCTGCAAGGGGCGCGTGCGGTCATAGTCCCAACAGGCGACGGTGATGCGGACTCTGGCCATGATGTGTGCTCTCTTTCGTAGCGTCGGAGGGTTTTCGCCGAACCTGACACCGGTCCAGGATCGCCGGTCGTTCGGCTGCGGGGTAACGTAACAGGAATGGTGCGGCAGTGTAAGCATGCCCGCGACCGGTCCACGGGTAACGTCAAAAGGCTTGTGTCAGGGAGAAGAGGGTGGGGACTCCCTGGGACCTGTTTTCGTGAGTGAAGACGGCGAAGAGGATACGGTCCATGGAGGTACGATCCTGGAAGACACCCATGGGTCGGGTTCGTCTTCGGA
>JAJDXX010000058.1 GCA_022823055.1 Candidatus Binatia bacterium | reverse complement strand
TGCCCGTCTGAGACCAGATCACGTCCCATGGCGTCCCGGGTGCATGGGTGAGCTGCGACAGCCGTATCCCGTGTAGATGCCCATATACGTCATAGACTTGTCCAATCAAGTCTTCTTCATCATCGTCGAACTGCTCATCAGGAAACGGTATCTCCCTCGTTACCGGGTCTCCGCCGTAGTGCTTTAGGGCGTGATAGACATTGGGCACAACCGGTCCGTACTTCCACGCTTGTACGTAGTCTCGGAAGAGAGATCTCCCGTAGAACGCCAGCATCCAACCGTGGCAGAAGTAGACCAGCTTGATGATCTGGAGGGGGGTGAGTGGCTGGCTGCCGCCGATGGCCAACCGGATGATCCTATTGGCAACGGCCCGTGAGTCGTGTTTCATGGCGAGATCCTTCTCTAGGGCGAGAGAACCCGTTAGGGTCCCAGAAAAGTGCCTGGAAACACCCGTGATAATCCTTGTGAACTGCCCATCCAAAATAGTAAAACTCAGGCTTTTTCCCACCTTTTTAAGCAATTGTCAAGGGTAACGGGCCTGACATTCTGCCGGTCTTCCGGTAAACTATTTCCATAATTCGGAAGTAGAGAATATGGCACACAAGGCACCCGGCAAGGCATTCAGACAGGGACTCTCGATCAAGGAACTGTTCCGCATTTTCCCGGATGACGAAACGGCGGAACGGTGGTTCACGGAAGTCCGGTGGCCGGAAGACGTCCGGTGCCCGAAGTGCGAGTCCGACAACATCCAGGAGCGGACCGCCCGGAAGCCGCAACCCTACCATTGCCGGTCCTGCCGGAAGGACTTCTCGGTCAAGACGGAACCCTCATGCACAACTCGCCCTTGGGTTGCCAAGACGTGGGCTATCGCCATCTACCAGTTGACCACGGGCTTGAAGGGCGTCTCTTCGATGAAGCTGCATCGGGACCTGGACGTGACGCAAAGACGGCGTGGCACCTGGCCCATCGGATCAGGGAGGCCTTCGAAAATGAAGCGGTTGCCTTCGCGGGGCCGCTTGAAGTAGACGAGACCTACATGGGTAGCAAGGAGAAGAACAAGCACCAGTCCAAGAAGCTGAAGAAGAGGCGCGGCACCGTGGGTAAGGTGGCGGTCATCGGCGCGAAGTACGGCATGGCGCACACGAACGGCATCTAGTCCTTCTAGTCGATGCTGAAGCGCGGCTATCACGGCGTGTACCACCGCATGAGCCCCGAGCACCTGGACCGCTACGTCCGGGAGTTCGCAGGAAGGCACAACCTGCGGCAAGAGGACACGGCAGTGCGGATGGCTGCCGTGATCCGGGGCATGGAAGGAAGGCGGCTCAAGTACGCCGACCTGATCGTCCCGAAGCCCGCCTCGGTACTCCCAATGCCGGGTGGTGATGTTTTCTAGGGAGGGACAACGGTGCGCCGACTCTACTACGGCGACAATCTCCCTGTCCTTCGGGAGATGCCGGACGAATCGGTAGACCCGATCTGCCTTGACCCGCCGTTCAACTCCAACAGTAGACGTGTGCATTCAACTGCTGTTGAACAAGCAGGCTAACGTGTCCGTCAAGAGTGGCAACGTGACGGTTCGGGACATTCAAGACTTGCGAGGAACGCCGAACGACAAGAAGGACGTTGGCAGTGTGTTCGTGACGCGCCAGCCGGCAACTCGTCCAATGCGTGAGTTCGTGAACACGTCCGGGGTTGTCCAATTGGAGTTACTACCCGCTTTCCCCAAACTACAGATTCTGACGCCCGAAGTAAGTCTTGAACGGCAAGCGGCCAGTGCTCCCCTACGCCTATGCCGCGTAACTCGAAGGATGTGTTTCATGCGTTTCATCGCTACGTTGGCTTTGATACTCCTGCTAGCAGCTTGTGCGGCTCCAGACAGAACGCTTCGAGAAACAGTGCCCCCTAACGAGTTGTCCACACAAGAGCTAGAGGACCGTATCCGCGCAGCGGCAGATCAGGTTCAGGACCTGAAGCATAGACTGCAACGCTCCATAACAGTGTCCGGCGGCACGCCTATGCAGCAGGGATGGGAATCGCTGGGTGCTGGACTCGGGAAAGCCATCTTGAGGCAACGGCTCGAACAGGCCGCACCCGCCTACAGGCAGACATAAGCGAACTCCGCAAGCGCCGAGCTCAAGCCTTCATACACAGTGAAGCAGCCTACTTGGAGGCCATCCGCGCACAGGTTGACCCGGATGTCTATCCCCTCTTCGAGTTGGCCGTTTTGCAGGGCATCCCCTTGGAACGCCGGGCAAACTTTGTGCGGTCCATTTTACAGTTTCAGCGAGAATGAGGGATGGGGCCGGCGATGCTGTCAAGCGCGGGGAGTTCGAGAATGCCTTGCGCCGGAAGCTCCTATCACCGAAGGCAACGTCGTGACCAAGCCGCAACCGAAGAAGCCGACCATTGGACCGGAAGTATCTGGAAGATATCAAGATCGCGGCAACGCCGAAAGACGTGGCCGTTGCCATCATGCGCCGCCCGCCCAAGAAAGACTGGCGCTTCCTCTACAAGCCGAAACCCCGCTGATCGCCCGGGTTGAGTAAACTGCTATACAATTCCCTTGCCGAAGCCCCGGTCAAGGGCGGTGTGTCGGTTCACGCGGTTGCGGCGATCCACCTCCTGATGCTGACCGGCTGCCGCAAGAGCGAGAACTCGGCATTCGACCAGCCCGCCTTCTCCAGCCGGAGCGCCATCTCCGTAGAGATTGCCGCGTGGCCGTTGAGAACTCGGGCTAGGGGGTGACGGGCGACGCCGAGCAGCCGGGTCGCTCCGGTCACGCTCAAACCGAGCGGTTCCAGACAGTTCTCGCAGATGCTGCGTCCGGGATGCGGAGGATCGATCATCGTCATGCTCATGCCGCCCGTTCAGGGTAGTCGGTCAGGTCGATATCGCAAGCGTCGTCCTCCTCACTGCGAAACGTCACTCGCCCGTTTCCAGAAATCGAGATGCTCCGGTACCCCTTGAGATCGCCTTTCAGGGGGTGAAGCCGGTAGCCCGTGGCCTGTTGAAAGTCGTGCTTGACGGGAAATGCCCCATTACGGGAGCGGGCAACCCGGCATGGTCTGCCAACTTCGGGTTTTGGCGCCAGGACCAGCCTGACACGGTTACACGCATGTGGTCGTGCGCGGGAATTCCCGCGAACGCACGCAGAGTCACCGCCTCCTGTCGCCCTGGCGGGCTTCCAACTTGTCCAGTTCTTCCATCAGGCGTCGCTTTGCCTTGTGGCGAAGGCGCAACCCTGCAATATAACCGCGGTACTCGTCGCTCCGCCCAAGACCCTGCAAAAGCTTTTCCGTCCTCGACAAGTAAGGCATGGCCGCCCGATAGGCGCCCGGTTTGACTTGGGCGATCAGATTCTCCGCCTTGCGTCTCCAGATCTCCAGACTCACGTCAGGATGGGTTCCCGCAACAGCCTTGGCGACAGCTTCGGCATGATGGTCCTTGCGGGGCGCCTCCCGAAACCACCGCAGGGCGTCCTCGGTTCGACTTTCGTACAGGGCGACAGCGATCAGTTCATTGTGGTCAGGGAAGGTTCGCGGAAGTCGTGGCCCGGACCACTGAAGCCCGGTGCCCGGCAGCGGCCACCCGGCCGCAGACGATGGCGCGGCCCCCGTCTCCAGGAAGCGCAACAACGCTTGACGCACCGGTTGCCAGCAGTCTGCCTTTCGGCCTGCTTCCTCGGCATCCCGATACCTGTCCACGTTGGTGTGCCACACGAACGCCTCCACCCGCAGGGCCGCCGCCAGCAACCACTCCCTCCGTCCACTGGCAATCTCGAGCAACAGCTCCACCAATTTCCATGCGATGCCGGGCCAGTGTTCCAGGGTCTGGTGGAAACCTTCCCGGGCCCAGTGCGCCGCCTGGTCATGGGCTTTGCTTGCCAACAGACACTGAACGAGCTCAACGTAGTTGTTGCAATAAGGCAGCTCCTCGATCATCAGCCTTATCGCCCGCTCATCCTCGTGCGCCCTGGACAACGCCGACCGCGTGCGGGCCAACAGCTTTTCCCGGCGGTACTTTTCGGAAGACCGGCGGCCGTCGCTTGCAGGCTTGGGTGAAGAAGCCAAGCGGTTCCCGAATGCTTCGGCAACCTGACGCCAGTCGGCCCGGCTCAGCCGGGCCTCATCCACCGGCGGCGGCAGCCCGTCCAGCAAGGCGAACTCGTCGTTCATCAGCTTGTCCCAGTACCAGATCATGAGCCTTGCGGCCGGTTCCCGTGTCTTCCCCCTCGCGTCCAACACCACGGACAGGCATTCTCTGACCTGTGAGGCGGTTTCACCCTCGTCGTCCGATTCCTCGACCTGCGCAGTTCCCAGTTCGAATATCTCCTCTCCCAACTCCGCCACCACGGCTTCATGCCCGGCCTTCAACAGCTCTTCGAGCTGCACCCGAATCGGCTCATAATCCGGCGTGTAACCGCGGTGGTTCCAATGATCCTGCCAGCCTCGCTCGTTCGCCGTATCGCGGATCCGGCGGCGCAGCCGGGCTACTGTCCGGGCCAGAGCCTTGTCGGTCAGCGGCGCCGCCAAAGGCAACGTATCAAAAAGCGACGGATCGACGGCAAACCTGCCCATCGCCCATTCGACGAGTTTCGCCTTGGACATGGCCTTGAGGGCAGCGCGCGCCTTCTCGACATCGAAGACCTGCTCCAGCCCGTCCGCCAACCCATACGCGGACAACCGGGCATCCAGTTCATCGGACTCGATCTCCGGAACCGGTTTTCCGGAACACAAGTGGTCCTGACAAGTCAGGATCACGGCGACGGCATGTTTGCACGGCCCTGCGTAAGGACAACTGCACTGGTAGTCAGGCGTGTCGCCGGCCATCCACGCAAGGGTGAGATAGCTCTCGCCGCCCATGACGTCGGCGATCAAACGCCCGTCCCGAGTCACGGCAAGGTCGCGCACGCGGCGCCGGTAGTTCCTGCCGCGCTCCACGACCGCTGATCCCGCCCATTCCTCGAGGTCTTCCCGGCCGAGCGATGCAACGGATGCGATCGACATAACGAATTCGCCGTGCGCTTCAGGCGTGAGTAATGCCCATCGGCTGAAGACGGCCGATCAAACCGTTCCCTCTTCGTCGTCGGGCAGCCGCAACAGGCGTTCGCCACGCCAGACCCGAACGACCCGCACGGCGTCCCGGTCCCGTCGGTAGATGATCCTGAATGGCGGATTCGTCAGTTCCCTGAGCGAAGCCTGCCCGAACTCCGGTACGATGCGTCCCATGTCGGGGTGATGCGCAAGGCTCTCGACGCGTTCCATGATCCTTCGGATCAAGCGCAAGCCCACATCCGGAACGCCCTCGCCGGCATACCAGTCCTGGATCTCGTTCAGGTCGGCCAGGGCGGAATCGGCCAGCCGGATCTCCACGGGCACGACTACTTGAGACCGAGCCGGGATTTCGCTTCGGCCAACGAGATCTCGCGTCCTTCCTCGATATCCGACAACCCTTCGACCACCGCTCGCATGAAGGCGCGCTCATCGTCGGCTGCCTCGAATTCTTCGACGGACTGGACAACCGCGACGCCTCGCCCGCGGCTGGTGACGAGAACGGGACGGCGGGATTCTGCGGCATGCTTCACTACGCGGCCGGGGTTCGTTTTCAGGTCGGCCAGTGGAACTATGTCTTGAGAGAACTTCACTCGCGCCTCCTCAACTGGACCCTTAAAGTACGGGAATCATAGGTGCTGAAGAACGTACTGTCAACAAGCCTTTTCCGCGGCCCGGCGGTTGAGGGGGGCTCGGCCGGTTCGCGGTTGGTGGCGTTGCGGGAGCACCCGTCCTTCGGAGGCCGTACGCCAAGTTCAGCAACCGCTCGGCGTTCCCGCCCGGGATCTTCTCCTTCTGTGCGTCGGTGATGTGGTGATGTCGCTTCGCTCTTCGATGCCCGAGACCGTACGGGTACTCCGAGTCGATGTGCTCGTCCGCCAGATGGGCGTACCTCTCGGTCGCGGCGGTGTCGGCATGGCCTAGCGATCTTCCCACGGTATAGAGGTCGAGGCCGCTCATCACGGCAGGGGAGGCGTAGGTGTGGCGGCAATCGCGGATACGCATGTCCTCCAGCCCAGCAAGGCGGCGGAGCTTGTGCCATCGCTTGCCGAGATCGTTCATCGGGCCGTCGCCCTGGCGGTTGGGAAAGACGAACCCGCCGGTGCGCGGCAGGGCCGCGAGCACGGCCCTTGCCGGGGCCGGAAGCTGGATCGTCTTGGGGCCGGTCTTGGAGTCGGGCAGCACTGCGCGGGTGGTCTGTATCCAGTCCCATCTGAGCCCGGTGATCTCGGAGGACCGGGCGCCGGTGAACAGCAGCAGCCGGATCACGGCGGCGGCTTGCCGGTCATCGGCCCGGTCGAGGACGGAGCCGAGCCGTTTCAACTCGTCCGCCGACAGGAAGCGCTCGCGAGGAACCATCCTGTAGCGCCGCATGTTGCGGCAGGGGTTGGATCCCTGCGGGCGAATCTCCCACAACTCCGCGCGCCGCATCATGACGGACAGGACCGGCAGGACGCGGTTGGCGTTGCCGGGGGTGCCGCTCATGGAGGCGAACCAGCGCTGCACGTCGGCCCGGGTGATGTCGGCGACCGGCATTGCGCCGAAGAAGGGCAGGACGTAGCGCCGCAGCAAGTCGCGGTTGCTCTCCCGCGTCGAAGGCTTCCAGCACCGGGTCTCGCGGCGCATGAACTCGTCGGCGAAGTCGCGCATCAACGGGCCGGTCTCGCGTTTGGTCCGGGCGGCCTCGATCTCGGCGATGGCCTTCTCGCGCGCTTCGGCGGCGGTCAGTTCGGTGGTCTTGCCGAGGGTGACGTTGGTAGCCCAGAGCTTGCGGCGCACACGGACGAAGAAGGTCCGAGTATCGTCGGCGGCCACCACGAAGCCAAAGACGGCAGGCGGCGATATCATCTATTCGTAGCGCGGATTGTGGGGATTCGAGGGCGCGCCGTCCGTGCCGTTCGATTCCGGGCCATTCCGGGGCTGGCTATGTCGCCTTGCCTGTCATGCCTCGCCATGCTATGCTTGCCTCACATTGCAGGACAAGGAGTAGCCATGACGATCACCTTGCGCGCACTTGCCAGCGAAATCCACATGGACAAGAGCCACCTGCGGAAGCTCGCAATCCGTCTTGGCGTGCCCATGGAGCGGGCGCGCGACCCTGAGTGCCGCAATCAAGAGGTGCTGACTTTCGACGAAGACGGCGCAACCCGGATTCGGGAGTACCGGCGGGGATTCGGCAAGACGCCCGATGCAGCGCCGGAAGGCGGGCGCTCAATGCTCTACATCGTCCAGCTTGAGCCGGACAGAATGCCGGAGCGGATCAAGCTCGGCATCGCCGTTTCGGTGGACAGCCGCCTTCAAGACTACCGGTGCGCCAACCCTCACGTGCACCTTCTGCATTCGTGGCCTTGCGAGCGGGCATGGGAAGCGGCGGCCATTGCAGCGATCACCAACGACCCGACGATCACCCGCGTTGCCGGCGAAGTGTACGACGTGGCGTATCTGAGGGTTGTGCAGGACCGCGGCGACACGTTCTTTGAGCTTATGCCCGACCTGCGGTAAACCGAGCCGGACGGGGTAGCTGCCCGGCAGGGACATATCGGGCAACGCGCACGACGGTGACAAAGTCGCCGCCTGGCTTCCGAAGCGACAAGACGACTCGTCAGTGCCGACCCGTGGGCGTTTAGCTCAATCGCCGACCACAGCGATCCCGAAACTTTTGGGCTGACTCGCACGCTTGGTTGGGGAATTTTCCATATCAGCGAAGGGATAGCGGCCCGGAGACGGTTCTTGCACGGTCATGCTGGACCCCGACAACAGGGTTTCGATGCGGTCGGCCACGCGCTGGCCGGCCTAGGCCGTTAGTTGAGCGAGCAAGCGTCCAAGCCGCCTGAGTGGACCCAGGACATGGGTGGAACGATGCAGGCCTAGGACGCCGACCTTCTCGATCAGCTCGACACGAAGGACCGGAGCGCTGGCTGCGCAAGCGGCTGGCCGCTTCGAACGTCAGGCCAAAAGGCCCCTGACTGGAGCTGGCCTCGAAGACCGCAAGTATTCACCACTCCGCGGACTCAAGCACATGGGACGGCCGGTGTATCGACCCACACAACGCTCGAAAGTGTGCCCGGGTTCTGGTTGAGGAATCGGCCTGGAGAGGGAGCGTGTAGCCCCGGCAGTCCGTCTTGGCGGCGATCTGGTCCGGACCTGCCTCACTCCTCCGAATGCGCGAGTTGCTTCACCCCGTTCCGAGCCGCCATCTTGTAGGCTTCTCCCATGGTGGGAAAGTTGAACACGTTGTCGATGAAGTAATCGACAGTGCCGTTGTAGCTCAACACCGCCTGCCCGATGTGGATCAGCTCGCAGGCCTGGTCGCCGATGATGTGAACGCCCAGCAGGTGCCAGCCGTTGGGCTCGAACAGCAGGGTCAGCATGCCGTGCGGGTCGCCGATGAT
>JAJDXX010000053.1 GCA_022823055.1 Candidatus Binatia bacterium | reverse complement strand
CTCCATCCGCTTGGCGAGCCGCGGGCCGCGGTAGGGCAAGGCGCTGTGGACCTGGACGAGGGCGCAGCCGCTCGCCTTCATCATGGCGTAGGCATTGTCGCCGTTGAAGATGCCGCCGTTGCCCACCAGCGTGAGGCAGCCGGCGAGGGCGGCAGCGGCGCCACGGACTTGGTCCAGTGCCTTGGGGAAGAGCGGGGGGCCGCTGTAGCCGCCTTTTGACGGGTCCGGGTTGAAGGCGGGGTCGATGGTGGTGTTGCCGATGATGACGGCATCGATCTCGGGGTCCAGCAACTCCCTGCACATGGCCAACGCGATGTCGCGGAGGATGGGCGGCAAGTCCGGCGCGAACTTGGGCCAGAGAGGCTTTCGCCGTGCCATGCCGGCGGAACGCGCCAACTCGTCGTCTTTCTTCACCAGGTTGGTCAGCAACTTTTCCAGCCGGCTGCCTTCTTGGAGCTCCCGCAGATGTTGGGTGTTGGGTGAGCTGATGCAGATTTCGAAGAAGTCCGCGTACGGATACAGTTTTTCCAGCGAATAGGCGTAGTCCTTGAAGGCTTCGTCGATGGGCGTTTGCCGTGCCTTGCCGAGGCTGATGCCCAAGGGAACCGGCAGCTTGGGCTGGCGGTCCAGCACCTCGGCCAGGGTGTCGGCGCCCCGGTTGTTGAACCCGAGGCGGTTCCACAAAGCTCGGTTGGGAACGTCACGGAAGAGGCGCGGTCGCGGGTTGCCGGGTTGACCGCGGCCGGGGGTCACGGACCCGACCGTAATGAACCCGAAGCCCAGGGCCGCCAGCGCGGGCGCGGCGATGCCGTTCTTGTCGAATCCCGCGGCCAAGCCGATGGGGTTTCGGAAACGCATGCCGCACAGGGTCTGCTCGAGGCGGGGGTCGGGCGGGTGGTCGCGACCGGCCAGCAGGGCCTGCAGCCATGGCCGCGCGTTGGTTTGCCGGAGGAACCACAACGCCCCATTGTGCGTGGTCTCGGCATCGATCCGGAACAGCAGGGGCGCCAGCAGCTTCTCGTAGAGCATCGACGGGAGTCAGGACCGCGAGTGTCCGGCGTCGGAATAGCTTTTCTCAGTCGCCGTCAAATATCCACTCCAACAGCGCCATCCGGATGAACATGCCGTTGCCCGCCTGTCGGAAGTACCAGGCACGCGGGTCGGAGTCCACTTCCGACGGAATCTCCGTCAGGCGCGGCAGCGGGTGCATGAGCACGGCGTTGGGCTTCATGAGTTCGAGCTGCGCGGGGCCGATGACGAACGCCGCAAGGGCTTCGTCGCCGGCCGCGTCCGGGTCCAGCCGCTCCTTTTGCACGCGTGTCCAGTATACCACGTCGCTTTGCGGCAACGCCGCTTCCAGGCGGGATTCCTCGGCGAAGGTCACGCCTTTCTCCTGGAGGTGTTCCTTGATGTCGGCGCCCATGCGCAGGGAGTCCGGCGCAACGAAGAGGATGCGCATCCGCTCGAACTTGGCCAGCAGGTAGGCCAGGGAACGGGCGGTCCGGCCGTTGGCCAAATCGCCGCCGATGGTCACGGTGAGGCCGTCGATGGCGCCCAAGGCTTGGTGGATCGTGTAGAGGTCGAGAAGCGCCTGCGTGGGATGCTGGCCGCCGCCGTCGCCCGCGTTGATGATCGGCACCGAGCTGTGCCGGGCGGCGCGCTCCGCGGCGCCGATCTCGTAGTGGCGCAGGGCGATGACGTCCGGGTGGTACTCGCACAGGACGCGGATGGTGTCCTCGAGGGTCTCGCCCTTGACGGCGGAGGAGAACTCGCGCGCGTTCTCCGTGGCCACGACGCCCATTCCCAAATGCTGCGCCGCGGCGCCGAAGGACATGCGCGTGCGCGTGGACGGCTCGTAGAAGACGCTGAACAGGGTCTTGCCGCGGTGGAGTTGGGTCAGCGCGAGCTTCTCGGAAGGGACCGCCATGCGCCGGCGGAACTCGTCCGCACGGCCGAACAGCCCGTCCAGTATCGGGCGGTCGAACTGCTGCGAATACAGGACGTGCCTAACCCGCCTCATCCAGCGCCTGCTGGGGCAGTACGGTCTGGGAGCCGACGGCGGGTTCCATCAAGGGGATGTGCGCGAAGTCGATCTTGCAGCCGGCGAAATCGCCGTGGAGCTTGACCTTGCCGCTGTTGACCAGGTGGATGACGACGGCCTTCAGTTCATTGGGGGTCCGGGCGTACTCGCTGACCGCGTTGACGACATCGAGAAGGGTAAGAGATTGCATCGTTGGTTCCTCGTTCGAAGGATGATTTTACTGTCCTGATGACGCAAACCTCGTGCCACGTCTCGCGCCACGCCAAGGCGTTGAAATACGGTGATTTCCTGCACACCGTGGACGTTGCCGGTCGACGGGATCGTCGATCGGTCACGTTATTGTCGACGGTTTCGTGCCACCTGACGAGGCGACCAGCGGGCGACGTCGTAGAGGGAAGAACGCGGATGCAAAAAACCCCTCGGGGCCGTAGCGGCTCATTCCGAGGGGAGCTGGCTGGTGCGTCAGTAGAACGGCACCTATATACAACGTAAGGGGGCGCCTTGTCAAGAGTTTGACGTTCGTACCTACTTGCGCGCCTTGATCTCTTCGATCAACTGCGGAACCACCTTGAAGACGTCTCCCACGATGCCCAGGTCGCACATCTGGAAGATGGGCGCGTCGGCGTCCTTGTTGACGGCGACGATCATCTTGGAGTCCTTCATGCCGGCGAGGTGCTGAACGGCTCCGGAGATGCCGCAGGCGATGTAGAGATCGGGCTTGACGGTCTTGCCGGTTTGCCCGATTTGGAGGGAGTAGGGCACCCAGCCTGAGTCTACCACGGCGCGGGTGGCGCCCACGGCGCCGCCCAGAAGGTCCGCCAACTCCCGCAGCATGTCGAAGTTCTCTTCCGCGGCCAGCCCGCGTCCGCCGGCGACGATGACGTTGGCGCTGTCCAACTGGGGCCCCTCGGCCTTGGCCGTGACCTCTTCCTTGAGCTGGATCTTGCACAGTTCCACGTCCGTTGGTGCGGCGACCTCTTCCACCTCCGGGGTCTTGGGGTTCGAGGCGGGCTCGAAGGACTTGGGGCGCACCAGGAGCAGCTTGACGTCGTCGTGCACCAGCGTGGACGTGTTCCAGTAGCTGGCGCCCAAAGCGGGGATCTTCGCTTCCACCGTGCCGTCGGTCAGGGTAAAGTCCGCCACGTCGGTGATGGCGCCGCAGTCGAGGCCGGCGCTCAGGGCCGCGGCCACGTCGCGCCCGCCGTAGCTCGACGCGAACAGGACCATGGCGGGCTTGTGCTGCCGGACGAGGGACTCCACCACCGCGGCGGCGGGCAGGGTCAGGTAGTCGCGAAACACCGGGTCGGGCGAGCGGTAGACCTTGCTCGCGCCGTGCTCGCCGAGCAATTCCACCGCGTTGTCCGGCGCGGGACCCAGCAGGATGACCTCGGCGGTGCCCACGGCGGCCGCCTTGGTCGTCATCTCCAGCGTCGTCGAGGTGACGGCGCCGTCCACAACCTCGCCATAGACCCAAATCACGTCAGACATCGGGAAGACCTTGCTAGATGACTTTGGCCTCGGCCAGGAAATCGGCGATGCGCTTGCCCCCCTCGCCATCGTCTTCCACCACCTCGCCGACGTCGCGCCGTGGCGGCCTGCCCACCTCCAGCACCTTCTCCCGCGCGCCCGCCTCGCCGACATCGCCGGCCGCGAGGCCCAGGTCCGCCGCGGAGTACTGCAGGATCTCTTTCCGCTTGGCGGCCATGATGCCCTTGAGTTGCGGGTAGCGCGGCTCGTTGATGCCGCTGGTGACGGTCACCAGCGCGGGCAGGTCGGCCTCCACCACGTCGTAGCCCGACTCGCTCTGGCGCTTCACCGTGAGGGTGTTCCCCTCCACCGCCATTTCGGTGGCGAAGGTCACGGGCGGGACCCCGAGCAGGCGCGCCACCTGGCCGGGCACGATGCCGGAATAGCTGTCGCTGCTCTCGGTGCCGCAGATGATGAGGTCGAAGGGCCTCTTGCCGATCGCCGCGGCCAAGGCCTTGGCGGTGGCCAAGGTGTCGGACCCCGCGAGGGCGTCGTCGAAGATGTGCACCGCGGAGGTCGCGCCCATAGCCAGCGCGGTACGGATGCCGATGGTGATCTCGTTGAACCCCATGGTCACCAGCGTGAGCGTGCCGCCCACCTTCTCCATCAGCCGCAGGCCCTCCTCCACGGCGCTGGCCGCGGCCGGGTCCAACTCGTGGGCCACGCCCTTGCGGATCATCCGCTTGGTGGCCGGATCGATCTCGATGGTGACGGTGCTGGCGGGAATGATCTTGCCGCAGACGACGATGTCCAAGGGTCCGAACCTCTTACTCCACCCACTCGGACACTTTCCCCTCCATCACCATGTCCAGAACCTCCTGGCAGTCCCGGAGGGCCTGGTCCACGAGCTTCTCGTCCTTGATGTTGGGTATCGCCTTGTTGACGGCCCCGTGGACCGCGGTAATGAAGTCCTTCAGGTACTCGTCCAACTCGACAGTATGGGGTGCTTGTGCCATTTCCATCTCAGCCTCAGGTGTAGAGCCGGCCCTCGTTGGGGTCGGGAATATCGAGGCCCATGTCCGTGATGAGGGCGTTGACTTCCGCGGTGTACTCCGCCCGCTGCTGGCGGTTGGTGCGCCGCTTGAGACCCCAGTGGCGGTACCGCTCGGAGCGCCATGAGTCGGACTTGCCGAACATGTCCAGGCCCTTGACGTACCAGTAGTTGATGGACTTTTGGACCCGTTCTTTCGACTCGTCCCCCTTCTCGGCCATCTCCCGCGTCAGGTTCGTGCCGAAGGCGATGTGAGCCGATTCTTCCAGCTCCATGGTGGGAAGGATCTCGGCGAGAGGCACGTAGCTACAGTCCTCGAACTCCTCAAGCTGGAAGCGCCCCACCCGGTCGATCAGGAAGCCGAAGACCGCGAAATCCTCCCAAGTGGTGATTTTGCCGCGGAAGGCCTCCACGTAACGCTTCTGGTTGGGCCAGCTCAACACGTAGGACACGTCCTCGCCGATGTCTCCGGCCAAGCGGGCCATCTTGCGGTAGTGGTCCACCTCTTCGGCCGCCGTCCGCGCCACGACGAGCTGGTACAGCTTCGTGGGCGCGTTGGGAAGCATGTCCTCAATGTAGAGATGCGGCCCGCCGATCTCGCAGTCGCACTGGATCGCGAGCACCCGCTTCAGCAGGTCCTGGTACTCCGGATCCATCTTTTCGAAGTCCTTCAACTCGACTTTGTCGGTGAACATGACGGTTCTCCCTTTTGACTTTGCAACTGAATTCGGGTTAGCAGAAGCCTCCGTTCATGGCAAGTGGAAGGGCGTGTATGAACAGGCGCAAGGTGACGAAGCTGGTCCGCGAAGGAGAGCGCGTTGCCGAAGTGGACGTCGAGTTGTTGGAAGAGCCCGAAGGGTGGTCGCCGTACCTGTCGCCGGCAGACGCGTACCGCCTCGATGCGGTGCGGGAGGCTCTCCGCCGGAGAAGGTTGGAAGACATGTCGCACAACGTACTCAGCAGCGTGACCGTCCCGAAGAACTCAGGCTACGCCGTTACCGTCACGAAAGGACAGTGTGTCCGCGTGGCGGGGCGGTCGGTCGTGGATTTCGTAGCCTTCAACCTGCACGACCTCACAGAGCGTTTCGACCAGGCGCGCACCAAGACCAACCAGGCCAAGCTCTTCATCAGCACGGGCGACCAGCTCCTGTCCAAGCTCAACAATCCGCTGCTGACCATCGTCACGGACACGTTCGCGCAGGGGCGGCACGACCTGCAGAAGGGCATGTGCAGCCGGAAGCGCTTTGAGCTGGTAGCCGCGGGACTCGCCCAGCGGAACTTCATCGAGGGGGTGGACCCCAATCCCAAACGGCCCGAGGACATCCCCACCCACGGGTGCTACGAGAACCTGTCCGATGCGGTGCGCCCGTGGGACATTGTTCCGGTGGACATCCCGAGCCCGTTCAACATCTTTCAGACCATGCGCTTCGACCCGGAAACGGGCGCCATCTTCGACACCTTCGTGCGCCCCAAGGACGAGGCGCACGTGGACTTCCGCGCCGAGATGGATTGCCTGGTGGCCGTCAGCGCCTGTCCGGAGTCGGGTCGCGGACAGGCGATCCGGGTGGAGGTCTTCGAGCCGGAGGAGGGGTGACCATGGATGTCCGCGAAGCGTTCCGCATCGGCGACGAGCAAGTCGATGATGCAGAGCTGGACGCGCTGTTCATCGAGCTGCTGCGGGTCCCGTCGGAGCACACGGAGCGCATGGAGTCCGATCCGGCGGTGACGGCCTTCGTGGCCGACGTGGTGGCGCCGCGGCTCGAAGCGCTCACCGGCGTGGCGCCGCGCATTGACGGCATGGGCAACCTGCTCTGGCAACTCGGCGGAACGGCGTCGCATCCGGCGGACGGCGTGCTCTTCATGGGTTACGCCATGACCTACCCCGCGAGCTCCATGCCGGAGCCCTTCTCCGGAAAGGTAGTGCCGGGGGAGCACTACGGGCTCGATGGGCCGTGCGTGTGGGGTCGAGGGGGTTGCGAGCAGAAGGCCGCGCTGGCCGCCATGCTGGCGAGCGTCGCAGCGGTGACCCGATCAGGCCGGGAGCTGGCGCGGCCCTTGTCCCTGGCCGTGAGCACTGCCGGCGAGACGGGGCGGCACGACGCGGCCCGCTACATGCTGGAGCAGGACGGGCTTGCAGCCCGTTACGGCATCGTCGGCCTGGGCACCACCAACCGGGTCTGCCTGGGCAACAAGGGCCGGATCGACGTGGACGTGGTAGTGCGCGGTAAGTCCTGCCACAGCAGCACGCCGTGGGCCGGGGTCAACGCGGTGGACGGAGCGCGCGCCGTGCTGGAGCGGCTGGACGGTCTGGTGGACGGCATCGCACACCCGGAGCTGGGCGCGGCGAGCCTGGCGGCCACTCACATCGAGAGCGGTCCCGACATTCTCCACACCATCCAGGACCATTGCCGGCTGACGCTGGACCGGCGGCTGCTGCCGGGCGAAGAGCCCGGAGAAGCGCTGGCCGCCATTTCGCGGGCGCTGACGGACATGGAGCCCTGGCAGGTGGAGGTGACCCAGGGGAACTTCATGTATCCGGCGGACGTGCCGGCGAGCAGCGCGGTGGCCGTGGCCCTGGAGGAGGCGCGCGCGCAGGCGGGGGAAGTCGGGCCAGCCATCTATTTCCCCGCGGCGCTGGATGCGGGTTATCTGAACGAGAAGGGTATCGAGACCGTCATGTTCGGCCCGGGCGACCTGGCCTTCGCCCACACCGACGCCGAGGTGGTGCCGCTGGGGCAGGTGCGCCGGGCGGCGCGGGTCTACGCCGCGGCGGCGTTGCAACTGCTCGCCTGACCGAAGGGTTTCGGTCAACGTTATTGACTACTTACCGTTCTCTTCCCCTACCGTCATTCCCGCGGAAGCGGGAATCCAGGGGTGGGGAGGGGCCAAACGGGCG
>JAJDXX010000175.1 GCA_022823055.1 Candidatus Binatia bacterium | reverse complement strand
GGGAGGGGGCCAAACGGCTGTATCCCCGCCGCACCACCCCTGGATTCCCGCTTCCGCGGGAATGACGATTCGGGGGGTAGCGCCGTTTCGTGTCTGAGCAAAGTTTTGACACTGCCTGTTTCGCGGGAATGACGAGAGATGAGACGTTGGATTTGTAACCTACTAATTTATTTGACAATTCAGATCAATGACACTTCAGGACATGGGTGCCACTTTTTCTGCGGGCGCGCGTATTGGTTCGCTACGTCTCCTCCTCGCTAGCCTCGGTCCGCCTGTCCGACAGTCTCGACCAACCCTGGGTCGTGTCGTTCCACCCACTCCCGCACGGGTTTGAAGCTGCGACGGTGGACGGGACAGGGGCCGTACCGGTCCAGGGCCGCGGAGTGGCGGCGGCTGCGGTAGCCCTTGTGGCTGGCGAAACCGTACTCCGGATACGCGGCGTCCAGCTCCACCATCATGCGGTCCCGGGCGACCTTGGCGACGATGGACGCGGCCGCGATGGAGAAGCACACCCGGTCCCCGCCCTTGATCGTGCGCTGCGCCGGGAACGCGGCCCGGCAACCATCACCCTCCAGGAAGCTGGCGGTGGGAATGCCGTAGGGGCCGTCGATCATGAGGAAGTCCGGCGCGACATCCAGGCCTCTGACCGCCCGCGCCATGGCCAGCAGGCTCGCGCGCAGGATGTTGAGGCGGTCGATCTCCCCCGGATCGGCCACCCCCACGGCCCACGAAGCGGAGCGGTCCTGGATCCACCCGGTCAGACGCTCGCGCTTCTTGGGCGTCAGCAGCTTGGAATCCTTGATGTCGGAATTGAAGACGCCCGGCTCGAACACCACCGCCGCGGCCACCACCGGCCCCGCCAGGGGACCGCGCCCGACCTCGTCCACCCCGGCGATGCGCCGGAAGCCGCGCGCGAACGCGTCCATTTCAAAGACGGTGCCGTCGGGTCCGCGGCGCGCCGGAGCGAGCAGCCGGCCGGGACGGGAGGGTTCGGGGAGGGTTCGTTTGCCGGGCATTCGACCCGCATGATAAGAAATCGGCGTGAAAATCACCAGCGAAGAGGTCCGGCACGTCGCCACCCTCGCCCGTCTGGATCTCGCTCAGGACGAGCAGGAACGGCTTGCCGGCGAACTCGACCGCATCCTCGAATACATGGACAAGCTCAACGAGCTCGATACCGACGGCGTCGAGCCCCTGTCCCACGCGGTGGACGTGGTCAACGTCCTGCGCCCGGACCGGGTCGTCAACCAGCCGCGGACCGAGGACCTGCTGCGCAACGCCCCCGCACGGGACGACGACTTCCTGAGCGTCCCGAAAATCATCGAATGATACGACCTTCAGGACCTACGGCGGCCCGTTCGTCCTGAGCTTGGCGCAACGCAAGCGGAGCGAAGTCGAAGGACGCCATGACCACCAATCCGTGTTTCCTCAGCATCCATGAACTGCACGACCGGCTGCGCCGCCGCGAACTGAGCGCCGTCGAGTTGGCGGGAGCGCTGTTCGCGCGCATCGACGCCACGGACGACGCCATCGGCGCCTACCTCGCGGTGTGCCACGAGCAAGGCATGGACGCCGCACGCCGGGCGGACGCACGCTTGGCCGCGGGCGACGTGTCATCGAAGCTGCTCGGCATCCCCGTGGCACTCAAGGACGTGCTCCTCACCGACGGCGTGGCCACCACGTGCGCATCGAAAATCCTGGACGGGTTTTCGCCGCCCTACGACGGCACCGCGGTGCGCCGGCTCAAGGACGCGGGGGCCGTGCCGCTGGGCAAGACCAACATGGACGAGTTCGCCATGGGCTCCTCCACCGAGAACTCCGGCTATTCGATCACCCGCAACCCGTGGAACCTGGACCACGTGCCGGGCGGCTCCTCCGGCGGTTCCGCCGCCGCGGTGGCCGCCGGCCAGTGCATCGCCGCGCTGGGGACGGACACCGGCGGGTCCATCCGCCAGCCGGCGTCGTTCTGCGGCATCGTCGGCCTCAAGCCCACCTACGGGCGGGTGAGCCGGTACGGCGTGGTAGCGTACGCGTCCTCGCTGGACCAGGTGGGGCCCATGACACGGGACGTCACCGACTGCGCGCTGCTGCTCCAGGCCATCGCCGGCCACGACCCCGCGGACTCCACGTCGGTGGACGTGCCGGTACCCGACTACTCCGGGGCGCTGACCGGCGACGTGAAGGGACTGAAAGTCGGCGTGCCGAAGGAGTATTTCGCGGCCGGGCTCCAGCCCGAGGTGGAACAGGCCGTGCGGACGGGCATCGGTGAACTGGAAAAGGCCGGCGCAGTGGTGACGGATGTATCGCTCCCGCGAAACGACTACGCCGTGGCCGCCTACTACATCATCGCCGCCGCCGAGGCCAGCTCCAACCTGGCGCGCTACGACGGCATGCGCTACGGCCCCCGGGCCGAAGCCGGAGACCTCACCGCCACCTACATGAAGAGCCGCGCCCAGGGATTCGGGCAGGAAGTGAAACGGCGGATCATGCTCGGCACCTACGTGCTCTCCGCCGGCTACTATGACGCCTACTACCTCAAGGCGCAGAAGGTGAGGACCCTGCTCAAGCAGGACATGGAATCGGTGCTGAGCGGCTGCGACGCCATCGTCGCCCCCACCTGCCCCACCACCGCCTTCAGGGTCGACGAGATGACCCACGACCCGCTGCAGATGTACCTGTCCGACATCCTCACCATCTCGGTGAACCTGGCGGGCTTGCCGGCACTGTCCGTCCCCTGCGGCTTCGACGACGCCGGCCTCCCCATCGGCATGCAGCTCATCGGCAAGCACTTCGACGAGGGCACCTTGCTACGGCTGGGTTTTGCCTACGAGCAGGCGACGGAGTGGCACGCGCGGAAACCGGCGCTGCCGTTGCCAGCGACTTCCTCGTAAATCTCCTCTGCGGTTCTCCGAGAATCGCCTCCCCCCTGGATCCCGCTTTCCAGGCTGTGTCAAACTCCGCGTGGATGAGCATCGGTGCCAACGCACGGAATCGTCATTCCCGCGGAAGCGGGAATCCAGGGGTGGAGAGGGGCAAAACGGCGTATTCCCCCGCCTCACCCCGCCTGGATTCCCGCTTCCGGGGTAATGACGATTCGAGGGGTCTCTGCCTCATGAGTCTTGACGCAACCGCTTCCGCGGGAATGACGGTAAGGGGTGGAGCGAATGGCGCAGGCGCCCGCTCACCGGGTTTAGGCCGTCCCCAGTATCAGCGTCGCGTGCATGGCCAGACTGCCGCCGTGGCCGCTGATGATGCCCACTTTGGCGTCGGCCACCTGGCGCTCGGGCTCGACCTCGTTGCCGCGGAGCTGTCGGGCGCCTTCGGTGAGGTGCAGCATCCCTTCCAGGTGGGCCTGGGACAGGAGGCCGCCGTGGGTGTTGAGGGGGATCTCGCCGCCGATGCCGATGCGGCCGTCCTTGACGAAGTCCTTGCCCTCGCCCTTCTCGCAGAAGCCGTAGTCCTCCAGGGTGATCATGGCGGTGATGGTGAAGCAGTCGTAGAGCTCGGCGAAGTCCATGTCCCTGGGCTCCAGCCCGGCCATGTCGTAGGCCATGCGCGAGGACTTGCGGCCGCCCAGGGTGGTGAGGGTGGGCGCGTCCAGCAGGCTGAAGTGGGGGTGGTGCTGTCCCATGCCGAGGATCACCACCGGCGGCTTGGGGAAGTCCCTGGCACGCTCCAGGCTGGTGACCAGGACGGCGCCGCCGCCGTCGGATTCCAGCGAGCAGTCCAACAGGTGCAGCGGCGCGACGATCATGCGCGACTGCTGGTGGTCCTCCAGCGTGATGGGCTTCTTCATGGTGGCGTTGGAGTTGAGCGATGCGTGCCGGCGGGTGGAGATGGCGATCTCCGCCAGGTCCTCGCTGCGGGTGCCGAACTCGTACATGTGGCGCTGGGCGGCCAGGGCGTGGCCGGCGGCGGCGGCGAAGTGGCCCCAGGGCCGCTCCCAGTGCTCGTCGCCGCGGCGGATGGGGTAGCCGGGGGTGGCATCGCCGGTGGAGCGCTTGCGCGCGTGCACGCACAGCACCGTGTGGCACATGCCGGCGTCGATGGCCATGACCGCGTGCTGCACCATGGCGATGGGCGTGGCGCCGCCGAGGGCCAGGTCGGTGGCGTACACCGGGGTGATGCCGGCCATGTGCGCCAGCCGCACGGCGTAGCTCCGGTGAGCGTCGTTCAGCGGCTGATTGGTGACAAAGCCGTCCACCGCGTCGCCGCGGATGCCCGCGTCGTCGAGACACGCGCGGATGGCTTCCAGGTGCAGCGAGTGCGTGGTGCCGTCCGGACGCTTGCCCACCTGGGTCTCGCCCACGCCGACGATGGCGTACTTGCCCCCGAGATTGGCCATGCTTTCCTCCTTGGCGGGGCGGAGCCCCTACGCGCCAGAATGATTCCAAATCCGTAACAGCAATGGGTTGAAGGCGTCAAGAATCATTGGCCACCCCACCCGGCCCGCCTGCATTCCCGCTTCCCAGGCTGTGTCAAAACTCATGAGGCACAGACCCCTCGAATCGTCATTCCCGCGGAACAGGCTGTGTCAAAACTCTCCTCAGACACCAAATGGCACCAACCTCCCAAAATCGTCATTCCCGCGGAAGCGGGAATCCAGGCGGGGTGGAGTGGGGCTGCTACGATGCACGCCGCACCCCTCCACCCCTGGATTCCCGCTTCCGCGGGAATGACGATCCGAGCTGCAGCGGTCTTCTGTAACTAACTGAATTCATTGGACAAGATTTTATTTTCATACCAATGACGTTCTGTTACGTAGTTGCGTTATGAGCTTTGCCTCAAGGGTTTCGACACAGCCTGTTCCGTGGGAATGACGTATTTGGGCCGTTGGCGTCAACCAAGCGCGATTGCGGGGAAACGGCCTTTCTGTTACCTGCCGGAGCATGAGCTACGAAACGGTCATCGGTCTGGAGGTACACGCGCAGATCCTCACCGAGTCCAAGATCTTCTGCGGTTGCTCCACGCGCTTCGGCGAGGCGCCGAACCGCAACACCTGCCCGGTGTGCATGGGCTTTCCGGGGGTGCTGCCGGTGCTGAACCGCAAGGTGGTGGAGCACACCATCCGCACCGGGCTGGCCACCCACTGCGCCATCGCCAGGCACAGCCGCTGGGCGCGCAAGAACTACTTCTACCCGGACCTGCCCAAGGGGTACCAGATCAGCCAGTACGAGCTGCCGCTGTGCACCGGCGGGCACGTGGACGTGAGCGTGGACGGAGCGGCGAAGCGGGTGCGGCTCACCCGCATCCACATGGAGGAGGACGCAGGCAAGAACATCCACGACGCGCGCGGCGACCACAGCCTGGTGGACCTCAACCGCGCGGGCGTGCCGCTCATGGAGATCGTGAGCGAGCCCGACATGCGCAACCCCGGCGAGGCCGGCGAGTACCTGAGGACTTTGCGCTCGATCCTGGAATACCTCGAGGTGTGCGACGGCAACATGGAGGAAGGGAGCTTCCGCTGCGATGCCAACGTGTCGCTCCGAGAAGCGGGGAACGAGGAGCTGGGCGTCAAGGTGGAGATCAAGAACCTCAACTCCTTCAAGGCGGTGGAGAAGGCGCTGGAATACGAGATCCGGCGCCAGGGGCAGGCGCTTTCCGAGGGCGGCGCGGTGGTGCAGGAGACGCGCCTGTGGGACCCGGACGCGGAAGTCACCCGGTCCATGCGCTCCAAGGAGCACGCCCACGACTACCGCTACTTCCCCGACCCGGACCTGCTGCCCCTGGAGATCGACGAGGAGTGGGTCGATGAGATCCGCGCCACCCTGCCCGAACTGGCTCGGGAGCGGCAGAACCGTTTCGTGGAGGAGTACGGCCTGCCCGCCTACGACGCGGACATCGTCACGCAGCGGCGCGACGTGGCCGAGTACTTCGAGGCCGCGGTCAAGGCCCACGCCAACCCCAAGGCCATCGCCAACTGGCTCATGGGCGACCTCTTCCGGGTTCTCAAGGAGCGCAGGCTCGACGCCGCGCTGCGCATCGAGAGTTGGCCCGTGGCGGCCGCCGACTTGGCGCGCATGGTGCGGTTGGTGGACGAGGGAACCATCAGCGGCAAACTGGCCAAGACCGTCTTCAACGAGATGATGGAGACCGGCAAGGGGCCGGACGCCATCGTCAAGGAGAAGGGGTTGGAGCAGGTGTCGGACACCGGCGCCCTGGACGCGGCGGTGGACGAGGTGCTGGCGGCGTGCGCGGCGCAGGTGGAGGAGTACCGCGCCGGCAAGGAGAAGGTCTTCGGTTTCCTGGTGGGTCAGGTGATGAAGGCCACGCGGGGCAAGGCGAACCCGCAGATGGTGAACGAGATACTGCGCGGCAAACTTCAGGGCTGACGGCGGCGTCAGTCAGGAAGGTCGAACAGCCACGAAACGTCATTCCCGCGGAAGCGGGGATCCAGGGGTGGAGAGGGGCCAACCGGTGTATTGCCCCGCCTCACCCCGCCTGGATTCCCGCTTCCGCGGGAATGACGTTTGGAGGTGGCTGTGCCATCTCCTGTTCGATCGGGGCTCCGACACGGCCTGCTTCGCGGGAATGACGGATTGTCTTCAGGTGCGGTAGTCCGAGTTGATGCGCACGTACTCGTGGCCGAGGTCGGAGGTCCATACGGAGGTGCTGGCGTCGCCCATGCCGAGGCTGATGTGCACGGTGAAGGACGGGCGCTGCATGACCTTGACGGCGGCGGACTCGCGGGTGCCGACGGCCAGGCCCCGGCGCACCACCTTCACCCTTCCCAGGGCCACGTCGATGGCCTCTTCCACCACGGGCACGCCGGCGTTGCCGATGGCCATCATGAAGCGGCCGATGTTGGGGTCCTGGCCGAAGAAGGCGGTCTTGACGAGCTTGGAGTTGGCCACGGTGAAGGCCACCTTGCGGGCCTCGGCCACGCTCCGGGCGCCGTCCACGCGCACCTCCACGAGCTTGGTGGTGCCCTCGCCGTCGGCCACGATCTTGAGCGCCAGCTCCTTCATCACCCGGGTGATCTCCCGCTCCAGCACGTCCTCGCCCTCGCCGCCGCGGGTGATGCGGGAGTTTCCGGCGACGCCGTTGGCCAGGCACAGCACGGTGTCGTTGGTGCTGGTGTCGCCGTCCACGGTGATGGCGTGGAAGGTCGCGTCCGTGGCTCGGCGCACCATGGGGCGCAGCGCGGCCGGAGCGACGGCGGCGTCGGTGAGCACGTAGCACAGCATCGTGGCCATGTTGGGGGCGATCATGCCCGCGCCCTTGGCGATGCCGGCGATATGAACGGTGCGGCCGCCGACGCGGCACGTGGCCGCCGCGATCTTGGGGCCGTTGTCCGTGGTCATGATGGCTTGAGCGGCGTCCTGGAGGGCGTCGGGCGCGAGCGCCGCCGCCGCGGCGGCGATGCCCCGGTTGATCTTGTCCATGGGCAGGCGCACGCCGATGATGCCGGTGGAGGAAGGAAGTACCTGACCCGCGTCGATGCCCAGGTGCCGCGCGGTCTCGGCGCACATGGCTTCGGCGTCCCGGAGCCCGCCCGGACCGGTGCAGGCGTTGGCGTTGCCGCTGTTGACCACCACCGCCTGGAGCCGCCCCGAGCGCACGTGTCGCGCGCCCGCGGTGACGCTCGGGCTCTTGACGCGGTTCTTCGTGAACACGGCGGCCGCGGCCGCCGGGCCCTCGGAGGCGATCAACGCCAAGTCCTTGCGCCCGCTCTGCTTGATGCCGCACGCCACGCCCGCGAAGCGGAAACCGGGCACCCCGGTGGGGGTCTTCACTTGCCGTGGCATCGTTTGTATTTCTTGCCGCTGCCGCACGGACAGGGGGCGTTGCGCCCCACCTTGTCGCCGTCCCGCCGCACCGTGGACACGCGCTCCGGCCCCTCGCCGTCGCCGTGGCTCAGCATCATCCGGCTCGGCGCCTGCCGCGCTTCCATCTCATCCAGTTCGGCGGACGAACGCTCCAGGTCCACCTCCACGGTGAAGAGCTTCCCGACCACGTCTTCCTGGATGCGGTCGGACATCTCCTGGAACAGCTCGTACCCTTCCCGCTGGTACTCGTGCAGCGGGTTCTTCTGGCCGTAGCCGCGCAGGCCGATGCCCTCCTTGAGGTGGTCCATGTTGAGGAGGTGGTCCTTCCACAGGACGTCGATGGTCTGGAGCATGATGATCCGCTCGAGCTGCCGCAACAGCTCCGGACCCAGCCGCTCTTCCTTGTCCGCGTAGCTCTCCGTGACCAGGTCGACGACCTTCTCCTCGATGTCATCGGCGTTGAGGCTCTCCATCTCCTCGGGGGTGAACTCCAGCCGCACGTTGAAACGGCCCCGGAGACTCTCGGCCAGTCCCGCGAGGTCCCACTCCGACGCCATGGCCTGCTTGTCCACGAAGCGCTCCGCGGTTTCCTCGGCAAGCTGGGTGGCCATCTCCAGCACGTCGTCCCTGAGCTTTTCGCCCCCGAGCGCGTCCCGGCGCTGGCCGTATACCACCTCGCGCTGCTTGTTCATGACGTCGTCGTATTCCAGCAGGTGCTTGCGGATGTCGAAGTTGTGCGCCTCCACCTTCTTCTGGGCGTTCTCGATGGCCCGGCTCACGAGCCCGTGCTCGATGGGCACCCCCTCCTCCATGCCCAGCCGGTTCATGATCCCCTGCATGCGGTCGGCGCCGAAGATGCGCATGAGGTCGTCTTCCAGCGACAGGAAGAACCGCGACGCGCCCGGGTCTCCCTGGCGTCCGGCGCGACCGCGCAACTGGTTGTCGATGCGGCGGCTCTCGTGGCGCTCGGTGCCGATGATGTGGAGGCCGCCGGCCCCCACCACCTTCTCCCGTTCCGTGGTGGACGTGGTCTGGTAGCCCGCGAGGATCTCGTCGTAGCGGTTGCCATAGGCCTCCGGGGCCTTCTCCAGCTCCTCGCGCACTTCCTCCACCGCCTGCACGTATTCCTGCCGCTTGGACTCGTAGGCATCGTGGGCCGCCCGTGTCTCTTTCTCGTAGGGAATGCGCAACGCCTCGCAGTGGGCCTCGGCCTCCTCGAAAGCGGCGCGGTTGGCCTCGAACTCCCGCACCAGCGTGGCGTCTTCGCCCTGGGAGACCACCGAGCGGGTGACTACGAACTCGTACTCCTCGAGACGCTGCTCATACATCCGCCGGCTGTCGTCGATGGCCTCCAGCAGTTGCGGCCGCTGGCCGTCGGCGCTCTGCCAGCGCTCGACAAAGGAACCGAAAGCCTTGCTGGCCTCGCTGAACTCACGCCGGGTACCGGACTCATCCACGCCGCCATGAGCCAACACGGCCTCGTCGAGGCTCTCCTTCACCTCGACGTAGGACTCCGGGATGTTGCGGTAGCTGTGCAAGGCGTCGATCAACTCGGAGGAGGAGACCCGCTCGTACTCCTCCCGCAGGTCCCGGAAAGGCGACAGCGCCATGAGGCGGTTCTGGATCTCGGTAAAGCTGCGCAACGCGTCGCCACGCTGCTGCTCGTACACTTCCGACTCCGCCTTGTAGCGCTCGGTGGCCTGCCGCATCTGCTCGTCGTACCGTTCCTTCAACTCGCGTAGCGCGTCCTCGTAGCGCTGCTGCCCCTGGAGCGGCAGCTTGGCGGCGCGGGTGATCCACTCGTTCTCCATGTCCGAGCGCGCCAGGAACTCGGGGTTCCCCCCAAGCAGGATGTCGGTGCCGCGGCCGGCCATGTTGGTGGCGATGGTGACCGCGCCGAAACGGCCCGCCTGAGCGATGATGGACGCTTCCGCCTCGTGGTTGACGGCGTTGAGCACGTTGTGCCGGACCTTGCGCTTCTTGAGCATCGAGGAGAGAAGCTCCGACTTCTCCACCGACACCGTGCCCACCAGCACCGGCTGCCCCTTGGCGTGGGACTCGGCGATCTCTTCCACCACGGCCTCGTACTTTTCCTTCTCCGTGCGGTACACCACGTCGGCGTGGTCAAGGCGCACCATGGGGCGGTGGGTGGGCACCACCAGCACGTCGAGGTCGTAGATCTTCTTGAACTCGGGGGCCTCGGTGTCGGCGGTGCCGGTCATGCCCGCGAGCTTGGTGTACATGCGGAAGTAGTTCTGGATGGTGATGGTGGCGAGGGTCTGGTTCTCTTCGCGGATGTGCACCCCTTCCTTGGCCTCCACCGCCTGGTGCAGCCCGTCGGACCAGCGCCGCCCCGGCATGAGCCGCCCCGTGAACTCGTCGACGATGATGATCTCGCCGTCCTTGATGACGTAGTCCACGTCGCGCTTGAAGATGTTGTGCGCCTTGAGGGCTTGGTTCACGTGGTGCAGCGTGTCGATGTGGCGCGGGTCGTAGAGGTTGTGCACGCCCAGCAGCCGTTCCACCTTGGCCACACCGCCGTCGGTGAGGGCCACGGTCTTGGCTTTCTCGTCGATGGTGTAGTCGCCCTGGGCCAGGATGGCCTCCCGGTCTTCCTGGGAGGGATCGCCCTGGATCACCGCGCCGCGCTGGAGCTTGGGGATGATGCGGTTCAGCGAGTAGTACTTGTCGGTGGACTCCTCGGCCGGCCCGGAGATGATGAGCGGCGTGCGCGCCTCGTCGATGAGGATGTTGTCCACCTCGTCCACCACCGCGAAGTGGAGCTCCCGCTGGACATACTCCTCCAGCGCGAACTTCATGTTGTCGCGCAGGTAGTCGAAGCCGAACTCGTTGTTGGTGCCGTAGGTGATGTCGGCCCGATAGGCTTCCTGTCGCGTGACCGGCCGCAGGTTCAGGTAACGGTAGTCCTTAGTGATGTAGGTGGGGTCGAACCGGTAGCTGGCATCATGCACGATGGAGGCCACCGACAGCCCCAGGGCGTGGTAGATGGGTCCCATCCACTGCACGTCGCGCCGGGCGAGGTAGTCGTTGACCGTGATCAGGTGGACGCCCTTGCCGGTGAGCGCGTTCAGGTAGAACGGAAGCGTCGCCACCAGGGTCTTGCCCTCGCCGGTCTTCATCTCGGCGATCTTGCCCTCGTGCAGCACCATACCGCCGATGAGCTGGGCGTCGAAGTGGCGCAGCCCGATGGTGCGCCGGGACGCTTCCCGGGTGGCGGCGAAGGCCTCCGGCAAAAGGTCGTCCAGGGTCTCGCCGTCCCCCAGCCGCCGCCGGAACTCGTCGGTCTTGTCCCGCAGCTCCGCGTCCGTCAGCTTCTCGAACTCCGGTTCCAGCCCGTTGATGTGCTCCACCACCGGCCTGAGCCGCTTGACCTCCCGGTCGTTCTTCGTGCCGAAGACCTTCTTGACGATGTTGCCGCCGAACATGGCTCCAGGATAGCGATTACGGGGGCGGGATGCAATTTTCGGGGACCAGGTTCGGCCGCCCCATCCCCACCCCTGGATTCCCGCTTGCGCGGGAATGACGAGTTCGAGGTTGGTGTCGCTCCCGTGCCGGTGCCGATTTCCCGACAAACCGCGCTAGACACGCGGCTCCGCCCCTACCAACTCGTTCCCCAACTCCTTGCCGCAGCTCGGGAAGTAGCCGAACACTTGGTCCCAGACCTCGCGGGTTTCCATGCAGAGGTAGATGGGGACCAGCGGCGCGGCTTCGCGGATCCAGCCGCGCATCTTGCGGTACATGTTGACGCGCAGGGGCTGGAAGTAGCGCATCTTGCCGTCGGGGCACGGGACCTGCTCGCCGGAGAGGATGCGGGTGGCGGGGAAACGCCGGCGCATCACGCGTTTGAGCGAGGGGGTGGTGCGCAGCACGCCCATGCTGGTCCAGGCCATGCGGCGGTGGTCCAGACGTGTGAAGATCCGGTGCAGCAGGTCGCGGTAGTCTTCTTCCCAGCCGGGGTATTCCACCATGGGGTCGAAGTGGAAGCCGAGCTTGTAGCCGGCCTGCTGGCAGCGGTAGGCGGCGTCCAGGCGCTCTTCGAGGGAAGCGGTAAGGCCTTCGTCGGCGTCGATGACGGCCTGGGGGTTCATGGACCAGGAGACGACCACCCGCTCTTTCGGGTCGAGGCCGAGGAGGCTCTCGACGTGGTTGCTCTTGGTCTTCAGCTCCAGCAGCACGTTGGGCTGCTCGGCGAAGAACGGGACAGTGGCGGCGGCGAAGCCGATGAGGGGCTCCAGGGCCAGGCTGTCGGTAATCTCGCCGGTGCCGATGCGGAAGAGGAAGCCCCGGTGCTTCGCCAGCAGGTCGCGGGTCTCGGCCAGGAGGTCGTCGACGTTGCCGAACACCTTGAGGGCGGGGTTCTCGGCCAGATAGTGCTGCAGGTAGCAGTAGCTGCAGTCCATGGGGCAGTTGCTGGCGAAGTTGATGATGAAGTAGTTGCAGCAGACTTGGCCGTCGCTGCCCGGGCATGCCTTGAGGAACCTGCCCTTGTGGCGCATGAGGAGCAGATCGCGCTTGCCCCGCGAGATGGAGTCGGCGGCGCCGTCGCGTTCGGCCCAGTAGCGCTGGGGGTCCGGCACGGTCACGAAGGGCACGTCGGGCAGGGCGCTCCGCAGGTTGTCGAAGATCACCGAGTCCTCGGAGCCGCTTTCCACGACGACCCTGTCAGGCCGGTACGTCTGCAACTTCCTTCCCCTCCATGAGCGCGAACACCTTTCTTGCCGCATCGTTCCCGGCCAGGGACTCCACTTCACGGGCCAGACGGGCCAGCGCCTCCACGCTACCGGCCTGCAACTCCACCGTGAGGCCGCCTTCGAGGCCCGGCGCCACGGTGATGCGGATGCGCGGGTCGAGCTTGAGGTTGCGCAGGCGGCCACGGACCTCATCCTCGATGCGGGTGAGACGCGGATAGCGCAGCCGGCGAAGTGCCTCCTTGGCGTGCTTGAGCCGGTCGTTGCGGCCCATGCGACCGTCCGAGAGGGTCGGCCCAAGCTCCTTGCCCTCGATGATGGCAGCGATGGAGCAGCCGTCCCGCAACGATATCTCCACGCACCAGTCCAGGAAATCGTTGAAGTGGTTGCCGCCGAGCCTGAGCCCACGCGAGAGCTCGAGGAGCGCCCGCTGGTCTCCCTCGCCCAGCACCAGCCAGCGCTCGACGGCCTCGGCGTGGATGCCGCGCTCACGGGCGTAGCTCGTGATGTCTTCGCGCAGTGCCATCTCGTTCACGTCTCCCACCCGTGGATACGTCATTCCCGCGAGACAGGCTGTGTCCAAACTCGCGAAATGACAACGTACCGGTTACGTCATTCCCGCGGAAGCGGGAATCCAGGCGGGGCGACGCGGGGAATACGCCCGCCTGGCCCCTCTCCACCCATGGATTCCCGCTTCCGCGGGGAATGACGGTTCGGGGTGGCCGTGCCATGCCCTGTTCGTGTGGGGTTTGACACAGCCTGGAAAGCGGGAATGACGATTCGGGGCGTTGGGGTCGACTCCTAGCCAAGCGGAGTCCTGACACGGTCTGATACCCGCCGCAACCGTTCCTCGTACTCCCGCGCCATGGCTTCGTTGCCGCGCTTGCGGAACCCTTGCGTCAGAATCGTAACCTTTTTCGCCATGGCCTCCAAGGCCCAACCGGCCTTCTCCCCGTCCAGGCCGGTCTCCAGGAGGTTCGCGATGGAGTGGACGCGGAAGCGGTCGAACCCCCAGGTGGAGCGGGAGAGCTGATCGGCGTGCCCGCCCCGTTTCGTGACTAGCGTCTCCGGGATCAGCGGGACCTCGGTGTCCTTGACGATGCGCAGCCACAGGTCGTAGTCCTCGCACACCGGAAGCGACTCGTCGAATCCGCCCACGCGCTCGAAAAGGTCGCGCCGCATCATCACGGCCGAAGGGCTCACCAGGCAGAGGGCGAGGCTGGCGCGGAAGATGTCGCCGGAGGGCTTGCGGTGTTTGTGTCGGGGATTCACTCGGACGCCGTTGCGTACCCAGATCTCGTCAGTCTGGCAAATTTCGACCTCCAGGTTGCTTTCCATGAACGCGAGCTGTCGTTCGAGCTTGAGCGGGTGCCAAAGATCGTCGGAGTCCAGGAAGGCCAGATACTGGCCCGAGGCCTGGCGGGCGCCCAGGTTCCGGGCCGCCGCCACGCCTCGGCGGCTCTGGCTGAGCATCGTGAGCCGCGCGCCGTAATCTCGTAGCCGGCGGGGCGTCTCGTCGGTGGACCCGTCATCGACGACGATCAACTCATACTCGCGTGCGGTCTGCACCAGAACCGAGTCCACCGCCTCGCCGAGCATGGGCCAACGATCGTAGCTGGGAATGATGACGCTGACGAGCAAATTGGGATCTTTCGCCATAGGCATGTTGCGGAGACCAGGGATGAAGTCCTTTGAATATCGTGCCCTTCGACTTCGCTCCGCCACGCTCGGAACGAACGGCCTGCGGTGAATATAGTCACGTTTGCCGGGAACGTCACCCCAGATAGCGGGTCAGGAACAGCGACAGCTCGGGGACGTAGGTGATGATCAGGAGCGCCGCGATGTTGATGACGATGAACGGGACCAGCCCCGGGTAGAGGCTCTTCAGCGGCGCCTTGAACAGCGCCTGGGTGACAAAGATGTTGAGCCCGAAGGGCGGCGTGAACATGCCGACGGCGAGGTTCACGGTCATGATGATGCCGAAGTGGACCAGGTCCACGCCGATGGCGACGGCGATGGGCGCCAGCAGCGGCGTGAGGACCAGGATCGCGGAGGCGGGATCGAGCAGGCAGCCCACGAACAGCAGGAAGATGTTGATGGCCAGCAACAACATCCACGGGGGGAGGTCCATGTCCCGGATCGTCCCGACCATGCCTTGCGGCGCCCCGCTGATGGTCAGGAGCTGCGAGAAGACTCCGGCCGCGGCCACAATGATCAGCACCTGGGCCGTCAGGTACATGGAGTTGACGGACACTTCCCATATCCCCTTCCAGCCGATGTCGCCGTAGATGAAACGCGTCACCACGATGGCGTAGACGCAGGCGATGCCGGCCGCTTCCGTGGGCGAGAAGACGCCGGCGTAGATGCCGCCGAGGATGATGACGGGCATGCCCAGGGCCCACACGCCCTCCTTGCTGGCCGCCAGGAACTCCTGGAACGAGAATCCGGAAGCTTCGCGGATGCCGTGCCTGATGGCGAACGCGTAGATGTAGCCGGCCATCAGCAGCGCCATGATCAGGCCGGGGACGATGCCGGCCACGAACAGCAGCACCACGGACTCCTGCGCAGACACGCCGTAGAGGATCATGCCGATGGACGGCGGTATCACGATGGCGATGGAGCCGGACGAGGTCAGCAGGCCGGTGGAGAACTTCTCGTCGTAGCCGGCGTCCCGGAGCGGCCGGTAGAGCAGCCGCCCGACCGCGGCCACCGTGGCAGGGCTGGAACCGGAAATGGCGCCGAAGACGGTGCAGGTCCCCACCGCGGTCAGCGCCAGGCTGCCGCGGACGCCGCCGATGACGGCCAGGACCCAGGCGACGATGCGCCTGGAGATGCCGCCCCGCCCCATGAGGTCGCCGGCGAAGATGAAGAACGGCACCGCCATGAGGGCGAACTTGTCCACGCTGTCGAACATCTTGATGTGCACCGCCGTGGGCGGGACCGGGGCGAACAGCAGCAGCACGATGGCGGAGGTGGCCAGCAGGATGACGAAGATCGGGAATCCCAGCAGCAGCAGGATCACCGGCACGACGGCCATCATCCATTCCACGAGATCGTCCCCTCCGGCCGCCCCGGTTCAGCCATCCTGGTCGCCGCTGCCGTATTGCTGCACGAACTCTCCCTTCACGTATGAGCGGAAGCGCAGGACCACGGCCAGGAACATGAGCACGAACCCCAGGAGCAGCGCAACGTGCGGTATCACCATGGGGATCTCGGCGACGACGCTGCGCTGTCCGAAGTTCCACACGAGCTTCACCACGGTCCACGTCTGGGGGACCACGAAGACGCAGACGGCGAGGAACGAGACCGTGGCGATGCCGTTGATGACTTCCTTCCAGGGCGAGGGCAGCATGATCGAGAAGAAGTCCATCTTCAGGTGCTGCCCCTCGAAGGAAACGAGGACGGCGCCCATGAAGACGGTCCAGACCATGATGTAGACCATGGTCTCGTCGGCCCAGATGAGGGGCTGAAGAAAGACGTACCGCCCGATGACGTTGGCGAAGTTGACCGCGATGCCGGCGAGGATCAGCGCGCCGACGATCGCCCTCGGCACCGTCACGATGACGAAACGGAGAGGCCCGGGGACTTCATTCCTGGACATGGCCCCTCCGCGCGCAAAATAGGCAGCGCCGCGCCTCGCCAGGAAGGCGCGGCGGTCGGGGAAAGCTCACTTCCTGGGGATGCCTCAGCCGCCACGGGTCCGCTTGGCCGCCTCCTTCATGACCCGGTACGTCTCGAGCACCGCCGGGCGGTCCTTCAGCACGTCGTCGCCCACGGTGGAAAGGCGCTTCCGCAGTTCGGCCTGGTCCTCGGCTGAAAGCTCCGCCAGCTCGCCGCCGTTCTTGACCCAGATGTTGTACATGCGCTCGACGAACTTGAGGGTCCACGCCTGGTTGAGCGGATCGGTGGCCAGCGCCTGGTCCAGGATCGCCTTCTGGAGGTCGGCGGCCAGCTTGTCGAACCACACCTTGCTCACGAAGCGGCCGCTGCAGATCAGCCCCTCCCCGGGCTTCAGCACGTACTTGGCAATGCGCTGGTACTTGAACGGCACGAAGATGGTGATGCCCGCCTTGTTGCCGTCGATGGTCTTCTGCTGGATTGCCGGGACCACCTCGGATAGGGGCATCGGTACGCCCGCGCCGCCGAGCCGGCGCAGGGTCTCGATCTCCAGCTTGCTGCCGAAGACCCTAAGCTTGCGGCCCTCGAAGTCCGAAAGCTTGCGGATGGGCGTCGAGGTGGCGTAGTCCGTGGGCGCGTCACAGGTCATGCTGACGAGCTTGAGGCCCTTGGCGTCGCCGATGGACCAGTACGCCTTCTTGAACGCGGGATCATGCACGGCGCGGAAACCGTGCATGAGGTCCTCGAAGATGCCGGGAGCCGACAGCACCCCAAAGCGCGGGTCCACGCCGGACAGGAACGCCGGCGGCGTCATCACCATCTCGATGGTGCCGAGCTGGACGCCCTGCACCATGGCGGGTATCGCGCCCAACTGGCTCAGCGGATAGACCTCCACCTTGATGCGGTCGCCGACCCTCTCGGCGAGGCCGGCCTTGAAGGTGTCCGCCCAGTTGTCGTACGCGCCCTTGGTGGTCGCGTGCCCGATCTTCATGGTGACGGGTTGCGCGGCGACGGGCGCGGAAACCAGCAGGCAGGCCGTGAAGAACACGACCGAACAAGAGAGACTCAGACGCGGGTTGAACATCATCGACCTCCCGTTTAAGCGGCGTTTTGAGAACGGGGCGCGATTACATCACAGTTCCCGGCGAGCGACAAGGCACGGCCCTAAACAAAACCCTCCATCTTCTTGAAGAACTGGTTCACCATCATCTTGCCCACGCCCCCGAGCATGCGCTGGCCCACGCCGGCGATGAGGCCGCCGATCTTGGCGTCGGTGCAGTAGCGCAGCGTGGTGCCCGCGTCACCGTTGTCCTCCAGGTCGATGACCAGATCCCCCTGCATGAAGCCGGGGCCGCCGGAGCCCGAGCCGCTCAACACGTAATGGCTCGGAGCCTGCCTGTCCTTGATGGCGACCTTGGCCTTGTAGGTGCCCTTGACCGCGGCGATGCCGACCTTGACCGTGGCCTCGTACTCGTCCGGGGCGACCTCCTCCATGCCCTCACAGCCGGGCATGCACTGGGCCATGACCTTGGGGTCCTGCAGAATCTCCCAGATGCGCTCGCGCGGGGCGTTGAATTGGTAGCTGCCTTCGATCTTCATGCACTCCTCCTTGAGAATCTTGAACCGGGAATCTTAACAGCATTTCCGTGAAGGCAAAAAGGGGGCGAGTCTCCAACAGACTCGCCCCCTTCCGTTTCAAGCGCCCGGACGCCCGCGATGGACGGCGCGGCCGGACCGAACGCACTTGCGTGACGGTCAACGCGCTACTTGAGAGCCTTCTTGAAGACTTCCGCGTTGGCTTGGATCAGTTCGAACTGGGTCTGCATCACAGACAGCCAGTCGTCGCCGTAGACGGGCAGCGTCTTGGCCTTCATGCCCTTGAACGCGGCTTGGGTCTCGGGGTCCTCGATGGATTCACGGAAAGCCTTGATGAGGACGGCCATGCGGTCCTTGGGCGTTTTCGGAGGCGCGGCCACCACCCGGCTGGCCGCCAGCACACTCAGTTGGGGGAACCCGAGCTCGCCCACGGTGGGCACGTCCGGGTGCCGGGGGTCGCGTTTGTCGAGATATACCCACGTGGGGACAAGCGATCCGTCCTTGACGAAGGCCATCTGACCCGGAGAGTCCAACCCCAAGCCACGAGCATGCCCCTCGCCGCGGACGATCGCCATGTTCGACGCCGGCGCCCCACCGTAGCCCATGATGAATTTCGGCTTGAACTTCATGGTCGCGGCCGTCAGCGCGGCGGTGACCCAGCCTGTGGTGCCGTAACCCGACTCCGTAATCAGCACTTCCTTGGCTTTCTGAAAATCATCGAGCGTTCGGAGATTGTACCGTTTTCCCGCGGCCCAGACGTACTGGCCCGCGGAAATGCGGCCGATCCAACTGAATTCCCTGAGCTTGTATTGCGTCTCCTTGAACAACTGGCTGACGATGGCGCCCGGCAAGTTGACGATGCCGATGGTGTAGCCGTCGGGCTTGGCTGCGGACAGCAGGTTCCACGAGATGATGCCCCCGGCACCCGGCACGTTCCTGATGATGATGTTGACGCCCAGCTTCTTCCTCATGACCCGTGCCACCGCTCGGCTGTGCAGATCGAACCCGCCTCCCGGAGCGGCATTGATCAGCCATGTAACGGTCCTGTTCGGATACTTGTCACCGTCGGCCGCCAAAGAACCTTGCGCGACCGCCACAACGAGGAAGGCCGCCGCCAAAACAGCCAAACAGTACCGGCGCATCATGTTGCCTCCTAGCGTTTCGTGAATGTGCTGGAAAATCGCTTGCTTCCGCAAGTTTGAAAGCGGCGACGGTATCATACCGCGGCGTCGCATGTCAACGGCGGCGGCGTGTTGGTTTGACATTCCCGGCGTTTCCTGGTGCTTGTACAAACGGTTTGCCACAATCGGCCCACACAGCCCGTCAGCCCGCGGGCCACTCGGTGGCAGAGCCTGCGACCCGCCGAATTTCGCCCCTCCGCTGGCTGGTGTACCGCGTATGGGAGGGGCTGTGGCGTTTGCTCGTCCAGGTCATGCGGGTGATGCCGCCGCTCTGGTTCATGCGCCTGTCCGCTCCGGTGCTCAGGTGCCTGGCCATGTGTGCGGTCTCGCGCCGGCGAATTGTCACCGTGATGGACGCGGCCTTCGGCGACGCGTATACGCCGGCGGCCAAGCGCGGTCTGGCTCGGGGCGTGCAGCGGCGAATCGCGGAAAACATTCTCGATTGCCTCGTGCAGATGGGCTATCCCGAGCGTTTGTCGGGAGTCCTCGAGGTGCAGGGGCGGGAACACATGGAAGCGGCCCTCGCCAAGGGCCGCGGCGGCATCGCGTTGAGTTTCCATCTGGGCAACTTCGCGCTCCTCACCGCCGCCATGGGAGCGGCCGGGTATCCTGTCCACTGCCTGATGCGTTTTCTGGACGACGAGAGGCTGATGAACCTGGTGCTGCACCACAGCCGCTCGTTCTTCACCGAACTCATCCCGTCCCTTCCGCGCCGCGAGGCGGTCAAGCGGATACTGGGCATTCTCCGCAACAACGGCACCATCATAATGCTGGCTGACAACCTCAAGCGCGGTGAACTGGAAACCACTCTGTTCGGCCAGCCCGTGCGAACGGCCCGAGGCGCCGTGAGCCTGGCGCTGCGCACACGCGCCCCGGTGTTGCCCGTCTACCTCGTACGCGGCTATTCTGGAAGGCTGCGACTGATCATCGAACCGGAGATGGAGATGGAACGCACCGGGGATCTGGGCGCCGACGTCGCCGCCAACACCGGCCGTATCATGCGGCTTCTGGAAGATCTCGTCCGACGTTACCCGGATCAATGGTACTGGCTCACGGTGGACCTCCCGCGGCGGGACGGGCCGCCGGCACCGAAGGACGTTGCCTGACCCCACGACGCAATGATAGATTCTTATGGTTCCCGTGAATTCGGCTTGGTGGCGATAGGAACAAAGGAGTCATTCATGCAAGGCGGATCCGAGGGCCCCTGGGGCCGGCGGCGGCAGAGCGGTCCTGACTGGGAGGACCTGCTGTCGCGGTTGCCGGAGTTGCCCGGTTTCCTGAAGTCGGGAGTGCCCTTCCTCATCGCGGGGGCCATTGCCGTGATCTGGCTGGCCAGCGGCTTCTACACCATTCAGCCCGGCGAGGAAGGCGTGGTGACGCGCTTCGGCAAGGTCACGCGCATCGCCACCGCCGGCCTGAACTACCACATTCCGTGGCCCATCGAGGAGTTGCGAAAGGTCAACGTGGCGGAGATCCGCCGCCTTGAGGTGGGCTTCCGCAGCAACCCCGTGCGCCCGAACCTCGTGCGTCTCATCCCGGCCGAGTCCCTGATGCTCACCGGCGACGAGAACATCGTCAGCGCGCAGCTCACCGTCCAGTACCGCGTCAAGGAACCCGAGAAGTTCCTGTTCAAGCTCCGGGATCCCGTGAACACGCTGCAGGCGGCCACCGAGGTGGCGCTGCGCAGCCGCGTGGGCAACACCACCATCGAGGAGGTCCTGACGGTGGGCCGTGACCGGGTGCAGAACGAGACGCAGGCATTCCTGCAAGAGCTGATGGACACCTACCAGTCAGGGATTCAGATCACCGAGGTCAAGCTCCAGACCGTCGAGGCCCCGCGCGAGGTCAAGGACGCCTTCGACGAGGTGGTGCGGGCGCGCGAGGACCGCGAGAAGCTCATCAACCAGGCCCGCGGCTACCGCGAGGACCTCATTCCCAAGGCCCGCGGCGAAGTCCAGGAAATCCTCCAGGCGGCCGAGGCCTACAAGCAGGAGCGGACGCTGAGGGCCACGGGCGACGGCGCGCGCTTCACCTCGGTGCTGACCGAGTACCGCAAGGCCCCCCAGGTGACTCGTGAACGCATGCACCTGGAGGCCATCGAGCGCGTGCTCCCCAAGGTCGACAAGATCATCCTGGACGCTCAGGGGGCCAAGAACGTCGTGCCGCTGTTGCCCCTCAAGGGCATGCCGGGCTTTCCCGGAACGGGAGGCAAGCAATGAACCGGTCCTACATCACCGGCATCCTCGTCGGCGCGGTCGTGGTCGTGCTGCTGTTCCCGCCCGTGCGCCCGTTCTTCGTGGTGGGCGAGTGGCAGCAGTCCATCGTCACCCAGTTCGGAAAGTTCAAGCGTGCGGTGCGGGAGCCCGGGCTTCACTGGAAGACCCCGCTGGTGGAAGACGTCACCATGTACGAACGGCGCATCCTCGCCAGCGACGCGCAGCCCAGGGACTACCTGACCCTGGACAAGAAACGCGTGGTGGTGGACCACGTGACGCGGTGGCGGATCAGCGATCCCTTCCAGTTCTTCAAGACCGCCCTGACCGAGCAACGCGGACGGTTGCTGCTGGACGACATCGTGTTCTCCGAGTTGCGGCAGGAACTGGCGTCGCGAAACTTCGCCGACATCATCGCGGACCAGCGGGAAGCCGCCATGGAGGCGGTGGCCAAGCGCTCCGCCGAGAAGGCCAAGAGTGAATACGGCGTCACGGTGGTGGACGTCCGGGTGAAACGCGCGGACCTCCCCTCCGAGGTCCAGGCGAGCGTCTTCGAGCGCATGCGCGCGGAGCGCGAGCGCATCGCCAAGCGCTACCGCTCCGAGGGCGAGGAGGAGTCCAAGAAAATCCGCGCCCAGACCGACAAGGAAAAGACCATCCTGCTGGCGGAAGCCTACCGGGAGAGCCAGAAGCTCCGCGGCGAGGGCGACGGCGCCGCCACGGCCATCTACGCCAATTCCTACGGACAGGACCCCGAGTTCTACAGCTTCACCCGGAGCCTGGAGGCCTACGAGAAGTTCCTTCCGGAGAAGAGCACGGCCATCCTTTCGGAGGAGTCGCGTCTCTTCCGGCACTTGGGGAGCGCGCAGATCGACGAGGTGCCGGCGGTGCCCGCACCGGCGCAAATCCCCCAGGTAACGAGTGCCCCGATGGAGGACCCGCAGCCCGTCAACGCGGGCGAGCCCTTGCCGCCGCCAGCGGACGCGGGGGCCAACGCCGGCGAACCCATACCGTAGTCTCGAACACGCGGAAGACACCACAGCCTCGGGCCGACACGTCGCACCCCATTCGTTCGTCCGGAGTTTGTGGAAGCCGTGCGAAGTCGAAGCATCCGGAGGAAAGCATGAAGATCGAGAGTCTTGGCAACTTCGAGCGCGTGGACCGGAACGCCGAGGTGATGGACACGCCCTACGACCGCTGGGTGGTATCCCAGGGAGTGGACGTGATCCGGGGCTACTTCGTCCAGGACCTCAAGGAAGTGCCCATGAAGTGGTGGGACCGCAAGGGAGGCCACGGCGTCTACATCAACCTGGAGGGCGCCGGCTACCTGGACGACGCCTTCGTGGTGTCGATCCCGCCGGGCAAGAGCCTCAATCCGGAGAGGCACATCTACGACGAACTCGTCTACGTGCTCGCCGGCCGCGGCGCCACGACCCTGTGGCAGGGCAACGGCAAGGGTCAGAGTTTCGAGTGGCAGGAGGGAAGCCTGTTCGCCATCCCGGTGAACGCCACCTACCAGCACTTCAACGGCTCGGGCGACCGGGAGGCCAAGCTCCTCGGCGTCACCAACGCGCCGCTGGTCCACAACATCTTCCACAACGTGGACTTCGTGATGGACAACCCCTACGTCTTCCGGGACCGCTTCGGGGACGACCAGGACTTCCGCGGCCACGCGCGTCTCTACAACGACAGGGTGCTGGAGAGCAACTTCATCCCCGACGTGGGCAACATCGAGCCTATCGCCTGGGAGGCGCGCGGCAAGGGCAGCCGGACCGTGTTCTTCGAGCTGGTGAACAGCCACATGGGCGCCCACGTCTCCGAGTTCCCGGTGGGGCGCTACAAGAAGGCGCACCGCCACGGACCCGGCGCCCACGTGATGATCCTGTCAGGGGAAGGCTATTCGCTCATGTGGCCCGAGGGGGAGGAAAAACAGCAGTTCATCTGGAAGCCCGGCTCCCTCGTGGTACCCCCCGAGGGCTGGTTCCACCAGCACTTCAACTCCGGCCCCCAACCCGCCCGCTACCTCGCACTCAAGATGCTCAGCCGCATGTTCAAGCTGGTCCCCGGCCCCATCCAGTCCGACGTCCCCCTCAACCAGGGCGGCTGGCAGATCGAGCACGAGGACGAAGACGAAGACGTCATCCAGCTCTTCGTCGACGCCTGCGGCGCATCCGGCGCCAGTGTGGACATGCCCCACATACTGGAGCGGCAGGGGGCGGCCTAAGCACCGCCCTACCGCGGCCTCAGCCTCTCGATGGTGGCGATGTAGTCCTTGATACCCGCTTCGAGGTCGTAGGCCGGGGTGAAGCCCAGATGCTCCTTGGCCTTGCCGATGTCGAAGATGCAGTAGCTCTTCTTCTCGGTCATGCGGAACTCCAGCCCGGAGCTGATCTCGATCTTGCTGTCCGGATAGAGCCCGCCGAGGATGCGCTTGAAGTCGTGGAGGGTGACGCCCACGCCGGTGCCGATGTTGAACGTGCGCTCGGCGGGGTCCTTGACCTGCAGGCCCAGGATGATGGAGCGGGCCACGTCGCCCACGTAGAGGGCCTCGTTGGACTGGTCCCCGCCCTCCGCCGCGAAGCCCTGGCCGGACATCACCTTCTCGATCATCTGGCCGTAGAGCGACAGCGCGCCGTGGCGCACCTCCTTGCCCGGACCATAGATGGAGCCGAAGCGCAACACCACCGAGCTCACGCCGTACTTCTTCTGGTAGTAGGTGCACAGGGTCTCGCAGCACACCTTGATGGTACCGTAGAGGTCCGCCGGGTTCTGGGGGTGCTCCTCGTTCACCGGCACGTACTCGGGGTAGGCATGCGCCCCGAAGATCTCGCCGTACACCGCCTTGGAGCTGGTGAACACCACCCGTTCGAGGCCGCGGTGCCGCGCGATCTCGAGCACGTTGAGGGTTCCGTCCACGCCGACCTTGATGCCCAGGGCCGGGTCCGTCTCCGCCGGAATGGGCATCAGCGCCGCCAGATGGGCCACATGGGTGATGCCGTTGTCGGCAACGATCTTGTCCAGGCCCTCCGGGTCCAGGATGTCCCCGATCACCAGGTCCACGTCCTTCTCGATGTCCGAGATCAGCGAGGTGTCCATCCGGTTGTCCATGAGCACCGGCCGCACGCCGTCCCGGACCAGATGCCTCGCGGTGACCGCGCCGTTCACTCCCATGCCGCCCGTGATCAGAATCTTCATCTTTGCCTCCGTGCTTCTTGCCGAATACTCACCACGCGTGCGGTGGCCTTCACCCCGATCCTCTCCCAGAGGGGAGGGGGATCGATCCAGGCGCGTTACGGCATGCGCGTAAGATCGAGATTGCCCTCCGGGTCGACGCGTAGCGCCCAGCCCGGCTCCACCACCGTGGTGGAGGTCTTCTCCTCGACGATGACCGGGCCGCCCAACTCCGCACCCAGCGGCAGGTCGTCCCGGCGAAACACCGGCACCTCGTGCGGCCCGTTGAGCATGAGGGCCCGGCGGTGCTCGGTGGGTTGCCGTCGTCCGGTGCGCTCATCCCGCGACAGCTCCGGCTTGCCCAGCGAGGCGTAGGCCGACGCCCGCAGGTTCACCACCTCCACCACCTCGTCGTCCGCGCGGTGGCCGTAACGCTGCTCGTGGGCCAGGCCGAACCGCTCGCAGATTTCCTCGACGTTGAGCTTCGCGGGATCCTTGGCGATGGGGACCGTCAACTCGTAGGCCTGCTCACGGTAACGCATGTCCAGCAGCCAATCAACACGGATCTGCTCGGGGGACGGTCCCTGAGAGGCGAGGTCACGCCGCACCGCGTCCTCCAGGTCGCGGAGAGCCGCCACCGCATCGGTCAGGCTGTCCGGGTCGAGGGCCACCACCCGCGTGGTGACCGCGCCCGTGCGCAGGTCCGACAGCAGCATGCCGAAGGCGCTGAAGTTGCCCGGGTCCGCCGGGACGAGTATCCGGCCGATGCCCAGGGAAGAAGCCACCGCCGTGGCCAGCGTCGGTCCCATGCCGCCGAAAGGCGCGAGCACGAAGTCCGCGGGATTGAAGCCCCGCTCGATGGTGATGGTGCGCATGGAGGAAACGATGTTGGCCACCAGCACCCGCAGAATCCCCAACGCCGCATCGTCCTCGGACATTCCCAGGGGCTCGGCCACCTCCCGCCGAATGGCGTCGGCCGACAACGCCGCATCGATGGGCATCTCGCCCTGGAGCAACACCCTGGGATTGAGATGGCGCAACTGCACCAGCGCGTCCGTCAACGTCGGCCGGCCGCCGCCGCGCATGTAGCAGGCCGGCCCCGGTACCGCCCCCGCGCTCTGCGGTCCCACCTGGAGCACCTTGCCGTAGCGCACCTGGGCCAGGCTGCCGCCGCCCGCCCCCAGGCTCTCCACCTCCACCGAGTCGACGCGAACCGGATGGCGCCCGATGTGCCACTCGGTGCGGAACAGCGGGCTTCCAGGGATCAGCGACATGTCGCTGCTGGTGCCGCCGATGTCCAGCGAGATGAGATTGGAGACCCCGGTGCGGGCACCCAGCTCGTGGGCCGCCACCACCCCCGCCACGGGACCGGACATCAGTGTCTGCACCGGGAACCGGGCCATGGCCCGGGGCGCGCCAATGCCGCCGTTGGACTTCATCAGGAAAGGATGCGCGCGCGGGAAATGCCGCCGCACGGTCTCCTCCATGCCGGAGAAGTACTGCTCCATGCGCGGGCCGAGATAGGCGTTCAGCACCGTGGTGGCGGTGCGCTCGTACTCGCGCCACACCGGATTCACCTCCGACGAAAGCGCGACGAAAAGGTCTGGATAGCGCGAGCGGATGTGCTCCGCCGCCAGCCGTTCGTGGGCCGGGTTCACGTAGGAGAACAGGAACGCAACAGCCAGGGCATCGATGCCCTGCTCCAAGAGGCTGGCCACGGCCTCGTCGACGGCGTCCAGGTCCAGCGGCACCAGCACGTCGCCGGACTTGTCGAGCCGCTCCGCCACCTCCGCGACGCGGCGCCGCGGAACGAAACGCTTGGCCCCGGGATAGAAGATGTTGAAGACCTCGTGGCCCTTCCACTGACGCGCGATCTCGTAGACGTCGCGGAACCCGCGAGTGGTCAGAAGGCCGGTGCGGCTGCCCTTCTCTTCGAGAACGGTGTTGAGGGCGTGGGTAGAGCCATGCAACAGGTAGGACAAGGCTTCGGCGCCCCATTTGGCGCGCATGTCGGCCAGCACGCCGTCCAGCACCTCCAGCGGCGCCGCCGGATTTGACGGCACCTTGCGGACCTCCTGGATCTGCCCTGTCCGCTCGTCGAGAACGGTGACGTCCGTGAAGGTGCCGCCGACATCCACGCCGACGCGGCAACGGGCTTGCGCTCTGTCCATGGTACGGCTTGTTACATGAGATTGGTGGACAAATGAACCGAATGAACTAGTGTGGTGTCTGGTTAGTTCGCAGCATAAGATGCGGAGGATTTTTCGTTGTCGGCAAGGCGCGATGACGAGCAGTGGCGGGTACCA
>JAJDXX010000227.1 GCA_022823055.1 Candidatus Binatia bacterium | reverse complement strand
CGCCCTGCCGGCTTCGCCGGCCAAGGGCGATGCCGGCGACTACGACGCCGCCGAAGCCGCGCGACGCCTGTGGCGAGGATGCCGCGCCATAGACGGCACCCACGCGGAGAAGTATCTGCTCGCCCGGGGTCTCGCGCGCTGCCGGTTCCCGGCGCTCACTTCCACCCCGAGCTTCGCTACCGCGAAGGCTCCGCGGTCCGACGCCTCCCGGCGCTGGTCGCCGCCGTCACCGGCGACGACGGCGCCGTCTTCGGCGTGCACCGCACCTGGCTCGACCCGCGCCGTCCGGCCAAGGCGGATGTCGCCTCGCCCCGAAAAGCCCTCGGCGACATCCGCGGCCGTGCCGTGCGCTTCGGCTCGCCCGCCGACCACGTCGCTCCGCTCCTCGTCGGCGAAGGCATCGAGACCGTGCTGTCGCTCGTCACCGCCGTGCCGGAGATCACCGCGGCCGCTGCCCTCTCCGCCGGCAGTCTCGGCGCCTTCGCCCTCCCGCCCGCCTGCCGCCGCCTCGTCATCGCCCGCGACAACGACTTCGAGGGCGCCTGGGCCGCCGAACGCCTCGCCCGGCGCTGCGCGCGGGCGGGCGTCGAGGCCGCGGTCATCGTTCCGGAAGGCGGCGACTTCAACGACGACATCGCTTCGCTCGGCCCCGCCGTCCTCACCGCAAGGTTCGCTCCGCTCTTCCGCTCCGCGGGAGCCGGAGAGGAGCGGGCCTGAGCGGGCGAAGTCCTGGAGAGAGGAGGGAGAGTATGGACGCCGTCATCAACCTCAGACACGAACCCCGGCTCCGCGACATGTTCGAGCACGCGGTCGTGCACGACAACACCGTCCTCATCGACCGCCGCACCAGGTGGGGCAACATGTTCCGCATCGGGCCCGACGGGACCCGCAAGCAGGTCGTCGCGCAATACCGCGCCTATCTCTGGCTCCGCATCCGCTCCGGCATCGTCGCGCTCGAAGACCTCGCCGAACTGGACGGCATGAGGCTGGCTTGCTGGTGCGACCCACTGCCCTGTCACGGTCACGTGCTCGCACGGGCCGCGGCCTGGGCCGCGTCCGCACTGGCCGAAAGGAGGGGCGAGTGATGGACCGCCTCGCCTTCAAGCGGCTCACCCCGCACGAGTCCCGCATCTACGCCGGCGGCGACCACGTCGGCGATGTCTACCGCCACCGCGACATCCTCGCCCCCGGCCGTGTGTACTACGTCGTGCACTTTTACGAAGACCCGCGCGGGCCTCGGCGCGTCCACGACCGCCGCCGCATCCGCGACGTCGCCCAGATCCTCTACGAGTCGCACCCGCTCTGGCCCTGACCGAAAGCGCAGCGGCCTCTACAGTCGGGACGCTCTGCGTCGGCGAAGGGAAGTTTGAACTTCAAGGGGACGGTGCTGTTTCGTACAAGTCCTCCCCGACCGGATCTCCCATCTTGTCACACGCGCTCTCTGCACCGACCCCTGAAGGGGTCCTCCTCTCCGTTCCGGCCGGGAACACATCCGATGCAACTCCCGGATTATTGGGGCCAGCTTCGGCTCCACCTTCGTTCCGCCTCACATGATTCCTCCCTTCGCTTCGCCCCCGCCGCCCAGGCCACAGGACCCCTCTCCCCGCCCAAGGACCGCCCGGCGATACTCCATAAAGGCCCTCCCTCCGTCTTCTCCCATCGTAGCACGCCGTCAACCCCCTCCTTCGTCGGGGGTCCTACGCTTCGCTCCGGCGCACCCCAACCCCGAGGCCGCCCCGCCCCGCGTGACTCGCCGTGCTCCAACGGGACAAGACGGAGGGAGTTCCTCCACTGGCGGGCGATTCGAGAAAGGAGAGAGTGTCATGGAAGCATCGAACAGGGCAGTCAACGCCAGACCCGGCGCAGGAAACATAGTTCCGGAACACCAGGAGGACAGCATGGAAAGAAACGAAATCGACAACGTTGCGGACCAGGGCGTGTCCGTCATGGCGGCATTCTGCGAAAACGCTCAGCTCTTCGGCGCTGCCCCGGGACCCGACGAGTTCGATTCCAGGGACGTCTGGGACGAGGACGACGCACTCGACGCGGTACACGCCGCCTTCGAGATCCTCGCGGGCGGCGTCGGCCCCGACGGCACACAGCTCGCGGACGAGCGCGAGAGCCTGCTGTGGGGCTTCGTCAACATGCTGGATGCTTTCATCTACCATAATGCGCGGAAATGCGCCTGAAGCGACAGAAACACTATAAACAAAGGCTTTGATCCGTGTTTCCCGAGGCCCTGGCAAGTCAAACGCACCTCTGTCAGCGCCCCGATTTCCTTTCTGGTGTTGAATGTGGGGTTGAACCTGGCCGTATCCTGAGTCACACTGTCTCCATGAACGCTCCTACTGAAAAACGCACGGCCAAGCTCAAGACCACCCTCACCAAGCGCACTGTCGAGGCCCTCAAGCCTGGCCCCAGGCCCTGGATTGCGTGGGACGACCGCCTGACCGGCTTCGGCGTGAGAGTCCAGCCCTCCGGGGCCAAGACCTTCGTCGTCAACTACCGAGCGGGCTCCGGCGGCCGCAGGGCCCCCAACAAGCGCGTCACACTCGGACGCTTCGGACGCATCACCCCCGAACAGGCAAGGCGCATGGCGCAGGAAACCCTCGGCAAGGTCGCCGGAGGCTCGGACCCGGCAGGGGAGCGAGCCGAGGCCCGGAGCATGCCAACCCTCGCCCAGGCCTTCGAGGACCACATGGAGGCCAACCCCAGGCGCAAGCCCAAGACCGTCCAGATCTACCGCATGAACCTGCGGGTGTGCTTCGGAGACTGGCTCTCCCGCCCCCTCGACGCCATCGACCACCGCGATGTCGAGGCCCGCTTTCACCGCGTCACCGAACGGAACAGCTGGGCCACCGCCAACCAGGCGGTCTCCATGCTGCGCTCCATCTACCGTCGCTCCAGCATCGACCACGAGGAACTCCGAAACCCGGTGGATCTCTGGATCGCGGGCGGCGGGCGCCTCAACCGGAACCGCAGGCGGCGTATCTCCGCGCCTTCCGAGGTGTTGCCGCGCTGGCGTGCCGGGGTGGAAGCCGTGAGGCTCTCCACCGACCACCGGGACATCTTCACCGTCGGCGCCTACACCGGCATGCGTCTGGGCGAGGTGGTATCGCTCCGCTGGGAGCGCATCGACCTCGGCCGGCGCATCCTGCGGGTGGAGGAGACCAAGACCGGCGAGCCCCTGGAGCTTCCGTTGACCCGCCAACTGGTTGCCGTCTTCGAGCGCCGCCGGGAGGAGAGCGGCGGCGCGGGGGAGGAAGGTTGGGTGTTCCCGTCCCGCACGAGCGCGGACGGACACCTGAAGGGCATCGGTCACCATCACGTCGAGATCAGCAGGGCGGCCGGAACCCGGTTCTGGTTCCACGGCTTGCGCAACGCCTTCATCACCGTGGCCGAGCGCGACCTCATGCTGCCGCGCCCGTTGACCAAACGGCTCGTCAACCATGCCCGCGACGACGACATCACCGGGGGCTACGCCGCAGACTGGACCGTCGAGCAGCTCCGTGAACCTGCTCAGCGCGTGGCCGACCGCATCGAAGCGCTGATGAGGTGTTAACGTTCAAGATTTTTATCAGGTGAGATGGAGCGGCTCGGAGCCTTGTGAGGCCGGGTTGAGCATGCATGGCCGGAAGTGGACTTCCGGCCATCTGTCCGGTCCCCCTCACTTCATCCGGTCAGCCGGGGAGACCGATGCGAACCGGACAAGACGACTCGGCAGCCAATGGGACCTTTCAGAAATACACCCCCCTTAGCCCCCGCCTGTCTCGCAAACGGGACCACCTCATTCCTACGCTTGCCGAGGTTCCCACACCGCCATGTTTACACTACTCCCGTGCAAACTCTCCACACCCGTGGGTGCCTTCAGGAAACCTGTGGGTGCCTTCAGGAACGTTCCTGCATTGTTCGCGCAGGCGGGTCTCAAGCCGCTTGAATTCGGCTTCGGCCTCTGAAATCAGTCTTTCCCTTCCCATGTATATTGCCGTCACTCTGTTCAAGAATTTCTTGTGCTTGTCTTCACAGGTTCCCGGGGACAAACCCAGCCTGCGCTTGCAATACGAGACGATGTCCGTGGGAAGCACACCGAAGTAAGACGATGGTTTTCCAAGAAACACTTCCGCGAAAGCCGCACCTTTGGCATACTCGGGACGTCTGACATCCTTCAGGCGACTCTCGGCTTCGGATCTTTGTTTCCGAAGCGCCAGTACGGCTTTTGTGGCCGCCACCGCTTCGGGACTTTTCTCCCTAGCTTGGCAGTGGGGAGACTCGTCGAGGAGTTCCCGGCAGAACTTGGGGTCTCGAATGTGACCATGCTCCATGTGCCTCCAGAGAGCACTTTCCAGGAAGTCATACCTCTTGACCATGGAATCGAATTCGCTGCTCCGGCGTCGATTCCTCTCTATGTGCTCCAACACGTCGAGGCATCCATGTCCGAAATCCCGCCTGCAACCGACAATTTTGCCCAAGAGTGTCTCGTCCTCAACCTCCTCGACGAAGTGAAACATGAAGTTTACAACGAAGACCTTGAGATGAGGATACTCCACCGCGATTCTGAACAGGTCGATATTGCGAGCGTTGGCCTTGTCACAACGGATGTAGGGGTACGCTTCCTCAAGCGTGATTGCCTCACCGAGGTAACGTTTGCCAATCTGCTCAAGCATCCTCTTGATTCTATTGAAGTTGTTGTCGCTGGCAATCTGGCAAATCCTCTTGTTGAGGCCGGCGATGAGCTTTTGTTTTTCCTCGGACACGTCGTAGGACTGTGCCGATGCCACGGCGGCGAGGAGCAGCGAGGCCACGATGAGGGCAACCGTCATGACCGAGCGGACCGTCGGTGTAGGGTCCGGCAGCGACCACATTGGCGGGACGCGAACTGCAACCCGAGCAATGTCACGAATCATGGCTTTCCTTCGGTGGTTCTCCGCACACGACGCCTTTGTGCTTTCCTTTGACTCCGCGCCACAAGCGGAGATTAGCCTGGGCCTTCAGGGTTCCGTCTCGGAGAGGCGGCCTGCGTTCCTGGCGGCTCAAGGCGTTTGGCTTTTCGCCTCGCCCGCTTTCCGTCCAATCTCAAATCGCCCACATCGTCGTCAACACTCCGCTTCGGCCCTCCACGGGATTGCGGTCGGCAAGGGGCGTTCGAAGCTACTGCGAACCGGAGCGTCTTGGGATCTCCCCGGTGTCGCCGCCGGCCTCGAAGACCACCACCACCACACTTGGGAATATTCGCAATCACTCGGTCTTGTGGGAAGGGGGACTTTCACTAATCCCGTGCAATCCCCCCGCACCCGTGGACGCTTTCAGGAACATGCCTGCATCGTTCGTGCAGGCGGGTCTCAAGCCGCGTGAATTCGGCTTCGGCCTCGGAAATCAGTCTTTCGCTTTCCATGTATATTGCCGTCACCCTGCTCAAGAATTCCTTGTGCTTGCCTTCACAGGCTCGCGAGGACAAACGAAGCTCGCGCTTGCAGTACGAGACGATGTCCGCGGGAAGTACACCGTAGTAAGACGACGGTTCACCATGAAACACTTCCGCGAAAGCCGCACCTGTGGCGTACGTGGGACGTCTAGCATCGTTCAGGTACCTGCCGGCTTCGTCTCTTTGTTTCCGAAGCGCCAGTACGGCTTTCGTGGCTGCCTGAGCTTCGAAACTCGTCTCCTTGGCTTGGCAGTGAGGAGGCTCGTCGAGAACTTCCCGGCAGAACTTGGGGTCTCGAATGAAGCCGTAGTTCGTGTGCCTCCAGAGAGCGCTTTCCAGAAAGTCATATATCTTGACCACGGACTCGGCTTCGCTGTGCACACGTCGGTTTTTCTCTATGTGCTCAAACACGTCGAGGCACCCATACCCGAAATCCCGTTTGCAAGCGATAATCTTGCCCAAGAGTGCCTTGTCGTCGGCCTCCTCAACGAAGTGAAAAACGAAGTTTACGAAAAAGATTTTCAGAGTAGGATCCTCCACTGCGACTCTGAGCAGGTCGATATTGCGAGCGAACGACTCGTCACAACGAATGTAGGGATACGCTTCCTCGACAGTGATTCCTTCGCCGAAGTAATGCTCGCCAAACCTCTTGAACAACTTCTTGATCTCGTGGAATCTGTTCTCGCTGGCGAATCGGCATACTCTCTTATTGAGTCGGGCAATTAGCTTTTGTTTCTCTTCGGACACGTCGTAGGACTGTGCCGATGCCGTAACAGCAGGGAGCAGCGAGGCCACGATAAGGGCAACCGTCATGATCGAGCGGACGGTGGGTGTGGGGTCCGGCAGCGACCACATTGGCGGGACGCGAACTGCAACACCAGCAATGTTACGAATCATGGCTTTCCTTCGGTGGTTATCCGCACACGACGCCTGTGTGCTTTCCATTGAATTGACTTCCACGCCACAAGTGGAGATGAGCGTGGATCTTCACGGTTTGGTCTCGGAGCCGCTGACCCTCCCCGCGGCTCAAGGGTTTGGCTTTCGCCTCCCCGCTTTCCGTCCAATCCCAAATCGCCCATGTCCTCGTCTTCGTCAACCCCCTTCCCGATCCTCCATGGATCGCGAGCGGCAAGGAAAGTCCGAAGCCACAGCGAACCGGACAGCCTTGAATCTTCCCCGGTGTTACCGCTAGCCTAGAAGACCACCGGGGCACTTGGGAATATCCGCAATCACGGCGTCCCTTTCAACCCGTCGGCGTAGGTGGCTCAACCGGTCCATAGACGACGCTTACGCGAGCTCGAAGGCTCTGGGTACTAAGCTGGGTTGCCCGATCCCGTCTTGTTGACCGTTTGCCCATACTCGTTCTCCGTCCTGCCCACATCCCCGACGGCTCCCACGCCTCGCCGCTTCAGGCGGCGGCCGCGGGGACTCGGTAACTCTCCCTCTTCGTCGTCAGCGCCCAGACGATCCGCGCCATTCGGTTGGCCAGCGCCACCGCGACCAGCATCCTCGGCTTGCGCGCCAGCATCCTGGCGAGCCAGGGATCGATGGTCGCACCACGCCGAGCCGCCCAGCGGACCACCGTCATGGCGCCCGTGATCAACAGCCGCCTGAGGTCGCGCTGGCCCATCTTCGACGTCTTCCCCAGCCTCGGCTTGCCCCCGGTCGTGTGCTGGAGCGGCACCAAGCCGAGCCAGGCCGAGAAGTCGCGGCCGCGCTAGAAGCTCTCCATCGGCGGCGCAAACGCCTGGAGCGCCATCGCCGTAACCGGCCCGACCCCCGGTATCGTCATCAGTCGCGCGGCCTCTTCGTCCTGGCGCGCGCAGGCATGGAGATCCGTCTCCAGCCCGGCGATTTTCACCTCGAGGTCGGCGATCTGAGCGAGCAGAAGGCCGCCCAACTCCCGGACCGGCTCCGGCAGCACAGAGTCCGGATCCTCCACGGCCCGTGCCAGCCGGCCGACATGGGCCGGCCCCTGCGGAGCGATGACGCCGTACTCCGCCAGGTGACCTCGCAGAGCGTTGATTGTCTGCGTGCGCTGGCGCACCAGCAGGTCCCGCGTGCGGAACAGCATCCCCCGCGCCTGCTGCTCTTCGGTTTTCACCGCCACGAAGCGCATGGTCGGGCGCTGCGCCGCCTCGCAGATCGCCTCCGCGTCCGCCGCGTCGTTCTTCTGGCGCTTCACGAACGGCTTCACGTAGATCGGCGGGACCAACTTTACCTGGTGGCCCAACCGCAGGATCTCCCGGCCCCAGTAGTGGGCGCTCGCGCACGCTTCCATCGCCACGGTGCATCCTGGCTGCGAGGCAAGAAAGTCTAGCACCTTCTCACGGCTCAGCTTCTTGCGGAAGACAACCGCTCCGTCGGCCCGCGCCCCGTGCAGCTGAAAGCTACGCTTCGCCAAATCGATCCCGATCATGCTAATCTGTTCCATGGATGTCCCCTCCTTCAGGTGGTTCATTCACTCTACCACCTTGGCACATTACGATGCCGTCGGGAGGCGGCGTCCATTCCATCGCTTGCGGGTTTCCGCCGTGGCGCCGGGGTGCTCCCAGACCGTCTCAAGGTCGCCTCCGAGCGCCAGCAGCCGCTCCTTGTCCTCGCCGGACAAGGCCTCCGGCTGGACGGCCGCCGTGGCCGCGAGTCGCTCTTCCTGCCTCGCCACCTCCGCCAGCCGCTCGTTCCATCTGCGCTCGAGCTCCGCCGCCACCAGCCGGTTCTGCGGGTCCACCGCATCGTACTGGCGACGCGCAAGATCCGCCTCGTAGCGCGCTTGGGTCAAGGCCAGCTCCACCTGGCGCCGCGTCTCTGCGACGTCGTCCTCCCTCATCGCCACGGCTTCCACCGAGGCCTCGATGCCGAGCGGGCTCAACAGACGTAGCACTTCCTCGGCAACCGCCGAGTCCACACGAACGCCGCCGCGCCCACCCCCTTCGGCGACTCGATGCCGTACTCGAGCAGGAATCCGTGAATCTGGTTGCACTGCCCGGTCCGGTTGCGCACCGCCATCTGGCGCGCCCAGTGCAGTTGCTGGATGTGTCCCTGCGCCACAGACTTCACTCCCACGAACCGCATCGTCGGCCGCCCAGACGCCTCTGCGATCCCGTCCGCGTCGTTGACGTCGTTCTTGTTCGATTTCACGTAAGGCGCGACGAACTGAGGACTCATCAGCACCGCCTCGTGGCCCAGCCGCATCGCCAGTCGTGCCGAGTGGTGGGCGCTCCCGCATGCCTCCATCGCCACCACGCAGCCCTTCGGCAACTGCGCCAGGTACGACTGTAGTCCCGCCCGCCGGAGCCGCTTGCGATCCATCACCGCCCCGGCGGCGTCAAGCGCAGTCACGTGAAACACCTTCTTCGCCAGATCGATCCCCACCCGTGCTATCTCGCCCATGGTTCGCTCCTTTGCCGCAACAGAATTGACCCTGCAATTCTAACCGTCAGGCAGTTCGCCTTGAAGCGGAGCGGACCATCCCATTAGTTTTCGCTTGACAAAAGTGAGCAGTTTTCGCTTGCCATTGACACCTGCCGCATGGGACGCTGGGCCCCAGACGCCAAAGACCAATTGGGATTGTGCATGAAGCGAGTTATCGACCTTGTCCGTGAGATTCTTCTGCGGGTCAAAGCGACCGAACCCGGGAAGACAATCGCAATCGCGGTTGGCAAGGGGGCATCATGATGATCCGATGGGATGAAATCCGTTGGGACGAGACGCAGTCAGACCGACTGACCCTTGACCACAACCCCAAGGCGAGGTCCTTGGAAAGGAGGCCCGCAAGACTGAGCGTGCTGTTGGTCGCGGCGATGGTAGCCGTCGTGGTGGTGCTGGTGTCGCCGTAAGCCAAAGAAAGCGGCCCCTAGCCGCAAGACCGGGAAACCCCTAACTCGCATGGTCTGTACCAACCGGCCCGGCATAAGGTCCCGACCTCATGATTCACTGTCGCACGCCACGTTACGCGCCGCAGGTGAATCCGCCCCTGTCTTTACTGACGAGTTGCAAGATGCGGCGATGTCGCCTAAACAACCTACGATGGAGCTACGTCTTCCACTCCCGTGGATAACCTGTCCCCCCAACCAAAGAGGAAGCAAGCCATGGCAAAGAAGACGTTTCTGATCGCGGAGGGCGATTCTTGGTTCGCTCTGCCAGACGTATTCTTCTTCTACCCTTGCGACATCATTAATCAGTTGGAATCATTTGGCTACGAGATCGAGTCCGTGGCTGGCCGTGGTCAGCGGCTTCAGGACATGGTGAAGCACACCGGTCCAATCAAAAACAAGATCAAAAAGAACAAGAAACCGAAGGCGATCCTTTTCTCGGGAGGTGGCAACGACGTGCTTGGGAGATTGCCGCAAATGTTGAATGAGGGTGGATATGGCAAACCCGTCATCAACATACACAAGGCGAAGCAAGTAGTGACGTGCATAGAAGAGCAGTATGAGCAGTGGCTATGCTCCGTCACCAAGATCTGCAAAAAACACCATAGAACCAAAATCCCTATACTGATCCACGGGTACGGGTACGTCGTCCCAAACAATCAACAAACTTTCTATCCCTGGGTGTGGCTATATCCGCATTTCCGGAGAAAGAAGCAGATGAATCTCCAGGCGAATACGACTGCTCTTGCTGTCCTTATGGATCTGTTCAACAAAATGCTCTCCAATCTCCCCAAGAAAGGGAAGTTAAACCATGTCAAATACATCGACGTCCGCGATTGTCTGAGCAACAGTCTCGTATGCCGGGACAACCCAGAAGAGAATTACACTGAAACGAACCTTTGTAATGCGGAGTTTCAGATGGATTGGAATGATGAGATCCACCCGACGAGTGATGGATTTCTGAAAATCGCCAAGAAGTTTCGGAAGGAGATTGAGAGGCTCCCCTAGGAGCAGTCCCCAAGCAGTGGGAATGAGCGTGATATGGATTCGGTCCAGGCCGTCCGCTTGTTAGGTGAGGAAATGCAGATGGGTTTGTCTCATTACTTCATAGGTTCCGGCCCAAACAGGCCGAGGCAAAGCCGGATCGAACCGGCGCTCGACTTGACGTTGAGTTAGTCGCCGAGAGGCGACCGGCGGACAGTGAATCCATATTCGCGACCCCGGCATCCGTGGTCGAGGAAACGTTCGATCAGATCATGACCGACGTGGACGTACCTGACAATGCAAGAGTGAGGTTGAAACCCCTATTCGTGAAGGCGCCCGTTCTGGAGACCCGCGGCGGGAGGTTGAGGCTATAAACGAAGTTTTTGATGGAGTCAAATGGGGAGATCTCTATTTCGGAGCGCGGAGGGAGCGCTTTGAAGCGGCTGGTGCCTATCCATACATGTGGAAGACTCGCGGAACGGCGCTCATATCCGATGCCCCCGGGCCGCCTTCCACGATTGAAGACGCTTTAGGGTATTTGCGAGTCGCTGACATGCGTCGCCTTTTGGTCGATTTCGGCGCGATGCCGGGAAGGGACCGCCCCAAGAGGCGCTCGGAATTCATCACCTTGTTGTCGGCTACCGGAAAGGCAGACGAAATCATGGACGCTGCGGTGCCCGCGTTCCGCGATGCCTGCCGCAGGTGGGAGAAGGATCGCAATGGAGCGAAATGCGAGCTTCTGGCGCATACGCTGACGATGCGCACCTACGCCTTGCGCGACCGCCGAAAGAGGGAGCACTTACCGAACGCGGTGAGGTTGAGGGCATTCAAGAGCGATTGCCCTGTCGAGACTGAATACGCTGCCAGGTTCTTGGTTGCCGAGATCGGTGGCGTACCCCCTTTTTTCCGGGAGACCGGACGTCACTAGTCGCTGAAAGCGACGACGAGTTCTGACAAGTTCGACGTGGTACTTCTTCAGGTGCACATGCCGCTCCGTCGCGAGAACCGAAACTGCCCCACTTCTATCGGAAACGTAGTTTCCTCTACTGAACGCGTCGATACAGTTAGTGGCCGAAGATAGTAGTTCGAATCTCACGACGACCCACAGGGACAAGTGGCGAGTCGGCCTATCAACTACGTGTAAGTCGTGAACAAGTAGAAAAAGCTCCCAACACAGTAAGGGACAAAAAGCCTAAAACCGTGTTGCGGGCCGCTGTGTGTGCCATTTCGATTTCCCCGTTTAAAAGACCCCGCAACTGTTTGCCGTTCTTGATCGTCGCCGCCGGGCGAGCGGAAGAGCCGGGGACGAGGGCTGGGTGTTCCCGTCCCGCACGAGCGCGGACGGACATCTGAAGGGAATCGGCCACCATAGCGCCGGGATCAGCAGGGCCGCCGAGACCCGGTTCTGGTTCCATGGCTGCGCAGCACGTTCGTCACCTTGGCTGAGGGTGACGTCATCACCGAGGGCTATGCCGCGGACTGGCCCGTGGAGCAACCCCGCGAGCTCGTTCAGCGCATGACCGACCGTATCGAAGCGTTGCTGAACGCAGGCGTTCCGGTGAGACTGGATACGGGTTCGGCGGCGGAAGCACGGCGCAGGCCGGGATGACGGTGTCGGGCCCCGCCGCCGCCATCATCCGGGCCTGCTTGTGAGTTCGGTTTCGCTACCAACTAAAGCCGATGTCGAAACCGACCGTGTGTTCGGGCGAGGCGGAGTCGGCTTCCTTACGCGTCGCCGTCACATCGAGAGAGAGATCCGGCGCGTTGGCATGGCCAGGGGGAGTCAAGCGCCAGCCGAGGGTGTAGTCGCGGGTGCCGGTGGCGAGTCCGGCTCCGATGTGCGGGCTGACGGTGAAGCGGCCTCCGAAGACCGCAAAGCCCCAGGCCGCCTCCGCGGTCCACCGGGCGGCGGCTTCGCTTCCCGCGCAGTGGTCCAGCGGGTCTTTGGCGAACAGCGCCTCCAGCCCGCCCTGCGCCTTCCCGCCCCAGTCCTGGCGCAACGAGAGCGACAGGCCGCGCTCGGTGCCCGGGTTCGGATCGAAGGCAAGCGAGGCCGCGAAGCCCCGGTCCTCCAGGTCGTCGTTTCCGTGGGCAATCAGCATGCGCCCCGAGAGGTCGAGGCTGAGTCCGATGGCAAGATCGGTCCAGGCGATGACGCCGCCGACTTCCACCCCCGTGCCGGTCTCGGCATCGCCGCCGTCACGGCGCGCCCCCACTGCCAGCCGAGGCGTCAAGTGGCCGCCCCCTTCAGGGTGTTGCGGTAGCTGCCTTCCAGGCCGACCCGCAGCCGGCTCACGTCGGAGTCCGACGCCGCAAGCTCGTGGGTCTTCTCCGAGGAGGTCCGCGCCCACAAGGCGTCCGTGGTCAGCGCCAGCGCGACGCCGTTCCCCTCCTTGGGTGGAGGCAGCAGGTCGCTCCGCGCGCCCGCCGCCGCCATCGTCCAGATGAGGTCGGACTTGAGAGAGCCGCCCATCTCCAGCTTCAGCGTCATCCGCCCGTGCCGTAGCCGGCGGCGCCCCAGAGCTTCGGCCGTTCGGACGCCCGAATGGCCGCGTAGGGAACCGCCGCTGTCAGCGACGCCTCCACATCGCCGTCGCCTTCCTGCACCGCTCCGCCGCACAGGACCTCCCGCCTCTCCGCATCCAGATCCTGCGGACAGCGCACGGACCCTGTTCCGGCATCAGCGTAGCCGCCATCGCCGCTGCTGTGCATCAGCGCGAGCCCGGCCAACCACTTGCTTCGAACATAGTCCGCGCCCAGCAGGCCGGTGGTGGCCTCGCCGTCAAGGGAGAAGGTCCCCTCCCGGCCGTCAAAGCTCGATTGAGCCGCCCAGCCCCACAAGCCCAGGCTGCCGCCGTTGGCGTCCCTGCTGCCCGTGGCCGTAAAGCTCGAGCCCAGCAGCAGGTCGCGCCAGCTCAGGCTACGGGTCTGCGCCCCGCGGCGGCCGAATCCGCCATCGACGTAGCCAGCGGCCGGGGTGTCGAGGCCGGAGAGCGCCAGGAGGCCCTTGCCGCTCATGCTGTTGGCTGCCCCTGTGCCGGCCTATCGGGATGGCTCTTGCCGGAGGGCAGCGCCTGTCCCGCAATCGTGCCGCGGGCGCCCGCCTCGCGCGGCGCCGCCATGCGGCCCGCGATGCCGTCGAGGGCCTGCTCCGCCACCGGGCGCCCGAAGCGCGACAGGAACGCCGCCGGCATCGGATCGTTGATGACGATCGTGGCCACGCCCACCCCGTCGGCGATCGTCGCGTCCGAGAGCGCCAGCTCGAAGGTCTCCGGGTCCTCGTCGTGGCTGTCGTCGACGATCATCGCCGCCATGATCCTGTGCTCGGTCTGGCCCGGCCTCATGTACGCGACGGTCTTGTCCGAAGACGCCCAGAAGTCCTCGCCCCGCTTCGCCGACACCGGATTCGACTCCCGCACCCGCCAGTAGAAATACACGCTCCTCTCCAACGCATTGCTGAGCGTCACCGTGAACTCGACGCGCCGGTACGGGCCCTCCTGCACCTCGACGTCGTTCACCGACAGGCTCGGCACGCCCGCCGCCGTCACATCGTCGTTCGCGACCGAGGCCGCGTCATTGGGCGACACCGCCACCGCGTAGCCGGTTCCGGCCGCGAGGGTTGCCGTGACCGAGCCGTTGGGCTCGTCCACCGTGTCGTTCGCCGTCGCGACCTCGAAGGCCGTGCTGCCTCCGGCCCGGATCACGACCTCCCGTGTGCCGGTCTGAAGGCGCGTGCCCTCGTCATCGTGATCTTCGTTCCCTTCGCCATGGTGCGACCCCTTCCGTTCCGTCTCGTCCGCACCCGGTGCCGCGTGGAAGCTCCCCGTTGCGGGAACACCCAGGACACGCCAGGTAACTGGATGCGGTCCCTGGGCGTGGGCGTTACGAACATGAGCTGGGGCAGAACGTATCCATGGAGCCTGAACCGCAAGCTCACCGGCGACTACGTCCGCCGCATCATGCCGGAGACGCTGCCGGCGTTCGAGGCCTACGTCGACGCGGGCGGCGTGGTGGTTGTGGGGGGCCGGGAACAGCCGGAGCGTCAACCCTCACGTGGGGGGCTGCCGCGGCACTCTCCGGGGCTGGAGAAGGGGTGACTGGGGTGGTGGGCATCGGTCCGGACGGGCGCATCGGGGGGTGTTCGTCGTTGTGCGGGGTCGCCGCCGACTGGTGCATCGCAGCGCCCAGAGTGGTCGTCACGACCCCGCGCAACGGTCTCTGGGCCGTGGCCGCAGACACGTCGGTGGCCGCACCCTACGCCACGGCCGGCTTGGCTGCGTTGAAGAGCATCGCTGGGCATGCCAAAGTCCCGAAACCACAAATGAGGTAAGGCACCATGAAGGCGTCCACACCAACACACTGGTTTTCGTCTGCCTGGCTAATTGCCCTGCTGGCAGGAGCATTGGGAGCCATAGCTTCGCCCCTGTTTGACCAAGTTATCCGCAACCGCGTTGATGAACATATGTACGGATACGCGTTGCGAGAACTATTGCCCACAGGAATCGACGAATACCAGACCATGCCGATCCATTGGCGTCAGGTGATTTCTGAACTGGCGATTCGAAGAAAGGTCGTTGGCGATGCGGAGTCGAGGATGCTATTCGCAACGCTGGAGCACTTCGACGTCAACAAATTGCATTTGGTGGATAAGATTGCCCGCTACCTGATGTTCGATTTTCTTGTTAGGGATCCCAGCCGAACTAACACCCAACATCCGATTCCTGGCACCGTCTGGGCCGACTTCCTGGATTTGGAGTCGCTGGGTGTTCTTCAAAGTGTGTCTGACGGAACGAAAATTCGACGCAACGTAGCATTGGGTCCGTATGTAATAGGGAGCGGAACCCATACCGTGACCATCAAGCCGGGACAAGGATCAACAAACCTAGAGTTTCCGACGACTCGTGTGGCAGAGCCATGGGTGAAGTTGATCGGTCTCTTGCGAGTCCCGACCGATGGAGAATACATTGAGTGGTTCGCATCACAGATTAGGGCGTCGGGATTTCATGTGGAACTGACGAGGATGGATTAAGGATTATCAGCGCGCCGTCAGAATAGGTCTTTCCGGGTTGTCTGACAGCCAAAAGAAACCGGCTTCTATGGGCTCGAAAATGGTCACAGTATGTCTCCGTTGCTCGTGGTATCCGGAGAAAGCCAGGATCTACGCCGAAACCGCCTATCGCTTCGCCAAATTCAACGCCAGCAACCCTCGCAATGCCTCGTCTCGAGAAATCTCCGCATCCCACCCGTAGGCCGTTGCGACGGCGACATCGAGTGCCGCGTGCGCGTCGACGAGCCATTGCGGTCGCGCATTGTACAGTGCAGTCAGCGTGCGGGCCGAGAGTTCTTTCGCCGCCGGCTCGTCCCGGGCAATCGGCCGCTTCGGATAGCCTGGCGCCGGCTCGTCCACCCACTCCACCCACTCGGGCGGGTTGAGCCAGCGGTCGCGGAGTTCCACCAAGTGCCGGGACGCATCGGCGATGGCGATAGCGCGCAGGTTTTTGGCGTAGTCGGAGGCGGGAGCGTCGGGCGAAAGACCCTCCGGGAAGGGGAAGGTCTCGAAGGTGGTGGTTGGCGTGTAGCGCGGGCGATCTTCAAGGCTGGTGCCCGGCCTGAGCGACCACGCCTCGTGGAACCGGCTGTGCAGGATGCCGAAGGTCACATCGTCGTCGCGAGCGATCACGATGAGCTGGTGGTCCGGGCAGATGCCCGCTTCCAGCCAGTTGAACAGCCGATGTTTGGCGACCGTCGGCGTGACGATGTAGCGCGAGAGCCCGTCAAGCGCCTTCCACATGCCCTGTCTCGGTTCTACGTGCCGCCACCAGAGGAGACGATACGATTCCCGGCGGTTCCGTTGCCGCATCGGCCAGACGTGTTCTTTGACATGCGTGAAGGGCGCTTCGTAGAGTGTGGCCTCTGCTTCAGACATCTCCCAACCGAAGTCGATGATCCACTTGTCCGCCGGGCGGCGGGTGACGTCCATGCCGTTCACCCAGGGCTTGAGTACATCGGAGTTGGGCCGCCCGTTCGGATTGGCCGGCAGACGCAACCAATCCCGCGCCAGATCGCCAGGAATGTCGAACGGCCCACCCTTGGTATCGCCCATGAAGGCTATTCCAATGTTGGCAGGCACACCCTTCGCCCCGGTCAGATCGATCCCGGCCCCACCCTGCCGGGCCGTGAGGTCGGGATGGATTTCGTCCGCGGGCTCACCGTCAAGACGCGTCTCCGGCCTGTACCTGTCAGCCGCGCCGGAGAAAGAGATCAGCGAGACCCGCACCGCCGCGCCGTCGATCACCCACGGCTCATCCGACCAGGCCTCGAAGATCGGGCGTCCTTCGGTCGCGGCCTGCAAGGCCCGGCGGTTCGCGCCGCCGCGTATCGAGTTCGTGGCGACGAGGCCGACACGCTGGGCCTTGCCCGACGCGACCTGCCCGCCCGCCTTCACGAACCAGTAGCAGACGAGATCGGCCTCCGGCGGCACGCGTCCCTTCCATGCCGCGAACATCCCGGAGACGTAATCCTCCCCCAATCCGCCGATCAGCAGCTTGCCGCCAAGAAACGGAGGGTTGCCGATCACGACATCGGCGTCGGGCCAGCCTGGTTCATTGCCGTCCGGCGCGAGGATCGCGTCCCGGCACTCGATGGTCTCCAGCGGCTTCAGGATCGGATCGCGGGACTCACGGAACCCGTTGCGCCGCATCCACTGAATGTCTCCGATCCAGACCGACACGCGGGCGAGTTCCGCCGCGTAGGCGTTCACCTCGATACCCCTGACATTGGCGGGACCCACCGCCGGAAACGACCGCTCAAGGCCCATCGACTCCGCTTCGACGTTCACCCGGTGCTCGATGTCCTTGAGCGCATGCAGCGCCAGATAGAGGAAGTTGCCCGACCCGCAGGCCGGATCCAGCACCGTGAAGTCCTGCAAACGCCTGAGGAACGCGTTGAGCAGACGCTGCGAGGCGCGGACCCTCACGGAGGCACTCCGCCGGCGCCTCCAAACCGGCTCCGCCTTGTCCTCCTTCGCCACGGCCGCGGCGATCTTCTCCTTCTCGGCTTCCCATTCCGCCAGCAGCGGACGGACGATCACCGGCTCGACAATGGCCAGGATCTTGTCACGGTCGGTGTAGTGCGCCCCGAGCTGCGAACGCTTGTCCGGATCGAGGCCGCGCTCGAACAGAGTCCCGAAGATGGACGGGTCGATCTCCGACCAGTCGAGCGCCGCCGCTCTGAGTGCCGTCTCGATCCCCTCCCGGTCCAGCGGCAACGCGTCGTCGTCGTCGAACAGTCCACCGTTGAACCAAGCCACGGACTCGAACCCGACACGGCCGCCGGCGGACATGGCCCTGAACAGGTCACGGGCAAGCTCGGCGAACTCGCCGGGCCGGCGCCGCGCCTGCTCCAGCATCCGCGTGAACATGTTGTCCGGCAGCAGACCCACATCCTCCGCGAACAGGCAGAACACCAACCGGTTGACGAAATGCGCCACGATCCGCGGATCGTGGCCCCGGTCCCGGAGCGACTGCGCAAGCTCGGCGAACGTCGCCGCCGCGCGCTCCGTCACCGCCCGCCGCGTCTCCCCCGGACGAAGCCGCTCCGGGTCCGACATCGCCCACTTGAGCTTGTCCCGCGTCGCCCCGTCCGCCAGGTCCTCCAGCGTGAACTCGTGCGTCTCGCTCACGCTGTTGGTCCAGTTGGTGCGGATGCGGAACCGCGCCATGTCCGAGACGATCAGCAGCGGCGGGTTCTCCAGCGCGAACGCGTACTGCCGCAACTGGTTAAACGCCGCGTCCAAGTCCGCGCGCCTTCCCTTGTACTCCCAAGCGAAGCAGCCTCGCTTCCACACGTCGGCCCAACCGTCGCCGCCACTGTCCTTCCGCGCGCCGCGCTCGAAGCAGTACCACTCGCCCGAAGGGTCCGCGTCCGTCGGCGTCGGCTCGCCTACCAACGCGCACAGGTCGTTGAAGTGCGACTGCGACGCCGAGCGCTCCTTGAGCTCGACCACGCGCCACTTCGCGATGAACTCCCCTGGCGTCATGGCGCCCACCGTTGCGGGGACGTGGACGCGGGCCGGCGACGACGATAGACCGCGCTGTATGACGTGGCCTCGTTCATCGAAGCATGATTCCTGGTTGGCATCATGTTCCCTTCACCATGCAGCGGCCTCGTGCCGGTTGCAAGCCGCGGCTTCGGTCAGACCTCCGTGCGTAGCGGCAACATGGTGCGGAAGCAATCGCGTCGACGCGGTGATCGCTGGCCGGTGCATCGGCTCCGGCAGCCGTCTCAGCATCGTGCTGTGCGAAGTGTGAAACACTCCCTCGCTCGCTTGCTCAGCGCCCGGCATCATGTTACCTCCGGCCACCGGAAAATGACGCGGAACACTCTCATGGATCGCGGGCCGGTCATCTCGTTCAAACGCCGCGGCGGCTTTGCCTTCACTCCATGACCTGCGAACGTTCACCATCATTGTGGATGACCGCCGGACCGGTTCCGACGGGCTGGCGCCCGTTACGGTTTTCACACGCCACTCACCTGCGATGCGCCTCAGAGAGTTCAGGCGTCTCCAACTGCGAGAGAGAAAACCCCTGGAAATCAATTAGATAGGCGCGATACCCTCTCGACGTTCCGTTCTCTTCCTACTCCTGCTGCTCTTCTTTCTCAGGACACGTTGGGTTTAGATTCCAAATTTCTTGCTTGATTAGTTCATCGAGTGACTACTTGATCTCCTCTCGAATCTCCTTTTCGAACTCCGCGAGCGAAGGCAGAGAATATGCGTTGATTTTCTCTTGGCCACCACACGGGTTCGTGCCCCAATAACATTCCTTAACGATACCCGGGTGAAAGGCGAGGACGAGGCAGCCTCGCACTGTCTTCTTGTCGGGCATCTGTTTGCGCACAGAACACATATTCGCCGCTATCCGGTCCAATACCCTGGGAAACTTCTTCTTCGGAACCCTCCCGTACTTCGTTTCGATCACCCATACCGCTTTCGGTGTTGTGACAATGTGATCGATGTCGCCAACCTTCGCGATTTTGGTGACCGAATGCGCGACGGCGCAGTTTTCCGCGGTGATTGCACGTTCGATGGTCTGTCCCACGAGAGTCTCCGCATCCAGGCCCTTCCTCAGGTTGTCAATATTCCAGCGCCTGAGAATGGCGATCAGGATCCCCGCCGCTGTGGTTCCCCAAATGACGATTGTCCAACCCAGCCCGAACCATTGTGGAAGCACCCAGAAGAACAGCAGCCCGAATACAAGGCCGACGACCATCCCCACCCCCGCCCCGATCCAGATGGCCTGTCCGACCAACCGGCTCCGAACGAACCAGCCTGCCGCACCCCGTATCATCGCATCGCTCCAGAATCTTGCCGCGCCGCCGTTCCCGGTGCTCCTGACAGAACCACCGCACCTCGCCGTTTGGCGGCGTGCAGTTTCCGCTCTATTGCCGTCGCAATACGCTCGCTGGCTTGGCTTAGAGTCGCGTCGTCGAGATGGACGTAGCGGTTGGTGGTGCTGGCGCGCCGGTGTCCGAGCAGGCGTCCGGCCACATGCAGGCTCTCGCCGTTCATGACCGCGTGGGAGGCGTGCGCATGGCGGAGATCATGAAGCCTCGCGTCCGTCACGATCCCGGCTTCGTCACGCGCCCTGGTCCAGAAATAGTTGAGTTCGTTCTTGGACAACGGCCCGTCTCCGTTCCTTCCGGGAAACACCCACTCCCCGGAAGCCCTGTCGGCGAGTCCATTGAGCAGCTCCCGCGCCGCATCGCCCAGCAGAACGTATCTTGGCCCGGTCTTGGCGTCAATCAGGGCGAGCCGGTCCGCCCCGACCTCGCACCAGCGCAGGCCGCGGATCTCGCCGGGCCTGCATCCTGTCAGCAGAATCAGCCGCACCGCCGCGGCCCGGAGGGGCCACTTGCCTTCGAGCCGGCGCAGGACCGCACCGAGCTTCGCCAGGTCGTCCGCCCCCAGCAGCCGTCCACGCGGCGGGCGGCGGTAGCGGGCGATGCCCTTGCACGGGTTCCCGGCAGCCTCGGGCCGACGGCCCCACCCGGCGGCGCAGTCGAACATGGCGCGCAGTATCTCATGACAGCGGTTCGCCCCGCCCGGCCTTCTGCGTCCGTACCCGTGAAAGAAGCGGGCGACATCGGCGCGGGCGATGGAGCCGACGCGGAGATGGCCGAGCGCGGGCAGGATGGCGCTGTTGAGGTAGCTCATGGTTGCCTTCACCGTGGACGGCTTCCATGCGGGCGAGCGCCGGTCCACGTACTCGGCGGCGAACGTCCTGAGCGTCGGGCCGGAAGGAGGAGGGGGAAGGGTCTTGCCGCCGCCCTTCTCGCGGGCAAGGAACGCGAGCGCCGAGGCTCGGGCCTGATCGGCCCTCACCGCGCCGGGCTTGCCCAGGGTGACGCGGCGCGGCGGCTTGCCGTCGCGGCGGTACCGGAACACCCAGGACCGGGCGCCGGTGGGCTGGACCCGGAGCATGAAGCCTTGCATGGCGGTGTCGTGGATCGCGTACTCGCGCTCGCGAGGTTGGGCTGCCAGCGCCAGCGCATCGGTCAGGCGGACTCGTTCACTCATGGTCTGCCTCCTCGCCGTCGAGCATCGCGGCCAAGCCGCGCGAGACCCGGTTCGCGGCCTCGAACACCGAACCCTCGGCAAGGTGCGCATAGCCGAAGGTGGCGGCGATGTCGGCATGGCCGAGCAGCCCGGCCACGACCCGAAGGCCCTCGCCGCCGTTGACCGCGACCGCCGCATGCGAATGCCGGAGATCGTGAATGCGGAGCTTCCCCAGGCCCGCCGCCTCGCGCACCGCCTTCCATGCCTTGTCCACCTTGAGCGGGTTCCCGCGCCGCGATGCGAACACCCATGGGCAGTCATCGCGGCGAGGCGGCGCCGCAAGCACTGCCCGCGCCGGAGACGCAAGCCAGATCGTCCGGGGACCGGTCTTGCTGTCCGGCAGCACCGCGCGGTCGCGGTGAACGTGTTCCCACCTGAGCCGCAGCGCCTCGGACTTGCGCGCTCCCGTGTAGAGCAGGAAGCGCAGCGCGGCCACGGCGACCAAGTGCGCGGCTTCCGCATCGTCGAGCGCCTGGCCGAGCGCGGCGAACTCCGCGTCGGTCAGGTAGTGCGCCTCGAAGCCGGTCTTGCGCCGCCGAAGGCCCCTGCACGGGTTGGAGTCCTCGGGCCGAAGTCCCAGCGTCTCGGCGTGCTTCATCAGCGACGACATCGCCGCCAGCGCCCAGTTCGCCGAGCCGGGATGCGTCACCACGAGGCCGTCGCGCCAGGCGCGCACGTCCTTTGCGCCGATGGCATCGACCGGGCGGTTGCCGAACGC
>JAJDXX010000110.1 GCA_022823055.1 Candidatus Binatia bacterium | reverse complement strand
TTGTCTCCCATCCGTGCATCCGTGCTCCACTCCGTTCCTGTTGGTCTTCCCAACAGCCTGATCCGGAGCACTCCTGCCAGCAATCAATGTGTGCAGTTTTCGGTTGCCACAAATGGGAGATTTACAGTTGCCCGCTACACTTTTATCAACTCAACTTTTAACTTTAGCGATATTTGTTTGTCAATGGCGAAATTCCCTGAAAAGGATTTGCGGCCTCAAGAAAGAAAACCCGAGGAGGGCAAGAGGAGAGCGACAAGAAGGTGAAGAGGGCCGTCCTGGCGTGGGCGGGCGAAGGCGGTGGTGCAAGGGGAGGTGGGGGGTGCGGTGGCGCCGGGCTCCGGCGCGGCGCTGGGCGAAGTTCTCGAAGAACCGCAGGCACAACGAACCGAGGCGTTGCGCCGGCCCTCGACGTGAGACGCGCGACGTAGCAGCCGCCGAACGGCACGAACTCCCCGTTCACGGGCGCCAGGCCGCGCGGTCCAGGCAGCCCTCGACGCAGTGCTTCCGCCCCAGCCCGCTCCCGTGCGCCGCAGCACCGCCTCGTGCGCCGCCAGGCAGGCGGGCGTCGATGCCGTGCAGGCGAATTCGCATGCCCCTCACCTCAACGGTATCGCCGTCGATGACCAACGCCCGGCCAGATTTACGACATGCTCGAAGGACGACGGACGGCCAAACGGCCGCGGCGGGGGCGTCCTCCAGTCGAACCACTGAAGCGGGGGCCGCGCGGCGCGATGATCGATTGGAATGCCGTGTTGGCAACGCTACCTGACCAGTTCACTCTGGATACCATGAGCGCCCACAAGGTCGCGAACGAGAAACCCCGAGCTTATGTCAGGCAGGTCGTCGTACGTTGGTCAAAGGAGGGCCGCATCAAACGCACCGCTCGCGGCACATACCAGAAAATCTGAGTCCGAAGCCGAAGAAACGAGACGGACACGCGCTGACCGACGCGTTTGTTGTATTCAAACCGCTTGCGATTCGCTTACGGCGGGAGCGGAGGCTTAAAGAAAACGCAATATTTTCCGTGTGTTAGTTATATTATACTCATTCGTGTCCAGGAGGAGATTCACTCCTTGCCCTCGAACAGCGTCTCGATCTCGGTGGAGCCCATGCGGTCAAAGTCTTCCGGCACGGAAATTTGTCCGTCGAGAAAACCGATTCGGCGTATCGATCCCGATTCTGGAGCTTCCACCGCGATCACCTTCACCACCGGCTTGCCCGCGCGTGCGATGATGAAGGGCTCGCCGTTGGCGGCAGCCTCGACGAGACGCGAAAGGTGGGTCTTGGCTTCGTGCATGTTGACGGTACGCATGTTGTCTCCTGACTTAGTCTGATTAGTTTAGTCTGTTAGACAACATCTCGCAAGTCCCACGACCGACTTCCAGTTTCACCCAAGAGCACTGCCAACCTTGCAATTCTGGAGTGACGTGCCGGATTTGCAAGAATAACCCGGGAATGGAGACCCGCACCGTCTCCATTCGAAGGGGATTGCATGTTTCTCACGATAACCGGCGAAATCCTCGTCCCTTACCGCCTGTGCGGGTCATAAATCCCGGTCCCGCAAATCCGGCCGCTTCACCACGAGGCCCGCGGTGAGCCCGATACAGACAGTAGCGGTGACGATCAGTGTCCAGGGCGCGCCGATGAGGGCAGCGATGGCGCCCGAGTGGGCCTCGCCGAGGGAGGGGGCGCCCACGCCCAGAATGCGCTGGAAGCTGGCGGCGCGTCCTCTAAGGTTGTCCGGGGTACGGGCCTGGATCACGACCTGGCGCACCACGGCTTGCAAGGCATCGAAGACGCCCACCAGGAACAGGATCGCCACCGACCCGAGAAACCACGTGGAGAACGCCAGCCCGAAGAGGCAGCCGGCGTAGGCCATGACGCTGAACGCGATGAACAGCCCCTTGTACGAGAAATTCCCCAGCCACATGATCGCGGCCACGCCGGGGAGCGAGCCCAGCGCTGGCGCAGCCAGGAGGATGCCCAGCCCCTCCGGCCCCAAGCCTAAGGCCACGGCGAAGATCGGCAGCAGCGCGCGGTAGCTGCCGAAGAAGACGGCGGCGAACTCGGTCACCAGCAGGACGACGATCAGCGAGTTGCGCCGGATGAAGGCGATGCCTTCGAACAGGCTCTTTGCCGGGGACTGTTCCCGATCCAGCGGCCCGGACTCGTAGCGCATGCAGACCATGATCGGGACGGACACGATGTAGATCAGGCACGCCACGCCGTAGGTCCATCCGGAACCGACGACGCCGATCAGGACGCCGCCGGCCGCGGGGCCGACGAGCTGCGACAGTTTGCGCACGGACGCGACCTGCGCGAAGGCGTTGACCAGCAGTTCCCTTGGCACGAGCCCCGGGATCATGGCGGTCCGTGCCGGCCCGGCCGCGGTGGTCAGGGTCGAGTTCACGAATGCCGCCAGGTAGATGTGCCACACCTGGATGAGGCCGGTGAGGGCCAGCGTTCCCAGCGACAGGGTGATCACGGCGTTCACGCCCTGCACCAGGATCACGAACCGCCGCCGGTCGATACGGTCGGCCGCGACTCCTCCCGCCAGTTGGAACACGACCGTGGCCAGGCCGCGGACCAGACCGGTGAACCCGGTCAGCAGCGGCGAACCGGTGATCTCGTAGACCAGCCACAGCTCGATGGTGCGCTGGAGCTGGTAGCTGACCGAGGTGCCGAAGAGCGCGATGTACAGCAGCCGGAAATCACGGACGGCCAGGGAGGACAGACCGCCGTCCCGTCCTAAACGCACCGCACCCCTACCCCCCGCTGCCGGCACCCTCCCGACCCGCCGAAAACGAACCCGAGATGTCGGTATGCGTCGATTGCGTTCAACCTCGTGCCCAAGAAACCCTCCTTCAGGCGACCCGTAGCCGGTCCAAAGGGTAGTCCAGTTCGGCCGGCGGATTCAACGCCGGCCAAGTTGTCACGGTGACAGCATATACGCTATCATAAAGAATGCGCGTGGTGGTGGACACAAATGTCCTGGTATCTGCCGTGTTGAGTCCCGAGGGTGCCAGCCGGGAAGTGATCCGGCGTTGCCTGCTCGGCGAATACGACCCGTTGATGAGTCAAGCTCTGTTTCTTGAACACGAAGCGGTGTTGTCTCGATCGGACATCGTCGGTCATTCCCGGATCACGGAAGAGGAGCGCCGGGTTTTGTGGGCGGCTTTTGCGAGCCGTTGTCGTTGGGTGCGCGTGTACTACCTATGGCGACCGAATCTGCCGGACGAAGCGGACAATCATTTGATCGAGCTTGCCGTAGCCGGAGGAGCCGAAATTATTGTCACCCACAATCAACGCGATTTCTCTCGGACGGAACTGCGTTTCCCCGGGTTGCGTGTGCTCACCCCTAGTCACTTGATCGCGGAGGAATGAAAGATGTCGACAGTGACCATCCGGTTGCCTGATGATACCCACGGCCGACTGAAGGAGATCGCCAAAAGTCGGCGCATGAGCGTGAACAAGCTGGTGGAGGAACTCTCTACAATCGCCATCGCGCAGCACGATGCGGAGACCCGTTTCCGGGCGTTGGCTGCCCGTGGTTCCGTAGAAGAGGGACTGCGCGTTCTCGACAAACTCGACAAGTCGTTCGGTGGGGAGGCCAACGACAAGTAGACACGTCCCCAAGTGAGGACAACCCTGCCTTCCGCCAACCGATTCAGCGGGGCTCTTCTCTCCCGTCGCCATGGGGGCCGTACAGGTCGGTCTCCATGAGTTCCGCGGCGGCGGCGGCGGCGGCGGTAAGACGCAGGGTGCAGCGCGACTCCAGCATCCAGGCGTAGTAGCCCTCGGGCACGTCCTCGGACGGGCCGTGGTGGATGACGCCCTTGGGCACTACGGTCAGCATGCCCGGCTCGTCCACGCCGCCCCAGGCACCCGGGCCCTCGAAGTAGAAGATCAGCTCGTCGTAGTCGACGTTGTTATGGATGGGCGGGCGCCGCCGGTGGCGCGCGCTCAGGTTGTAGAACAGCTCGTCCCGGCCGGGCGAGGCGATGAACTGGACGGGCGGACCGTTGGGATCGGTGGGGACGTCCCTGAGGTTGAGTTTCCACACCGGGCTGGGGCCGTCGGCGAAGGACTGGGTGGCCAGCGGGTTCGTGGGCTTGACGTAGCGGGTGACGCCGTCGAAGCACTTGAGCAGCCACTCCGTCTCCACGTCCCGGGCTTCGTCCTCGCTCAACACCGCGCGCCGGAGCCCGGAGCCGAAGGACGGCGAGGGCTCGAAGCGGAGCGCGCCAGGGGTCTCGACGATGACCGAGAGGCTCGGGCCCGCCAGGGGCAGGACGCGGTAGGGGATGCCGCGGGGAATCACCACGAAGTCGCCCGGCTCGCCGGTGATGGTGCCGTAGGCAGTGCGGAACTCCAGCTCCCCCTCCTGCACGAAATGCACCTCGTCGGCCTCCACGTTGGACAGCACGAACGGCATCGGGTGGGCGCGGCCGGACACGCTGAGCCGGACGCCGGTGCGTCCCGACTCGATGGGTACCGGCAACGCTTCCGCATCTTCCCGATCCGGCAACGCCACCGCGGCGACGTTCAGCCGGTGCGGCACGTGCGGACCCGTGACCGAAAGGAAGTCGGGGCTGTGGTGCGTACGCATGACGTTCACCCCCGTCCCCGCGAACCCTTCCCTGCCCCAGTGCTCGCGATACTCGGTGCTGTCCTTCGCCATGACCGTTCCTCCTGAATGGAACCCGCGTGATGGTGCGCCAGTGGGCGGCGCCCGAGACCCGTCACGACAATAACACCGCGGCCGGTCAACTGGAACCCTCGCCCCGACAGACGGCACTCGTCCGCTATGCCTTCCCTGGCCCCACCCAACCCCTGGATTCCCGCTTCCGCGGGAATGACGACTCGGGGGGGTCTCTGCCTCATGAGTTTTGGCACAGCCTGTTTGACACAGCCTGTTTCGCGGGAATGACGCTTACGGGTTTGGAGCACTCGACCGACACTTCTTGCCATCCGCCATCCGACTGGGCTAAGAGAAGCCACAGGTATACGGGCGCAAGACATTTGAACACCACAGCCGGGAGCAGGAATCCATGGACTACTTCGAACCCAAGACCGTTGACGAGGCGCTTTCGCTGCTGGACCAGCACGGCGAGCAGGCGGAGGTTATCGCCGGCGGCACCGACGTGATGGTGGACATCAAGTACAGCGACGAGCCGGGGTGCCTGGTGAACATCAAGCGCATTCCGGACCTGAACGCCATCCGCGAGAGCAACGGCGGCGTCCACATCGGCCCGCTGGCCACCATCCATGAGCTCGAGGAGAGCGAGCTCGTGCGCAAGCGGCTGCCGCTCCTTTGGTCGGCGGCGCACCAGTTCGCCTCGCTGCAGATCCGGAACACGGCCACCATCGGCGGCAACATCTGCCGGGCCTCTCCTTCCGGCGAGACCCTGGCGCCGCTGCTGGTGCTGGAGGCCGAGGCCGAGGTGACCTTCTCCGACGGCGCCCGCACCGAGCCGTTCAGCGCGTTCTTCAAGGGGCCGGGCGAGACGAGCTTGGGCTCCAAGGGCCTGCTGACGGGCATCAACGTGCCCTACCCCGCCGACGGCAGCCACGCCGTCTACCTCAAGCACGCGGTGCGCGGCCCCATGGACATCGCCATGGTGGGGGTGGCGGTGATGGCCACGGCCAACGCTGACAAGAGCGCCCTGGACGACGTCCGCATCGGCCTGGGGGCAGTGGCGCCCACACCCGTCCGCGCCCCGAAAACCGAGGCGCTGGTTTCGGGCAAGGCGCTGGACGCCGCCCTGGTCAAGGAAGCGGGGGCGAGCGCGGCTTCGGAGTCGAGCCCCATTACCGACCAGCGCAGCAGCGGAGAGTACCGCGGCTGGATCGTCGACGCGCTGACCCGCCGGGGGCTGGAACAGTGCTGGCAAGCGTTGACTGGCAAGGAGGTGGCCTGATGGGCCTGGAGATCAAACTCACGGTAAACGGAAACACCCATACGGCCGAGCTGGAGCCGTCCACCGCGCTGGTGGACTTCCTGCGCGACACGCTGGGCTACAAGGGCGTCAAGCTGTGCTGCAACACGGGCGAGTGCGGCGCCTGCACCATCATCATGGACGGCAAGCCGGTGAACTCCTGCGTGGTGCTGGGAGCGGACGCGGCAGGGGCCGACCTGGTCACGGTGGAGGGCATCGCCGACGGCGACGAGCTGCACCCGGTGCAGCAGGCCTTCATCGACACCGGCGCGGTGCAGTGCGGCTACTGCACGCCTGGCTTCATCGTCTCCCTCAAGGCCCTGCTGGACCGCACCAAGAGCCCCACGGCCGAGGATGTCGAGGAGGCCATCTCCGGAAACATCTGCCGGTGCACGGGCTACACGAAGATCTTCGACGCCGTCGAACTGGCCGCCAAGCGGATGGCGTAGGAGCCGAATCGGTAGGGGCGACCGGCGGTCGCCCCCTGCGGGTTCCATCGCGACGTGGACCCCGGGCGAATGTCCCGAAAGGATGGAAGGAGTTAAGACCCATGGCAAAGGCTGAATACACCGTCCTGGGAACCGACATGCCCCGCAAGGGCGGGGTCGAGCGGGTGGTCGGCAAGGGCGTCTACGGCATCGACCTGAACCTGCCCGACGCCCTCAGCGGCGGCGTGCTCCGGAGCGAGCATGCCCACGCGAAAATCGTCGGCATCGACACCAGCGAGGCCAAGGCCATCCCCGGCGTGCGCGCGGTGGTGACCGCTGCGGATGCGCCGGACGTACGCTACGGCCGCTCGTACATCGACCGCTACATCCTCGCCAAGGACAAGGTCCGCTACATGGGCGACCCGGTGGCGGCGGTGGCGGCGGACAGCCAGGCGCTGGTCAAGGAAGCGCTCAAGAAGATCAAGGTGACCTACGAGCCGCTGCCGGTGGTGGTGGATCCCGAAGAGACCATGCTGGAGTCGGCGCCCACCCTCCACGAGGACATGCCCCTGCCCAAGAACCTGCCGGAAGGCGTCCAGGTCAAGAACGTCTGCGGCTACACCGGGGTGAACATCGGCGACGCCGAGGCGGGCATGGCGGAAGCCGACGTGGTGGTGGACGAAGTCTACGAGACCAAGATGATCCATCCCCAGTACCTGGAGCCGCGCATCGCCGCGGCCCGGCCCGAGGAGGACGGCCGCATCACCGTGTGGGCCAACGCCCAGGCGCCGTTCCCGGTGCGCACGGAGGTCGCCAGCCTGACCGGGCTGCCGCTCAACAGCGTGCGGGTCATCTCCACCGGCATCGGCGGCGGCTTCGGCGGCAAGGGCAGCGGGGTCACCTCCAGCGCCGGGCTGGAGCCCATCTGCGCGCTGCTGGCGCTGACCGCCAAGCAGCCGGTGATGATCGTCATGGACAAGGCGGAAGAGACCATCTCCACCACCATCCGCTCCGGCTGCAAGATCTGGATCAAAACCGGCGCCAAGAAGGACGGCACGCTGGTGGCACGCCAGGGCAAGGTAGTGTACGACGCCGGCGGCTACTCGGGCTTCGGCAACCAGGCCGGCGGCCGCTGCACCCAGATGGTGGGCGGTTGGTACCGGCTGCCCAACATCCACATGGACGGCTTCACCGTCTACACCAACAAGCAGGTATGCGGTCCGGTGCGCGGCCCGGGCGGCCCCCAGGCCACCTTCGCCATGGAGTCCCACATGGATTCCATCGCCGCCGAGTTGGGCATGGACCCCATCGAGTTCCGGCTGAAAAACGTGCCCGAGAAGGGCGACAGCATCGTCGGCGTCCCCAAGCTGCGCGACAGCTCGCTGGCCGAGACCCTGAACCTCGCCAAGGAGAAGATCGGCTGGGGCAAGATCCAGCTCGAAAAGAACCAGGGCATCGGCTTCGCCACCGGGGCGTGGATCGAGGGCTCGGGACCCGGCGGCGGCGCCGTGGTGAAGATGAACGAGGACGGTTCCGCCACCGTGCACATCGGCAAGGTGGACTATGGCACCGCCGCCCCGTTCGGCATCCCCATGATCGTGGCCGAGGTGCTCGGGATCCCCACCGACGACGTCACCGTGCTCAACGTGGACACGGACGCGAGCCCGTGGGACGCGGGCACGGTGGGCAGCCGCTCGATGCTGGTTTCCGGCAACGCCGTCAAGCTGGCGGCCGAGGACGCCCGCGACCAGATCCTGCGCATGGCCGCGGGCCAGCTCGAGGCCAGCCCGGAAGACCTGGAGATCGTCGACAGGCAAATCCAGGTGAAGGGGGCGCCGTCACGGTCGGTGTCGCTGGCGTCCGTCTGCAACGCCGGACACAACGAGATCGGCGACGTCATCGGCCGCGGCTACTTCGACTCCAAGGCCTCCCAGGCCCACGAGCGCGAGACCGGCAGCTCCCAGCCCTTCACCACCCACGCCGCCATGGTGGAGGTGGACACCGACACCGGAAACGTCAAGGTGCTGAAGTACGTGGCCGTGCACGACGTGGGCTTCGTGGTGCACCCCAAGGCGGTGGAAGGCCAGATCGAAGGCGCCGCGGCCATGAGCCTGGGTCAGGCGCTGTGCGAGCAGGTGGTGCACGACAGCGACGGGCGGACCCTCAACCCGACCTTCGTCGACTACCTGATGCCGACCATCAACATGCTGCCGCGCATCGAGGCCGTCACCGTGTCGGGCTACCCGGGCGCCGGACCCTACGGCACCAAGGGAGCGGGCGAGATCGGCTCGGTGCCGCCCATGGCCTGCATCGCCAACGCCATCTACAACGCCACCGGCGTGCGCGTCCGCAGGCTCCCGCTGAGCCCCGAGAACGTGCTGCGGGCGCTCCGGGAAGCCGGGAAGTAACGCAACTCCGAACGGGCGGCCTGCCGCGCTTGACGATGAAACGGACGTCGAGCGGCGGGCCGCCCGGCGGGTGGATCCGCTTGCTCTCGACCAAAGGTCTTCGCCGCCGGCTGTCGGACCTCTACTACGGCTGGCGGATGATCGGGCTGACAGCCCTCATCCGGACCATCGGCGGCGGACTTCACAGCTTCGGGTTCACCGTCTACTTCCTTCCCATCCAGAAAGAGCTGGGCATCACCCACGCGGCCACTTCGCTGGCCTTCTCCCTGGCCCGGGCCGAGGGCGCCATCGAGGGCCCGCTGGCGGGCTACCTCATCGACCGCTTCGGCCCCAAGCCGGTAATACTGACAGCGGCGCTGTTGTGCGGCGTCGGCTACATCCTCTTTTCCACCATTGACAGCTACGCGAGCTTCCTCATCGTCTACGTCGGGGTCATCTCCCTGACCTTCACGGCGGGCTTCGTGCACGCTCCGGCGGTGCTGGCCGTCAACTGGTTCCAGCGGTATCGCGCGCGAGCGCTGACCTGTCTGAGCGCCGCCATGCCCGTGGGCGGAACCGTCGTCACGGTCCTGCTGGCGGTTGCCGTCCACTTCTGGGGCTGGCGGACGGCCGCGTTCACGGCCGGATGCGTGTTCCTGTTCGTGGCCGCGCCCCTGGCCCTGAGGATTCGCCGGTCCCCCGAGAGCATGGGTCTGCAGATATCCTCGGAGACCGCGTCGTCTTCCGCCCCGCCGCCCGGGGAGCGGGAGGACGGGTCGGAGGACGACGGGACGGAGACCCACGGCGAGTCCGACTACGCGGCCGGCCGCGCCATGCGCACCCCGGTCTTCTGGCTCTTCGTCCTTTGGATGACCACCCGGACCGCCGCCTACACCACCGTCATCGTGCACTTCGTGCCCCTGATGGAGTGGAAGGGCCTGACGCCTCTCGCCGCGGCGCTCCCCCTGTCGTGGTTCAACGGCATGAACATCGTGGCGCACTTCATCATGGGATGGATTGCCGACCAGACCAACAAGGTACGCCTGGTGGCCTGGTGCATGGTGCTTTCCTTCATCGCGGTCCTGGTCCTGATGTGGAGCACCACGCTCTGGGGGTTGCTGCTGTTCGCCACGCTGTTCAGCGTGCTGGACTCATCGATTCCGGTCATATGGGCCGCGGTGGGAGACTACTTCGGGCGACGCCGCTTCGGCACCATTCGCGGCAGCATGAGCTTCTTCTACATGTGGGGAGGCGTCGTCGGACCGTATGCGGCCGGCGCCCTCGTCGACCACTTCCACAGCCACGACTATGTGCCGTGGCTGCTCCTGGCGCTGGTGGGGGCCGCCGGAATCACCACGGCCTTGCTCATCGGACCGTGGACCCGGGGGGTGGGGCGTCGCGACTGACGGCGCCACGAGAAATGCCGGAGGTTCAATGACACTCATCATCGACAATCCGACCGTGGAGAAAGTTCTCGACCCGTCGGAGGTGAACGACGCGCTGGAACTGGCGGCGCGGGAATTGGCAACCGGAGGTGCCGTCAACGCACCCCCCTACAGGGTGTTCACGCCAAGGGACCCCGATGAATACCGTGGTCATCCCAGGTTTCCCGAAGGGGGAGGAGATCCGACACACCACTCATATACCTCCCTGAGCGGTGCGATCGCCGAACTGGAAGTTACGACGGACCGCATCGACTCCGATATCATCACGTACTTCGAACAGGACGGCAGAACGCTTCAACGGCGGGTGCCCGGCCGCACGGACGGGAGGTTCTGCGGGCTCATCTTCGTGTACAGCTCCCGCACCGGCGAGCTTCTGGCCATAATTCACGACGGCTACCTCCAGAAGTTCCGGGTGGCGGGCACGGGTGCGGTCGGCGCGAAATACCTGGCCCGAGAGAATTCACGCACGGTGGGGCTTGTCGGAACGGGTTGGCAAGCTCAAGGCGCCGTTCACTGCTTCGCGGCCCTGGGCAACCTTGACAAGATCAAGGTGTACAGTCCGACTCCCAGGAAGAAGGAGACCTTCGCGGAGCAGATGTCCACAGAAGCCGGGATCGAGATCGTTCCGGTTCCTTCCGCCCGTGAGGCGGTGCGCGGTTCGGACATCGTCTACATGGCGACCAACTCCAAGGACCCGGTGGTGATGGCCGACTGGCTGGAACCCGGCCAGTTCGTCAGCAACGTCTCGGACGTCGAGATGGAGATCGCCGGCTGGGAACGCTGCGACGTGCTGACCATGAACCGCCACGGCAGGCGCTGGATGCGATACGCCATCGGCGGCGCCGAAGCTATCCCCGAGCACGGCAAGGACCAGTACACGCGACCGACGCGGATCGAATGGGACAAGCTGCCGCTGCTGGGCGACGTCATCGCGGGAAACCACCCGGGCCGGACATCCGACGACCAGATCACCGGGCTCGTGCTGCGCGGCGACGGCGTGCAGTTTACCGCGGTCAGCCATCTCATCTATAGTCACTGCAAGGAAAAGGGGTTGGGGACCGAAATTCCCAGCGAACTCTTCTTGCAGGACGAGAAATACATCCCCTGACCCAGCCGTGGCAGGCAGCATGAAAGCGACATGAACAAAGAGAAGCGCTCCGCCATCTACCGCCGGCTCCAGGAACGCGACCCGAGCCCCTCCACCGAGCTGGACTGGGTCGACCCGTTCGAGCTGCTGGTGGCCGTCGTGCTGTCAGCCCAGGCAACGGACGTGAGCGTCAACAAGGCCACCGCCGAGCTGTTCCCGGTAGCCAACACCCCCGAGAAGATCCTCCGCCTCGGCGTCGCCCGGCTCAAGCGCTACATCCGCACCATCGGCCTGTTCAACAGCAAGGCCGACAACATCATCAAGACCTGCAGGATCCTCATCGAGGACCACGGCGGCCAGGTGCCGCGGACCCGGGAAGCCCTGGAGAAGCTCCCCGGCGTGGGCCGGAAGACCGCCAACGTCATCCTCAACACCGCCTTCGGCGAGCCCACCATCGCCGTGGACACCCACATCTTCCGCGTCGCCAACCGCACCCGCATGGCCAAGGGGAAGAACCCTCTCGAGGTGGAGACACGCCTCACCCGGCTAACGCCCCCCGAGTTCCGCAAGGACGCCCACCACTGGCTGATCCTGCACGGCCGCTACGTCTGCAAGGCCCGCAAGCCCGAGTGCCCGCGCTGCGTCATCGCCGACCTGTGCGAGTTCCCGGACAAGACGCCCGAGGATAGTTGACAGTCCTCTCGGTCGGCGGTGAACCGCCGCGCCGGTTCCTGCTCTGTCATTCCCGCGAAAGCATGCCCTCGACCCACCTGGACTCCTGCTTCCCAAGCCGTGTCAAGACTCGCCACGCGACGACCTTACGGAATCGTCATTCCCGCGAAACAGGCGGTGTCAAAACGCCATCCGGGCGAGGCAATGACCTTCGAAATCGTCATTCCCGCGAAAGCGGGAATCCAGGTTGGGTGGAGCGGGGTGCGCGGCCGCCGCACCCTTCCCCGTCCCTGGATTCCCGCTTTCGCGGGAATGACGGAAGGGGGTGCGGAATGACGGAAGGGAGGTGGAGAATGACGGTTCGGGGCGTCGTGCCATTTTCGTGTCCGAGCAGATTTTGACACAGCCTGTTTCGCGGGAATGGCGGGTGCGGGTGACGTTGCTTCCCCGCATAGTCCAAACCATTGCCCTTCAACGGATGATCGCGGCAGCCCGCAACTCCGCCAGTTCCGCCTTGCCGAGGCCTAGCAGGGCGCGGAGCACCTCATCGGTGTGCTGGCCGATGGCGGGGGCGTCGTCGCGGATGGACGCGGGGGTTTGGGACATGTGGATCCACGGCGCCAGCAGCGTGGTTGGGCCGGCGGTGGGATGGTCGCGCTGGATGAAGGCGTTGCGGGCCTTGATGTGGGGGTCGTCCAGGACCTCGGCCTTGGACAGCACCGGGGCGCCGAAGTAGCCGAGGTCGCGCACGGCGTCCCAGATCTCCTGCCGGGTGCGGGTCCGCGCCCAGTCCCGGACCGTCCGATCCAACGCCGCCTTGTTCTCCCGCCGGGCCGCCACGTCGGCGAAACGCCTGTCCGTCGCCAACTCCGGGCGTCCCATACTCTCCGTCAGCAGGCTCCACGCGTCATCGCCCAGGTGCGGAATCCGTAGCGTGAAATAGCCGTCCGCAACCTCCATGGCCGTGTTGCCCACCATGTTGCCGGTGAAGTGCTCGTGCATGGAGCTGACCATGAAGCCCAGCACGGCCTCCTGCATGGACACTACGATCCGCTGGCCCTCGCCGGTGCGCTCACGCGCGTGGAGCGCTGCCAGTATCCCCACGGTCATGCTGACCCCGGCGGCCTCGTCGCCGATGCCCAGGGACTTGGTGCCCTTGGCGCCGGCGTACTCCCAGGCAGTGTGGGTCCAGCCGGTCATGCTGTTGTTGGTGGCCGCGGTGTTGCCGTAGTCGGCGTAGGGGCCCCACTCGCCGTACCCGCGCGAGCAGGCGTAGATCAATCGCGGGTTCGCCTCCTTGATGGAGTCGTAGTCGAGGCCGAAGCGTTCCATGGTGCCCTTCTGGTAGTTCTCCACCAGCACGTCCGCCTGCGCGATGAGCTCGCGAGCCAGCTCGACCCCGCGCTCGCTCTTGAGGTTCAGCACCACGCTCTTCTTGTTGACGTTGATCCACAGGAACTCGTAGCCGTCCTTGCCCGCGTCGGTCGCCATCCAGGAGCGGCGGAAGTTGTCTCCTTGGGGCGGCTCGATCTTGATGACCTCCGCTCCCAGGTGCCCCAGCAGCATGGTGCAGAAAGGACCGTTCAAGGCGTGGGTGAAGTCCACTACGCGGATGTCGTCCAGGGGGCCGGGCATGGGGCTGCTCCTTTCCTGTTCGTCTTCGCCTGGTCAGATTGACAACATGGCCCTGTTATCGCATACCGTTTGGCACCAAACCAACGAGAGGTGCCACCGTGACCATACCCACTACCCCCCTGGACCCGGAGAAGCAGCCCGCTCTCGTACGCACTGACTCCTACGCCGAGTGGCGCGAACGCGAGGGCGCCCCGCTCGTGGGCGGGGTCTTCATCGAGGACATGAAGGCCGTGGAGGTGGGCCCGTGGCCGCGCAAGGGCGACGGCGTCAAGGGCGCCTTGTGCTACCTCGACGGCGACAACGGCGGCGACGAGCACATCGTCGAGTTGCCGCCCGGGGGCTACACCGCGCCGCTACGGCACATGTACACCGAGGCCATCTACGTGGTGTCGGGGCACGGCTCCTGCTCGGTGTGGCGCGAGGGCGGCGAGAAGCAGACCTTCGAGTGGGGGCCCGGGAGCTACTTCGTGCCGCCCACCAACGCCTGGCACCAATTTTTCAACGCCAGCCTGTCCCAGCCGGCGCGGTGGTTCTCCGTCACCGACCTGCCGCAGATCTTCCGGCAGTGGAACAGCGAGCATTTCATCTTCAACAACAACTACGACTTCGACGACCGTTTCCAGGGTGAGCCGGACTACTTCACGGCCGAGGCCAAGCTCTACCGCGGCCGGGTGTGGGAGACCAACTTCATCCCCGACATCCGCAAGCTGCCACTGTACGAGTGGAAGAGCCGGGGCGGCGGCGGCACCAACGCCTTCATGGTGATGGGCTCCGGGTTGATGGAGTCTCACGTGTCCCGCTTCGAGTCCGGCTACTACAAGAAGTCCCACCGCCACGGCCCCGGTGCGCACCTCTACATCATCGAGGGCGAAGGCTACGTGCTCGCCCAGAGAGGCGACGAGGAGCGCGTCCGCTGCGACTGGAAGGAAGGCAGCCTTTACCTCTCCGGCGCCGGACAGGGCCTGTGGCTGCACCAGCACTTCAACGTCGGCGAGACGCCGGCCACCTACCTGGTGATGAACCAGGGCCTGTCGCGCAAGTACGCGGTCAACCGCTGGCAGGCGCAGGAGTCCACCGTGCTCCGCACCGGCGAGGTCAGCGGCAAGAAGGGCGGCTACCAGGTGGAGTACGAGGACGAGGACCCGGAGATCCACCGCATCTTCGAGGAAGAGCTGGGCAAGCGCGGCATCACCTGCCGGATGAAGAACATGGTGCCGTGGTGCACCGGCGTCGGCGGCGCCGAGGCCGTGAAGGTCCTGTTCCCGGACGAGCACGGCAACATGCCGGGCGAGCAGGGCAACCTCCCGGACGCGGAGGGGAGCTTCATCGACTGACGGGACACCCACGCCATGCACGACATCGGGGACGACCACGATCACGACGGAGGGGCGCCGGAGGAAGAGGAAGACCACCCTCTCTGGAAGCTCGATACCATCACCCTCACCAGCGTCGGCATCGACGTGGGCACGGCGACGTCGCAGATCCTCTTCTCGCGCCTCGTGCTGCGGCGCCTGGGGCGGGAGCTGTCCAGCCGCTTCGTGGTCACGGAACGGAAGACCCTCTACCTCTCGCCCATCCGCTTCACTCCCTACACCGCCAACCGCGAGCGCATCGACGACGAGGCCCTGGGCCGGCTCGTGGACGACGCTTACGAGGAGGCAGGGCTCACTCCGAACGACGTCAACACCGGCGCGATCATCCTCACGGGCGAGGCGATCCGGCGGGACAACGCCCGCGCCATCGCGGACCTCTTTGCCGACCAGCGCGGGGACTTCGTCTGCGCCACCGCCGGCCACAACTTCGAGGCGCTCCTGGCGGCCCACGGCTCCGGCGCCGTGGCCTATTCGGCGAACGAGCGATGCCGCGTGCTCAACATCGACATCGGCGGCGGCACCACTAAGCTCGCCCTGGCCGAATCGGGCCGGGTGGTCGGCACCGCCGCGTTCCACGTGGGCGGGCGGCTGCTGGCCACCGACGGCGACGGCACCATCACGGTGCTGGAGCCCGGCGGCAAGGCCCTCGCCGGCCACGCGGGACTGGACTGGAACGTGGGGGACCGGACCAGCCCCGGCGATATCGAGCGGCTGGCCGGCCACATGGCGGATGCGGTGCTGACGCTGGCCCGGGGCGGCGACGCCGGTCCGGAGCTGGAACCGCTGTGGGTCACGCCGCCCCTCAACGGATCCCGTGAATGCGACGCGGTGGTCTTCTCCGGCGGCGTCGGCGAATACGTCTACGGTCACGAGCGCGAATCCCACGGCGACCTGGGGGCGCCGCTGGGCAAGGCGCTGCGACGCCGCATCGACGAAGGCGAGCTGCCCGGGCCGCTGGTGAGCGCCCGGGAGTGCATCCGGGCCACGGTGATGGGGGCAGCCCAGCACACGGTGCAGGTGTCCGGCAACACCATCTACCGCTCCGACGACGACCTGCTGCCGCGCAAGAACCTCCAGGTCCTGCGTCCGCCGGTGGACCTGGACGGGGACATCGACCCGGCAACCATGGCGCGGACCATCCAGAGCCACTTCCAGGCCTTCGACCTGACGGAGGGCGAAGCCGAGGTGGCGCTGGTGTTCGTGTGGCAGGGACCGCCGGCGGCCTTCCGCATCGCGGCGTTCTGCCGAGGATTGATGGAGGGACTGCCGCGGACCATGTCCCAGGGGCGGCCCGTCTACCTGGTGTTCGATCACGACATGGCCGGCCTGGTGGGCACCATCCTCAAGCAGGACTTCGGCCTCGAGAGCCAGGTGCTGGCCCTGGACGGCATCACCTTGCGCGATTTCGACTTCATCGACCTGGGCCGGGTGCTGGAGCCGTCGGGCACGGTGCCGGTCACGATCAAGTCGCTGGTATTCCAGTTCTAGCGGCGGCGCCTGAGCCCTGGGAGATACCCCCGAAGGGGGCGAGGCCGGGGAAGGAACCCGCAAACCATGGCAAAAATTCTCCTGGAAAAGACCGGCCCGGTAGCGTCGGTGATCATCGACCGCCCGCCCCTCAACGTTCTCAACCTGGCGTTGCTGCGCGAGCTGCGGCATGTCCTCGACGAACTCGATCAGGACGCCGGCGTAGATCTGGTGGAAATCCACGGCGCCGGCGAACGCGCCTTCTCCGCCGGCGTGGACGTAAAGGACCACACCCGGGCGCAGGTGCCGGAGATGCTCGACCTCGTGCACGGCGTCATCCGGAAGCTGATGAGCCTCCGCCAGCCCACCATCGCCGTGGTCGACGGCGTCTGCCTGGGAGGCGGCTGCGAGCTGGCTTCGTCCTGCGACCTGGTGCTCGCGTCGGAGGAGAGCCGGTTTGCAACGCCGGAGATCACGGTGGGCTGCTTTCCGCCGGTGGCGCTGGCGCGGTTCTCGTCGCAGATCGGCTACCACCGGGCCGCCGAGATGATCCTCACCGGCCGCCGCCTGTCGGCCCGCGAAGCCGAGTCCATCGGCCTCGTGAACCGGGTCGTGCCGCGGGAACAGCTCGGCGAAGCGCTGGAAGCCCTCCGGAACGAGCTGCTCGACAAGAGCCGCGCGGTGCTGCGCATCACCCTCAGGGGCCTGCGGGAGATCGGCCTCAAGCAGCTCTCCGACGCCCTCGACCGCTCCGAGGAAATCTACCTCAAGGAGTTGCTGGAAACCGAGGACGTGGAGGAAGGCGTGCGTGCCTTCGTGGAGAAACGCAAGCCGGAGTGGCAGCACCGGTAACGGCCGCGCCGCGGTGGAACCCCGCGGGGGCGACCGGCCGTCGCCCGTGCCCTCGCCCCGATTCCACTGGCCGGACGGGCACCCCGCGGCGCGTCAAACCGGATCGCCGGCCCCGAGCATCCAGATCCAGGCACGCCCGGCCGCGCAACGCCGTGGCTATCTCGCGGGACAGCAACGCCGCCGAAGAGCCGGTCACGAACACCTCCACCGCCTCCGTGTCCAGCAGCCGGCGCACGAATCGCTCCCAGCCCGGCACTATTCTCCTTCTCAAAAAGAGAATAGGCACACATTTTCTCCTTTTGAGAAGGAGAAATGGCTCTCGGATCAGGTGGGTTGACCGGACAGGGCGTGGCGCACGGCTTCGATGACCCGTTCCCTGTCGGGGACGAAGGAGCTTTCCAGCGGGGGCGTGCACGGCACCGGGGCGTTGGGCGCGGCAACCCGGAGGATGGGGCTGTCGAGGTAGTAGAGGGCCTCTTCCTGCACCCGGGCGGCGACCTCGGCGCCCACGCCGCCCTGCTCTACCGCCTCGTGCACCACCACGAGCCGCGACGTCTTCCGGACCGACTCGACCAGGGTGTCGACATCCAGCGGCACGAGGCTCCGCAGATCCACCACCTCCACCGAAATCCCCTCGCCCGCCAGCGCTTCGGCCGCCTCCAGCGCCGGCACCACCATCCTGGAGAGGGCGGCGACGGTCACGTCGGCGCCGGTCCGGAGCACCGCCGCTCGGTCCATGGCGAGGCCGCTTCCGCCCGCGGGCGCCTCCGCCCGGGAAAAATACAGGCCCCGGTGCTCCACGAACAACACCGGGTTGTCGTCGCGGATGGCGTCGCGCATGAGGCTCTCGGCGTCGGCCGGATTCGACGGCATGACCACCTTGAGTCCGGGAACGTGGAGGAACCAGGATTCCAGGCTCTGGGAGTGGTGGGCGCCCATGTTGCCCTGGACGCCGCACTGGACCCGCACCGTCAGCGGCACCCGTAGCTGGCCGCCGGACATGTAGTGGAGCTTGGCGGCGTGGTTGACGAGCTGGTCCATGGCCAGGGTGATGAAGTCCACGAACATGATCTCCACCACCGGACGCAGCCCCGACAGGGCCGCGCCGATGGCCACGCCCATGACCGTGCCTTCGCTTATGGGGGTGTTCACCACCCGGTGGACGCCCAGTTCCTCGGCGATCCCCTGGGTGACGCCGAAAGGGCCGCCCAGCGCCACGTCCTCGCCAAAGACGTACACGGACGAGTCTTCCCGCATCTCCGCCAGCAGCCCCGAGCGGATGGCTTCCAGATAGCTCAACTCCGCCATGTCCACCTCATGCGTACACCTGCGTCCCGGTCTCCTCGGGCTCGGGCCAGGGAGCCGACAGCGCAAACTCCGCCGCCTCTTCCACCAAGGCGCGGGCGTCGCTCTCCGCCTTCTCGAATTCCCTGGCGGACGCGGCCCGGCGCCGCTTCAGCACCCGCTCGAAGCGAGCGATGGGGTCCTTCTTCTTCCAGTCGGCCAACTGGGACAGCTCCCGGTACTTGCCCGGGTCGCCCTCGTAGTGTCCCCGGAGGCGGTAGGTCAGACACTCGACGAACGTCGGTCCCTTGCCCGCGCGGGCATTGTCCACGGCGCGGCCCATGGCCTTGCGCACCGCCAGGATGTCGTTGCCGTCCACGGTGGCGCTGGGGATGCCGTAGGTCTCGGCGTGCCGGGCCAGCCGTTCAACCTTGGTGTGGGCTGAAAGCGGCGTGAACTCGGCGTAGCCGTTGTTCTCGCACACGAAGATCACCGGGAGCCCCCACAGGCTGGCGATGTTCAGGGACTCGTGGAAAGGGCCGGTCTGCCCGGCGCCGTCGCCGAAAAACACCACCGCCACCCGCCCCGCGCCCTTCTCCCGGGCCGCGAAGGCCGCGCCCAGCGCCAAGGGCACGGTGCCCCCCACCACGCCGCTGGCGGTCACGAAGCCGGTCTCCGCGGCCACCACGTGCATGGAGCCTCCCTTGCCGCAGCAGTAGCCGGTGGCGCGCCCGGCGAGTTCCGCCATGAGCCGGTTCAGGTCCGCGCCCTTGGCGATGGCGTGCCCGTGGGAGCGGTGCCCGCCGTAGACCACGTCATCGGCGTCGAGCAAGCTGCACACGCCGACGGCCACGGCCTCCTGCCCGATGCCCAGGTGGAGCAGGCCGACGATCTCCCGCGCAGCGTAGAGGGCGGATACCTTCTCCTCGAAGGCGCGGATCAGCCACATGCGCCGGTGCAGCTCTACCAGCTCCCGGTTGCCGTCCCCGCGCCTTGGCGCCTTCGCCCTTCCCTGTCTCGCTGCTTTCATGCTGGTTTGCCCCCTACCACTCCTGGATTCCCGCTTTCGCGGGAATGACGATTCGGGGTGGCCGTACCATTCCCTGTCCGTGTGCGTTTGACGCGGCCTGTTCCGCGGGAATGACCTGCGGAACTTCCTATTGACGTCACTAAACGGAACGCTGACCTCCCAGTGCCAACCTCGGCCCTTCCGCGGCCAAGCGGCGAAACCGCGCCCGGTCGACCTTGAACGCATTGGCTTCGCTGGGCGGCCACTCGTAAAACGCGTCCGGCACCTTGTAGCGCGGCAGGGTCTGCCGCAGCCACACCGCCAGTGCCTCGCCATCGGGACACGCCTCGCGGGGCTGCACGAACGCCACGCAGCGCTGCCCGAACTCCTCGTCGGGGATGGGCACGACCACCGCTTGCTCAACCCCGTCATGACCGGTCAGGGCGCGCTCGATCTCCTCGGGATGGATGGTCTCACCGCCGGAGAAGAACCGGTTGTCGCGGCGTCCGATGACCGTCAGGTATCCGTCCTCGTCCAACTTGCCTAGGTCGCCGGTGGCGAACCAGCCGTCGTCCGTCAGGGGCCGCCGTAACCTGTCACTGTCCACGTAACCCATGAACAGGGTCTCTCCGGCCAACTGGATCTCCCCCTCTTCGCCGATGCGCAACAGCCGGTGCGGCAGCAGCTTCCCCGATGTCAGCCGCTGCGCTGTGGTGGACGCCGGCCCGGTGGTGGCCACCTGCGAGGCCATCTCGGTGCAGCCGTAGCTGGCGAACACCGGCAGGCCCCGCGCGGCGGCGCGCTCCAGCAGCTTCAACGGCACCGGGCTGCCCCCCAGGATGATGTAGCGCAGCGCAGGGTAGCGCACGGAATCCGGCTGCTGCAACAGCCGGTGCAGTTGCGTCACCACCACCGACAGGTGCGTGACCTCGTAGCGGCTCAACACCGCGTCAAGGGTCTCCCCCCGGTCGGGCATCACCACCGTGGAGCCCGCCAGCAGGGACCGGAACAGGATGCCGAGCCCGCCCACGTGATACAGCGGCAGGTCCAGCAGCCAACGGTCGCCAGGAACCAGCGGCAGATTCGTGTTGGAGCCGAGGGCGTTGTAGTAGTGGTTGCCGTAGGAGTGAAGCACGGCCTTGGGGGTGCCGGTGCTGCCGGACGTGAACACGATGGTCGCCGGACGGTCGAGGGGCATGGCGCAACCCCGGTCGTCCCCACCGGAAGGCGCTTCGGCAGCCCCCAGCTTACCGCCATCCAGGATTCGCACGTCGCCCTCCAAGCCATCAAGTCCCTCCTGCTCCGGCGCCTGCGCCACCAGCCAGCGGCAGTCCACGCGGTGCAGAAGGTCCGTCACCGTGCGGTGCGGCAGTCGCGTGTTCATGGGACAGCACACCGCCCCCAGGCGCAGGACCGCCAGCAGCCACACCAAGTAATCCGGGCTGTTGGGAGCGAGAACGGCCACGCGCTCGCCGGGCTTGCATCCCGCCCGCCGGAGCGCCGCCGTCACCCCGGCCACTCGCTGGTGAAACTCCGCATAGGAGACCACCCGCGCGCCACTGACCACCGCGGGCCGGCCGCCGTAGCGCTCTGCTGTTTTTTCGAGGGGGCAGCGAATCTCAGTCATGCCGTATCTCGGTCAGCCTCGATGCGTCGATGCGGTGCGCCCGGGCCGTGGCGTTGCTCCAGTCGACGGCTCCAGGCCGAAACGGAATGCGCGGCTCGATCACGTCCGCACCCAGCCAACGATAGGTGTCGAGACCCTCGGGCACCGAGTCCCTGGTGGAATTCCAAGCGAAATCCGCCAGCGCCAGCAATCCGACGCCGCTCTCGAAACAACTGCTCACCACCGGACGGATGTCCAGGGCCGATGCCGTGGACGCCCATTGCCGCGCCCTTGCGAGCCCGCCCAGCAACGTCGGCTTGAGCACCACCGCGCCCACTTCGCGGCGTCCTTCAAGCTCCTCCGGCCGGAGCTCCAGCAGGCTTTCGTCCAACGCCACGGGAATGCCGGTGGCATCGAACAGTTCTCGCAGCCGCGCAGGCTCGTGCAAGGGTTCCTCCAGGTACTCGACGCCGGCGCCGTCTACTTCGCGCCCAAACGCCACCGCCTGCTCCAGGCTCCAGCTCCGGTTGGCATCCAGCCGGATACTCACGCCGTCTCCGAGGACATCGCGGACGGCCCGCGTCAGCTCCACGTCTTTCGCCACCGGGCGGCTTCCCACCTTGAGCTTCACCGCTCGGCAACCCCCATCCCGTAGCCGAGCCGCATCCGCGAGCACCTGCTCCCGGGAACCCGCCAGCAACCCGTTGACGGGAACGGACCCCTCGAAGCACGCCAACTCGGCCGCCGCCCCATCCTCCATCCGCCGCGCCAAGCTCGACAGCGCCGTCTCCAGCCCGAACCGCACCGACGGCGACACTGCCGCCGATTCCCACTCCGGCCACGGCATAGAACCGTCGCTGCGTGCCTCGAAGCGCGCGCCCCGCAGGCGCCCCGCCCAAGCCACTGCCTCCGCCGCGGCTTCGTCGATGCCCTCGCGGCTGAACCCCGGCAAGGGCGCCGCGTCACCCCAACCCGTTGCCCCCAGATCCGATTCCAAGCGCACCAACAGCCCCTCACGCTCATGAATCACGCCGCCCGTCAGCGACAACGGTCCCACCAGTGGCAGGCGATAGCGGAAGATACGGCAGCTTGAGACGGTCACAAAACCCAACCGATAGAGAACACCGCGCTGTAAAGCAAGAGCAGCCGGGCGGTGTAGGCGAGGACGGGGTTCAGCAGCGGGCCTTCGACCCAGAAGAGGCGCCGAAACGCCGGGAGCGCCACGACGACCACGGCAACGGCGGCGACGGAATAGGGATGTTGGCCGGTGGCGAGGTAGAGCAGCAGCGGCAGCAGGCAGGCCACGACCACCGCGATGATGTATTCGACGCGGGCGAAGCCCGGGCCGAAGCGCACCGCCAGCGTGCGTTTGCCGGTGCGGCGGTCTTCATCCGCGTCGCGCAGGTTGTTGACCGCGAGGATCGCGACCGAGAGGAGCCCCGGCGCCAGGCCGGCGACGATGACCGTACCGCTGACGGACAGGGCCTGCACGTAGTAGGTGCCGGCCACCGCCACGGGGCCGAAGAACACCAATACGAAGAGGTCGCCCAGGCCCAAGTAACCCAGGGGGCGGGGGCCGCCGGTGTAGAGCATGCCGCACGTCACCGAGAAGACGCCGATGAGGGCCGCGGGCCATCCGCCGCGCCAGATGAGGTAGAGGCCCCCGAGCAACGTCAGCGTCAGCACCACGAGGATGCCGCGCTTCATCATGCCGGGGGTCGCGAGTCCCGCCTGGGTGACGCGCAGCGGCCCCTGGCGGGCCTCGGTGTCGGCGCCCTTCTCGAAGTCGAAGAGGTCGTTGGCGAAGTTGGTGGCGATCTGGATCAAGACGGAGCACGCCAGCGCCACGAGGGCGGCGGGCGCGTGGAATCCGCCGTCGCCGAAGGCCATGGCGATGCCGATGACCACCGGGGAGATGGAGGCCCAGAGGGTCTTGGGTCTGGCCGCCAGGATCCAGACCGAGACGGCGCCTGGCGGCTCGGGGCGCGTGTCCTGTGCCACGGGGGGCCTTGTCGTTGCCGGCCGGCTCAGGGACGCCTGGGGAACTTGGAAAAGTCGGGCGGGCGTTTCTCGACGAACGCGTTGCGTCCCTCCTGCCCCTCTTCGGTCATGTAGAAGAGCATGGTGGCATTGCCCGCCAGCTCCTGCAGGCCGGCCTGCCCGTCGGTGTCCGCGTTGAACGCGGCCTTGAGGCAGCGGATGGCGATGGGCGACTTGGCGAGGATCTCGCGGCACCATTGGACCGTCTCCTCCTCCAGCCGCTCGTAGGGCACCACCGTGTTCACCAGCCCCATGTCCAGGGCCTCCTGGGCGTTGTACTGGCGGCACAGGTACCAGATCTCCCGCGCCTTCTTCTGCCCCACGATGCGTGCCAGGTAGGTGGCGCCGTAGCCGCCGTCGAAGGAGCCCACGCGCGGGCCGGTCTGCCCGAAGATGGCGTTGTCCGCGGCGATGGTGAGGTCGCACATGACGTGCAGCACGTGGCCGCCGCCCACGGCGTAGCCCGCCACCATGGCGATGATGGGCATGGGGCAACTGCGCATCTGGCGCTGGAAATCCAGCACGTTGAGCCGGTGCACGCCGGCCGCGTCCTTGTACCCGGAATCGCCGCGCACCTTCTGGTCGCCACCCGAGCAGAACGCTTCCTTGCCCTCGCCGGTGAGGATCACCACGCCGATGGTCGGGTCGTTGCGCGCCTCGTCCAGCGCCTGGATCATCTCCTCCACCGTCAGCGGCCGGAAGGCGTTGCGCACCTCCGGCCGGTTGATGGTGATCTTCGCGATGCCGTCGATCTTGTGGTACTTGATGTCGGTGTACTGTCCCGCCTCGGTCCATTCGATTGCAGCCATGGTCAAACCTCGATTCGGCGAGCCCCGGCCCCTCCCATCCTGGATTCCCGCTTGCGCGGGAATGACGTGGAGTTGATGGATCTGCCAGATGTTCGGTTACCGGCAGGACCCCAGAAACTCCCGCAGGGCGCGGGAGAACGCCTCGGGGTTCTCGAAATGCGTGTTATGGCCCGCGTCCGGGATGGTCACGAGCCTGCCCTTTTCGGAGAGACTTACCATATCCTGGAGGGTTTTTCTGTAGCGCGGGTCCAGCTCACCGGCCACGGCCAGCCACGGAAACCGTATCCCGGCGACCTGGGACCATAGCGAAGGCTGGGAGCCGGTCCCCATGAGGCGCAGGGAGCGGGCAAGGCCCGGCAATTCGTTGAGCCGTCGCCGTTGCATCATTGCCGCGAAGCGCGTTTCGTTCCGGCCGATGGAATGAAACAGCGGCTGCCGGTACCAGTCCTCCAGAAAGGCGTCCAGACCGCGCCGTTCCAGTTCCAACGCCTTGGACTCGTCCCACTTCCGCCGGTTGTCGCGTTCTTCCTCGGTGTCGAGTCCGGGAGAGCCCGATTCCACCACCAAGGCGCAACAACGATCCGCATGGGTCAACGCCAAGTAGAGCGCCAGCCGAGCACCCATGGAATATCCCACCGGGATGCACTGCCCGATCCCCAGATCGTCCAGCACCGCCAACAATGCGAGTGCCACCTGCGGCATCGGATGGAAGTCGATGGGGCAATCGGCGCTCAACCCGTGGCCCGGGAGATCCATGAGGATGCAGCGGCTCTCGGGCAACGCCTCTGCCGTCTCCATCCAGTCCCGCCCCGAGCCCATGAAACCGTGAAGAAAGAGCAGCGCCGGCGCTCGATCACCGGCTGCGCTATCCCGAAACTCGTAGTGCAGTGGATACGGTTCCGCCAACTTGGTGTCCTTCGGATCATTCACCCGGAGGCCCCAACGGTCCGTCCCGGAATTGATCCGGGATCCACGGGCGAAGACAACTGCTCTGTCGCATCAACGGACCCCCGCCCTTCTCCCGATCCCGGATCAAGTCCGGGATGACGGTGCAGTGAGACCCTCGGCTGCATCCCTTCGCAGGCGCGCGTGCAGGTCGACGTTGTCCCGGCGCGTGGTCCGCACCTCGATCACGGTGGCTCCGCCTCGGCCACGGGCCTGCGCGTAGGCGTCCACGAACTCGTCCGCCGTGGACGGTACGGCGTATTCGAGCCCGAACAACGCCGCGGCGTGCTCGAAGGTCATGCCGTGGGAAGCGCCGAAGTAGGGCTCGAAGACATCCGGAAAACGAGAGATGGGAAGAAACGAGAAGATCCCGCCGCCGTCGTTGTTCAACACGACGATGACGAACGGGTGGTCGAGGGAGCGGCACAGCCTGAGGGAGTTCAGGTCGTGCAGAAACGCCTGGTCGCCGATCATGAGAGTCACGCACTTGTCCAGACCCCGCGCGAATCCCGTGGCCGTGGCGATGGTGCCGTCCACGCCGCTGGCGCCGCGGTTGGCGGCCACCACCACCGGGGCCGGCCGCGGGCAGCCGAAGGTGTCCATGTCCCGTACCGGCATGCTCGACGCGAGGTACAAGCCTTCGCCGCCGCCGATGTGGCGCGAGACGAGCCGCGCGACCTTGGGCTCGTTCAGGGTCCGGTCCCGGGTCAACAGTTCGTCGAGGCGCCCGCTGACCTGCTCCGACGCCTGCCGCCAGCTCGCGAGCCAGCCGCTGTCCGGGCCGCCGCCGGCTTCTCCGGCCGCGGCGCCACTCGCGGCATCCACCGCCGGTCCGGCGGTCCCGACCAGCGCCCTCAAGGCTTCGCAGAACTCCGCCATCGGAAGCTGGAACCGGCGTGTCGCCCGGTGAATCGGATCCATGCGGTCGGGCTGCGCGTTCACCACCACGTAGTCCTTGGGCGGCGCCACCTCCAGGTGGTCCGGCAACCGTCTCGAGGTCCACCGTCCCCCGAGGTGGATCACGGCCTCGACGGGATGATCCCGCATGAACTCGGCGGAGCCGAGCAGAACCTCATGATAGGGCACCAGCACCGCCGTCCTGCCGTCCAGGCGGAGCCCCGACGTCACGTCCGGAAGGAAGGGCCAGCCCAGGGCCTCGGCAAGATCCGCCACCGCCGCGCGTTCCGCCGCGCTCGCCAACCCACCGGCCACCAGGAGGCCGCGGGGACGGCGCGCCACCAACTCCACCAACTCCGCCGGCAACTCGGACGCGCGGCAGGGAGGCGCGCTTTCATACGTAGTGTAGGCACGGCCGCGGTCGCGCCAGGCGCGCACCGGTTCCAGATACGCTTCGAAGTCGTCCCCCTGCTCCGTCGGCGCCAGGGGCTCCCGGAACATGCAGTTGACGTGCACCGCGCCGCCCGCCGGGCCGCGGCAGCGGCTCACCGCCTGGTCCACGGTGGTGAGCACCACCGAGGGGTCCACGTCGGTGGAAGGACACGGGAGACTCGCCGACCACTCGGCGTAGCCGCCGAAGAACTTGATCTGGTCCATGGTCTGGTTGGCGCCGGTGTCCTGAAGCTCCGGTGGGCGGTCGCCGCTCAGCACCAGCAGCGGCACCCGCTCCAGCGAGGCTTCCACCACTGCCGGCCACACGTTGGCCAGGGCGCTGCCCGAGGTGGTGACCACGGTGGCCGGCCCCCCGGTGGCGCGCGCGTGCCCCAAGGCATGAAAGGCCGCGCCGCGCTCGTCGTAGTGCACGACGGTGCGTGCACGCGGATTGCGCGCCACGGCCACCACCAGCGGTGTGCTGCGGGAGCCGGGAGCGATGCAGAAGGTGTCGACGCCGTTGCGGACCAGCTCTTCCACGAGCAGTGTCGCCCAAAGGTCGTTGACGTTGGCGGCCTGGATCATCGCGGAAGGTTCAACGCCTGGGTGAAGTGGCGGATCTTGTAGTCCAGCTCCGCCCACTCGTCTTCGGGCACCGACCCGGCCACGATCCCGGCCCCGGCGAACACCGAGAGCGTAGAGCCCTCCACGAGCGCGGACCGGATGGCCACGGCGAACTCGGCGCCGTCGTATCCCACCCATCCCACCGGACCCGCGTACCAGCCGCGATCGAAGGGTTCCCGCTTTTCGATCTCCCGGAGCGCCCGGCCGGTAGGGTAACCACCAACCGCCGGGGTGGGGTGCAGGGCCTTGAGCAGCTCGGTATCGCCCACGCCTTCGCGCAGCACGCCCTCGAAGCGGCTCATGAGATGCTGCCAGTTGTGCAGCTTCATCACGGACGGATCGGTTCCGGCGTGCAACACGCTGCACAGCGGCGCCAGGCTCTCGCGGATGCCTCGGACCACGTAGTCCTGCTCCCGCCGCTCCTTCTCGCTGCCCATGAGATCCCGTTCCAGTTGCCGGTCCAACGACTCGCCGTCGCCGCGCGTGCGCGTGCCCGCCATGGCATCGCACAGGACGCGCCTCCCCTCGCGGCGATACAACCGCTCCGGCGGCGCTCCGAGAAACCCCCGCCCGGCCACGGGGACAAAACAGAACCGGTAGCAGCGCTCCGTCTCCGGCAACAACGCCTGGAGGCAGGCCAGAGGATCCAGGCAGTCCGCGAAGCCGAAGGTGGATTTCCGGGCCAAGACGACCTTGTCAAGATCGCCCCTGGAAACGAGATCGAGGGTCTCGGTCACGGCGGCATCCCATCCCGTTCGGCCGGGCAGATCCCGGCGCCCGGTCGCCGTGGGGTGGACGCAGCCGTTCTCGGAGCCCCCGAGGACCAGCGCGTCGAGATCCGCCATCAGAGCACCGACGGTGGCGGCCGAACGCAGCCACTGGCACGCGAGCACACTGTCCGACCCCCCGCGGCTCAACTCGAAACGCGGCAACACGAATCCGTAGCCGCCGAACTCCCGCCACGCCGCATCCACGGGAGCCTTCCCGGAGAAACGAAGACCGCCGAAGTATCTCGCTCCGGGCGCCGCGCCTTCGAGGCGCCGGCGAACCTGCCCGAACAGGAGGTCGATGCCGTCCGTGTCGGCGGGCGTTACCAGATCGGCGGCGCCGACCCCGGCGACTTCATGCGCGCCGTCCCTGTCGGCCCAGTAAACCCTGGCTGCGGCCCCATCCTGGGCCCGCAGCCACGCCAAGGGGTCGGTGCACGGGATCACGGTCTCCACGCGGGCGGTGACGGACGGTCCCCCCTGGACGCACTCCCGGGCGACCCGCTCCCGCAGTTCCTTGAGTAGACCGCAATCTCTTCGATCCATTCCAGCCTTACCATCCCGACGCTAACGCCGATGATCCACGGTATCTTGGGTGGACGTTATCAGATCGGACCCGAGGCGGCGAGGGACCTTGTCACGACCCGTGTCCGAGTCCCCTTCTCCGCGGACCGCGCGATGGCATGGATGACGCGCTCGAAGCGCAGGGCCTCGGCGAAATCGGGGTAGGCCGGCGCGCCGTCGGCAATGGCCTGCAGAAGGTTGGCGAGTTCGATGGTCTTGAGGTCGTTGAAGCCCAGTCCGTGGCCAGGAGCGGGGCAGAACTTGCCGTAGGGCTCGTGCGCCGGTCCCGCCAGGATGGTCTTGAAGCCCTGCTCGTTCGTGGGTCCCTCGTTCCGAAAGACCCGCAGCTCGTTCATGCGTTCCTGGTCCTGGACGAGCATGCCGGCGTCGCCGTGAAGCTCCCAGGCCAAGTGGTTCTTGCGACCCCACGCGGCGCGCGACGACGAGAGCATCCCGGTCACGCCGCTCTCGAAGGTCACCAGCGCGGACGCGACGTCCTCGTTCTCCACCGCGAGCCGTTCCCCGCCGCCGGCGACGGGGCGGGAAGCGTAGTGGACGCGGCAATCGGCGAGAACGCTGTCGATGGGTCCCAGCAGGCCGTCGGCCATGCTGACCACGTGGCACATCATGTCCCCGAGCACGCCGAGTCCGGCCTCGGCCTTGGCCGACCGCCAGGTCCACGGCAGTTCCGGGTCGGCTTGGTAGTCCTCGTCGCACACGCCGCGAAAGAACAGCGGTCGCCCGATGGCGCCGGAACGCACCAGCGCGCGGGCGTGCTGGTACAAGGGATTGCACGTGTAGGCGTAGCCGACGATGGTCTTGCCCCAAGCCTCGGCCGCGGCAGCGGCCATGCGCTCGGCCTCGTCCAGGGTCAGGGCCAGGGGCTTCTCGCAATAGACATGCTTCCCCGCCGCCAGTGCGGCCAGCGCCATCTCGCAGTGGAACTTGTTCGGGGTGGTGATGGAGACGAGGTCGACCTCAGGGTCATCCATCACGGCGTGCCAGTCATCGGTGGCCTTCTCGAAACCGCATTGCGCGGCGTGTTGCTCGGCGGCGGCCGCCCGCCGGTCGCACACGGAGACCAGGCGCGGCGACAGCGGCGTATCGAACACCGCCCGGACAGAACGGTAGGCGAGCGTATGGCACTTGCCCATGAAGCCCGTGCCGATCAGACCGACTCCGATAGTACCCATGCCTTGCCTCCCAACCGTGAACGGTCAACCCTCGTGCCCATTGGACAATATAGACCATCAGGTGACTCAACGTCATTCAGGCTACTCAAAATCATTCCCGGTCCTTCAAACCCGTCATTCCCGGTCTCTCCAACCCGTCATTCCCGCGGAAGCGGGAATCCAGGGATGGTGGTGGGGCGGCTCCATTGCCCAGGTCCCGCCTGGATTCCCGCTTTCGCGGGAATGACGATTCGGGGCGTTGGTACTATTTCTCATCCGAGCGGGGTTCTGACACAACCTGTTACGCGGGGATGACGGTTTGAAGGACCGGGGTTGACAATAAGGGAGACCTGGGAATCGTGAACTGGAACCTTCCATTTCCAAATCCGACGATTGTGTTTATGATCATTCACATGTTCGGGGGCCAAGAAGCAGAGCTTCAAGCCCAGACAACTCGCCGGCATCTCTTCCTCGGGCTCATCCTGTTGTTGGCGGTGATCCTCAACACTACATCCGCCGCATGGTTACGGGAGAACCATGATGAGCGAACCACTCGTTGAAATGCGCGACGTCTACACGGACTGGGCGGTACCGTATGCAGCGAACCACCCTGTGAGGCGGACCACCGCGTGAACTGGACACTGGACGTCATCGCCGTCGGGCGGTCGTCGGTGGACCTCTACGGCGCCCAGGTGGGCGGGCGCCTGGAGGACATGCGCTCGTTCCGCAAGTACATCGGCGGCTCGCCCACCAACACCGCCGCCGGGGCCGCGCGGCTGGGGCTGCGGTCCGCGGTCATCACCCGGGTGGGCGACGAGCACATGGGCCGGTTCATCCGCGAGCAGTTGCGCGCGGAGGGCGTGGACGTGCGCGGCGTCGTCACCGACCCGGAGCGCCTCACGGCGCTGGTGCTGTTGGGCATTCGCGACCAGGAACGCTTCCCGCTGATCTTCTACCGCGAGAATTGCGCCGACATGGCGCTGTCGCCGAACGACGTCGACCCGGACTTCATCGCCGAGGCGCGCTGCGTGCTCGCCTCCGGCACCCACCTGTCCCATCCGCGGACCGAGGCCGCCACCTTGCGGGCGCTGGACCTGGCGCGGGCGTCGGGGGCCAGGACCGCCCTCGACCTCGACTACCGGCCCAACCTGTGGGGGCTCTCCGGGCACGGCGACGGCGAGAACCGCTTCATCGAGTCGGCCGCGGTTACTGCCAAGCTGCAGAGCACCCTGGCGCGGTTCGACGTGATCGTGGGAACGGAGGAGGAGTTCCACATCGCCGGCGGCGCCCCCGACACCGTGGCGGCGCTGGTCCGGGTGCGCGAGGTGTCGGACGCGACGCTGGTATGCAAGCGTGGGGCGGCGGGTGCCACCGCCTTCGAGGGACCGATCCCCGCGAGCCTCGACGACGGCGTCAGCGGCGAGGCGTTCGCGGTGGAGGTGTTCAACGTGCTGGGCGCGGGCGACGGCTTCATGGCCGGGCTCCTCAAGGGCTGGCTCACCGACGAGGACTGGGCCGGGACCCTGCGCATCGCCAACGCCTGCGGCGCACTGGCGGTGTCGCGCCATGGGTGCACGCCGGCGTATCCCAGCGAGGTGGAGCTGCGCGACTTTTTGGAGAACGGGCCGGCCACGCCGGCCGTGCGCCACGACGCGCGCCTGGAGCAAGTCCACTGGGCCACCAACCGCTCCAGGGAGTGGCCTGCCATGCACGTGTTCGCCTTCGATCATCGCGCCCAATTCGAGGAAATGGTGCGGGACCACGACGCCGGCGCGGGACGCGCCGGGAGCGCGCCGGAGCATGGCGGCGGCGGCACGGAACACGGCGGCGGAGCGCAGCGTGTTGGCGCCGGGATGGAACATGGCGGCGAAGCACAGCGTGTTGGCGCCGGGACGGAACATGGAGGTGGAGTGCATCGCGTTGGCGCCGGCATGGAACATGGCGGCGGAAGGCATCACGTTGGCGCCGACACGGAACATGTTGACGCCGGAGCGGAGCGCATCGGTGCGTTCAAGCGCCTCTGCCTGGAGGCGGCGCTCCGGGTCGCCGACGGCCGTGACGGGTACGGCATCCTGTGCGACAACCGCCTGGGCCGCGACGCGCTGTACGCGGCGGCGGCTACCGGCCTGTGGATCGGGCGCCCGGTGGAGCGGCCCGGGTCTCGCCCGCTGCGGCTGGAGATCGGCGACGACTTCGGCTCGGCGCTGGCGGAATGGCCCGCGGAGCACGTGGTGAAGGCGCTGTGCTTCTACCGCCCGGACGACCCGGCGGAGCTGCGCGCCGACCAGGAGGCCACGGTGAAACGGCTTGCCGAGGCCGCCCGCGCCAACGCGCTGGACTTCCTGCTGGAGATCATCCCCTCGAAGTACGGACCCGTGGACGAGAGGATCACGGCGGCGGTCATCGAACGGTTCTACAGGGTCGGTGTCTTCCCCGACTGGTGGAAGCTGGAGCCCATGACTTCGGACGCGGCCTGGCATAATGCATGCGCCGCCATCGAGGCCAACGACCCGCACTGCCGCGGCATCGTGGTGCTGGGGCTGGACGCGCCCTTCGAAGACTTGCAGGCAAGCTTCCGGGCGGCGGCCCGGCACGACATGGTGAAAGGGTTCGCCGTAGGGCGTACGATCTTCGGGGAGGCCGCGCGCGCCTGGCTGGCCGGGAGCATGGACGATGAGGAAGCGGTGGCACGCATGGCGGAGAACTTCGCGAGGCTCTGCCAGGCTTGGGACCAAGCGCGGGCCGACGGACGGTAATGGAATGACAGCCCCTGGCTACCGTCATTCCCGCGGAAGCGGGAATCCAGGGGTGGAGTGGGGCAGGACAGGCATTTCTCCCGCCTCCCGACCCCTGGATTCCCGCTTCCGCGGGAATGACTCATGGGGGGGGGGGGGGAGCGGGATTCCGTAACGACCATAAATCATTGAACAAGATTTTATTTTCATATCAATGACGAACAAGAGACAACGGCCGGCAACGAGTTGCGCGAGGACGAACGACCCATGAGCACGATCCGACTGACGGCGGCGCAGGCGCTGGTGCGTTACCTGAGCGCCCAGACCAACGAGGACGGCGAGCGCTTCGTGGCCGGGGTGTGGGCGATCTTCGGGCACGGCAACGTGGCTGGGCTGGGCGAGGCCCTGTACCAGGCGGGCGACGCCCTGCCCACGTGGCGCGGCCACAACGAGCAGGGCATGGCGCACGCGGCCATCGCCTTCGCCAAGGCCCGCAACCGCAAGCGCACCATGGCGGTGACCTCCTCCATCGGCCCGGGCGCCACCAACATGGTCACGGCGGCAGCGCTGGCGCACGTGAACCGTCTGCCGGTGCTGTTCCTCCCCGGAGACGTGTTCGCCAACCGCCTGCCGGACCCCGTGCTGCAGCAGGTGGAGGACTTCGCGGACGGCACGGTCAGCGCCAACGACTGTTTCCGCCCGGTAAGCCGTTACTTCGACCGCATCACCCGTCCAGAGCAACTGCTCACCGCCCTGCCGCGCGCCATGGCGACGCTCATCGACCCGGCCGGGTGCGGCCCGGTAACCCTCTCTTTGTGCCAGGACGTCCAGGCCGAGGCGTACGACTATCCCCAAGCGTTCTTCGAGCCACGGGCCTGGATCATGCGCCGGCAACGGCCGGACGCCGGGGAACTGGCGCGCGCGGCGGAAGCCCTGCGGGCCGCCAAGGCGCCGCTCCTCATCGCCGGCGGCGGCGTGCACTACTCGGAAGCCTGCGAGACACTGGCCGCGTTCGCCGAGCGTCACGGCATTCCGGTGGCCGAGACCCAGGCAGGCAAGTCGGCACTGCCGTGGACACACCCGTGCAGCGCGGGCGCCATCGGCGTCACCGGCGCCGAGAGCGCCAACGCGATTGCCCGGACCGCGGACCTGATCCTCGCGGTGGGAACCCGCCTCCAGGACTTCACCACCGGTTCCTGGAGCCTCTTCCAGAACCCGGACGCGCGGCTGCTGACCATCAACGCGGCCTCGTTCGACGCGATCAAGCACGGCGCCGTGACCGTGGTGGGTGACGCACGAACGACTCTGGAAGAATTGGACCACGCCTTGGGAGACCGCGTCTTCGCCCCGCCAAGCGAGGGGCTCAAGGCCGACTGGGACCGCGCCGCCGATGCCGTTACCACTGCAACCGGGGGTGACGCCCTTCCCACGGACGCCCAAGTCATCGGCGCCGTGCAACGCAACATGCCCGACAACGGCATCGTCGTGTGCGCCGCCGGCGGCCTGCCCGGCGAACTGCACAAGCTGTGGCGCTCCCCCCGACGCGGCGACTACCACCTGGAATACGGCTACTCGTGCATGGGCTACGAGATCGCCGGCGGCCTGGGTGTCAAGATGGCGCGCCCGGACGCCGACGTGGTCGTGGTCGTGGGCGACGGCTCCTACATGATGCTGAACTCGGAACTGGCCACGAGCGTCATGCTGGGCCTGAAGCTGACCGTCGTGGTGCTCGACAACCGCGGCTTCGGCTGCATCAACCGGCTGCAACTCGCCACCGGAGGGGCCAGCTTCAACAACCTGCTGGACACCGCCCGGCACCAGACGCCGTCGGCCATCGATTTCGCCGCCCATGCCGCTTCCATGGGAGCCATCGCGACGCACGTGGACGGCATCGAGTCCCTTGAGGCCTCGCTGGTCGAGGCCCGCTCCGCCGACCGGACTTCCGTGATCGTCGTCGACACCGACCCCCTGGCCAGCACTCAGGCCGGAGGCCACTGGTGGGACGTGGCGGTCCCCGAAGTGTCGGACCGGGCCGAGGTGACGGCGGCGCGCAAGTCTTATGTCGCGGCGCTGAAGAAGCGCCCGTGACCCGGTCGCGGCCAGGCGCTGGTCATCCCCGAAGCGACCCGGCGAGGAGAACCGCGTGATCCGCTACGGCACCAACCCCATCGCGTGGTCCAACGACGACGACCGCAGCTTGGGCGGCGACATCCCGCTGGAGCAGTGCCTGAGCGACGCCGGCCGCATCGGCTTCGAGGGCATCGAGAAGGGCCACAAGTTTCCTTCCGACGCGGCGACCCTGAGGGCAACCCTCGAACGCCACGGCTTGGCGTACGTGTCCGGGTGGCATTCGCTGAAGCTGCTCGAACGCTCCGTGGAGGAAGAGAAGACAGCCATCCAGCCACACCTCGACGTGCTGGCGGCCTTGGGGTGTACGGTCTGCATCGTGTGCGAGACCAGTGGAGCCGTGCACGGCGAAACGGACACTCCCCTCCACGACCGGCCGACGCTCGCGCCTTCCGCCTGGGCGGACTTTTGCGCGAACGTCGAAGCCGTCGCCGGACATTGTTACCGCGAGGGCATCCAGCTAGCATACCATCACCACATGGGCACGGTGGTCGAAACCATGGAGGAGATCGACGCTTTCATGACGCATGCCGGACCGAACACGAAACTGCTTCTCGACACCGGCCACGCGACCTTCGCGGGCGCCGACCCGGTGGCGATTGCCGAAAGGTACATGGACCGCATCGTTCACATTCACGCGAAGAACGTTCGCCCCGCCGTCCGCGACAAGACGGTTGCGGAAGGCCTGTCGTTCCTTCAGGCTGTCCGGCTCGGCGTATTCACGGTACCGGGAGACGACGAAGGCTGCGTGGACTTCGCCACGGTGCTGCGCATCGCCGCCCGCCACCGCTACTCGGGGTGGCTTATCGCGGAAGCCGAGCAAGATCCGGAGCAACGCGATCCGGTATACTATCAGACGTTGGCACTGAAGACGCTCCGCGCCATGGCGCAGGAAGCGGGGTTGAGCTAGACGTTGTGAACACGTCATTCCCGCGAAACAGGCCGTGTCGAAACTCCGTTCGCCTACAAAGCGGCACCGCCACCCCCGAATCGTCATTCCCCCGGAAGCGGGAATCCAGGCGGGGTGAGGCGGGGAATGCGCCCGTTTGCCCCCTTCTTACCCCTGGATTCCCGCTTCCGCGGGAATGACGATTCGGGGGGTTGGTGCCATTCGTGTCCGGGCAGAGTTTTGACACACTCTGTTGCGCGGGAATGACGGGAGTTGAGACGCTGGATTTGTAACCTGCCAATTTATTGGGCAATTGTTTATTTTCATATCAATGACGTGTTCATAATGTTCGTGCCGCGTGGGTTCTGACACAGCCTGGCGGCCTTCGGGAGGGGAGATCCCATGAGCAGTCTGTTGCGAAAGCCGTCGGGGACGACCGGCAAGATCGTCGAAATTACACCGGCGGACGCCGGCTGGCGCTACGTCGGCTTCGCGGTGTACGCGTTGAAGGCCGGGGACACCGCTGGTGAGGCCACCGGGGACCGCGAGGCCATCCTGGTGATGGTCGACGGCAAGGCACGGCTGTCCACGCCTGAGGTCGACTTCGGCGTCCAGGGCGAGCGCATGAGCGTGTTCGAACAGACCAAGCCCTACGCGGTCTATGTTCCCAACGGCACGTCCTGGTCGGCGCGCGCGGAGACGGACTGCACCATCGCCGTGTGCTCGGCTCCGGGTTTCGGCGGGCATTCGGCCGCGGCCATCGACCCGGCCGGCATCCCGGTGCTGGAACGCGGCAAGGGCGCCAATACGCGCTACGTGCACCCCATCGCCATGGACGACGCCGACATCGCCGACAGCCTGCTGATCACCGAAGTGTTCACCCCCCAGGGCAACTGGTCGAGCTACCCGCCGCACCGCCACGACAGCGACGAGGGCACGGACATGACCTACCTCGAGGAAACCTACTATCACCGCATCAACCCACCCCAGGGGTTCGGCTTCCAGCGGGTCTTCACCGAGGACGGGGAACTGGACGAAACCATGGCCGTCTCCGACGGCGATACCGTGCTGGTGCCGCGCGGGCACCATCCCTGCGGCGCTCCCTACGGTTACGACATGTACTACCTGAACGTGATGGCCGGCCCGCGGCGGCAGTGGCGCTTCAAGAACCACCCGGACCACGACTGGATCTTCCAGCGGGACTCGAAGTGACGGACGTGACGGCGGATCCCGTCAGGCTGGGGCTCCTGGGAGCCGGCCGGATCGGTCAGACCCACGCCCGCTCCATCGCGGCCACCGAGGGCGCCCGGCTGGTGGCGGTGGCCGATCCGGTCGAGGCGGCGGCGGCCGCGGTGGTCCGCATGACCGGCGCTCATGCCGTGGCAGCCGAAGAACTGCTGAACGATCCTGCCATCGAAGGCGTCCTCATCGCCACGCCCACCGACCTCCACGCCGATCTCGTCGAGCGCGCGGCCGATGCGGGCAAGGCCATCTTCTGCGAGAAGCCTCTCGACCTCGACCTGTCCCGCGCGCAACAAGGCGTGGCGGCCGCGGCCCGCCGCGGCGTTCCGCTCATGATCGGTTTCAACCGCCGCTTCGATCCCTCCTTCCGGCGCCTGCGCGAAGAGATCGACGCGGGGCGCATCGGCGGAGTGGAGCTGGTGCAGATCACCTCGCGCGATCCCGCGCCACCTCCCCTCGCCTACATCCAACGCTCCGGCGGCCTCTTCCGCGACATGATGATCCACGACCTGGACATGGCTCGGTTCCTGGTGGGAGAGCCCATCGTCGAGGTCAGCGCCACCGGGTCTGCTCTTGTCGACGAAGCCATCGGCGACGCCGGCGACATCGACACCGCGGTCGCGGTTCTGCGTTCGTCAAGCGGACGCCTGTGCGTCATCTCCAACTCCCGCCGCGCCGTGTACGGCTACGACCAGCGCATCGAGGTCCATGGCTCCGCCGGAATGCTCTCGGCCGGCAATCCCGTGGCCACCACGGTGACGCGCGCCGACAACTCGGGCTTTGCCACCGACCCGCTGAACGACTTCTTCATGGAGCGTTACGCGGATGCGTACCGGTTGGAGATGGCCGCGTTCTGCACCGTCGTCCGGGGCGGGAACGTACCCTACCCAAACGGTCGGGACGGCCTCGCCGCCCTCGCCATCGCCGACGCCGCGTCCGAGTCCCTGGCCACGGGGCACACGGTCGCCGTCAGGCGCGTGGACGGCACTCCGTAAGCGCCCGCCGCGGCAAACACCCTCAACATCCCTCTCCCTCGCGATCTCCCCCGAATGCTTGAACCCTTGGCGTGCTCGTAGCCACGCCCGCCAACGTGTATAAGGGAAGCCGACGCCGGTCCAGCCGGAAGCAGAACCCACGCAAACATCGGAACGTTGGACTCGAAGGGAGGAAGAACCATGCGCATCATGTTTCTCAACAAGGCGCCGAAGAACTCGGCGAAGTACGACGTGACGTCGGTGGAGAAGCTGCTCAACAGCTATGCGTCGGAAGGGACGCGGGTGGAGGTGCATTTCCCGGACAACTTCGCGGGCTCGGCGGTGGAGGACGTGACCGGGAACCAGAAGATGCTGAACGGGCTGGATCACATGATGGACACGCCCTCGTTGATCCGCAAGATCTGCTGGGCGGCGGAGAACGGCTTTGACGCGGTGATCCAGTCGAACACGTTCGATCCGGGCATCGACGGCGGCAGGCTGGTGGTCAAGATCCCGGTCATCGGCCCACTGCGCACGACCGTGCACGCCGCGGCCGTTCTGGCGGACCGCATCGGGATCACGGTACCGCTGCCCTCACACGTCCCCTACACCTGGCGGCTGCTGCGCACCATCGGCATGGACCACCTCGTCACCGACATCCGCGCGCTGGACATCTACGGCACCGACATCGGGGAACGGCGCGCGGAGATCACCGAGACCGCCATCGGCCTCATCCGGGGCCTGGTGTCGGAGACCGGCGCCCAGTGCGTCGTGCCGCTCGGGGGCGCGCTGATCCCCTACGTGGTCGACCCCGCCGCGTTGCAGGAAGGCGCGGGCGTGCCCGTGCTCAACACCAAGTCGGTGTCCATCCGGTTCGCCGAGATGTGCGTCGCCTTGGGCATGAGCCACAGCCCGTTGACCTACCCGCGGGCGGAACTGAGCTACAAGGATCTGGTGGCGGAGGTGTAGACACTGCCGCCATTCCGGGAAACCACGACGGTGTACGTCAAACATCCCACCGGCTAATAGCCGTACTTCTCCACCTTCTCCCAATCTACGGCGGCGCCGAAGCCCGGGGCGTCGGTGGGCAGGATGCCGCCGTCGCTGAAGTCGAAGTCACCGACGAAGGTGTCGTCCCCCAGCTTCTGGAAAAAATGGGTCTCCGTGGGCCAGGGCGCCAGGCTGGGGATGGCGGCGCGCAGGTGAATGCGCACGAGCGAACCGATCCGGGACTCGGAGTCGGTGCCGATGACGACGGACAGGCCGGCCGCGTCGGCGATGGCGATGATCTTGAGCGAGTCGCTGATGCCGGTGCGGCGCAGCTTCACGCTGACGGCGCCCACCGCGTTGATCTTGACGAGGTGGTGCACCGCCTCGATGGTGGTGCAGGTCTGGTCGCCGAGCAGCGCGATGGGCAGGTCGGCGGCCACCGCGGCCATGCGCAGCGGATCGGTGAAGGTGCAGGGTTCTTCGAGGAAGGCGATGCCGTACGGGGCCAGATCGGGCAGGATCGTCCGCGCTTCGGTCTCGGTGTAGGCGCCGTTGGAATCGGCCCACATGACCACGTCGTCACCCACCGCGGCACGGATGTCGCGGATCATGGTCACGTCTTCGCGGGAGCGCTTCCAGGTCTTGATCTTCAGCGCGGAAAACCCACGCATCTCGATGGCTTCCACCGCCTGCTTGGTCATCGCTTCGGCGGTGTTGCCGTGGGCGATCCAGCCCACGGGCACCCGCGCCGGCTTGCCGCCGCCGAGAAGGCGCCACACGGGCTGGCCGAGCAGCTTGCCGCGCAGGTCCCAGAGCGCCACGTCGATGAGCGCGTGCGCGGTGCGCGCGCCCTTGACCTTGGCGATGCGGGCGAGGATGTCGTTGTGGGCGAAGGGGTCCGCCCCCTCCAGAAGCGGGGCGAAGAAGGTCTGGATGGCGTACGCCAAAAGCTTCGGGTCCTCGCCCGAATGGGCGGGCCGGGCGACGGACTCGGCGATGCCTTCGGCGCCGCTTCGGGTCACCAGGCGCAGGAGGATGTAGGCGCCGCTGGCCTCCCGCACTGAGCGGAACTGCACGGCGTTGCGGTAGGGAAGCTCAAGGCAATACGTTTCCACGCGTTCGATGGTATCGTCGGAGCGCGCCGCGTCCGGCTGGTTCTGAGCGTGAGCCCATTCTTGCGAAATACTCTCTTTGGCCATCAGTCTTCCTCTTCTTTGCCGCGTGTCAGCCTCTCGATTGCGAGCAGCGCGAACACCAGCGCGAGCTGTATCACGGCGACCACGGACAGGGTGCTCATCATGCCTTCTTCAAAGTAATACAGCAGCGCCACCGTAATGGTCTCGGTGCCGCCCCGGTAGAGCAGCAAGGGGATGGTCAGGTCCCGCGCGGCGAGCGCGAACACGATCACGAAAGACGCCAGCACGCCGCGCCGTATCAGCGGGATCAGGATAAGCCGCGCCGTGGTCAGCCACCGGCCGCCGTGGACGCGCGAGGACTCTTCGAGCTCCCCGCTCACCTGGTGCACCGCGGCCTGCATGGTCGCGGTGCCGAGGGGCAGGCCCTTGACGATGAAACCGATGATAATGACCGTGGCCGTGCCGTAGAGGTTGAAGGGCGCGGGTGGAAGCGCCCAGGCCCACAACAGAGCCAGGCCGAGCACGATGCCCGGCAGCGTCCACGGCAGCCACGCCAGCAGCTCGAGCTGGCGCCCGAGCCAGTGCCGTGTGCGCACCCGGATATAGCCGATGAGGCCCCCGATGACGACCGTGGCCGCCGCGGCGGCGGTGGAGAAGAGCACCGTGTTCTTGAGCCCGTTCATGGCGCGCTGGTCCTTGAAGACGTTGCGCCAGTTGTCCAGGGTCAGGTGCTCCAGGTTGTAGATGCCGAAGATCGGGAAGAACGAGCTGGCGAGGATCTGCACCAGCGGTATCACGATGGCGAGCATGAAGTAGACGACGAAGACCCCGAAGATCGACCACCGTACCCAGCCCGGCAGCGCGATCCGCGTGGGCCGGTAGCCCTTGCCGCTGATGACCGTGAAGCGGCGCTCTCCCAGCTTCTTCCACTGCAGCCAGACCAGGCTGAACATGATCAGGATCAGGATCACCGACAGCGCCGTCGCCCCGTTGTACTGGGGCGGATGGCGATAGTGCAGCATGCGGTAGATCTCGTTGGCGAAAACGTACACGCCCCCGGGATTGCCGAAGAGCAGCGGGTTCTCGAAGCTGTCGAGGCCGCTGGCGAAGATGAGCACGGAGGTGGCGAGGATGGCCGGCGACATCATCGGCAGCGTGATGGTGAAAATGGTCCGGTACTTGCTGGCGCCCAGGGTGACCGACGCCTCCTCGAAGGAGGAGTCCATCGAGTAGAAGAACTCGGCCAACATGAGGAACATGAGCGCCGTGGTGCTGAGGGTGGAGTGAAAGATCAGGCCGGTCCAGCCGTAGAGATCGATCACCGGCCCCTGGATGCCGAACCAGTCCCTCGCGAACTGGTTGATGAGGCCGTTCTGCGGGTTCCCGAGCATCAGCCACGAGATGCCGGTCAACAGGTCCGGCGTGAAGAACGGTACGGGAATCAGCAGCATCATGGTGCGCCGGAACGGCACATTCGTGCGCGCCACGGCCCAGGCGAACAGAAGCGCCAGGGTCAGGCTCAACGCGAGCCTCGCGGACGCGTAGATCACGCTGTTGATGAAGATGGGGACGAGGTCGTACGCGGCAAGCCACGGACGGTAGCCTTCCAGCGTGAAATGGCCCAGGCGGCCCGGTTGTCCCGAGAATACGCTCGCCGTGAACAGCACCCCCACCGGATAGAGCACCAGCACCACCACCACCGCGGCCAACGCGTAGTAGTAGATGGAGCGGTGTGCTCTCAGATAGTCGCCGAGCCGTCGGGAAGCACGGTCAACCGGAGGCTCGGCCGCGGTGGCGCCGACCTCGCTCATTGGTAGAGGGCGATGTCCTTCCTGGCAACGTGCAGCGCCACCTCGGCGCTCGGCTGCCAATTCTCTTCAACGGCGGTGGGCACCCGGACGTCGACACCATCGCGGATACCCACCAGGTATTCGTTATGATCACCGAGGTACGCCCGTCCGATGACGCGGCCGGGGATGATCTCGACGCCGTCGTCACGCAGCCCGGAGGCTGCCCCCGGACCGATGCGAATCTTCTCCGGCCGGATGAACAGATGCGCCGCCGCCCCCGGATCACTTTCCCGCCCGGTGTGGACCGCGCCCGCGTCCAGGGTGACGGTGACGGTGCCGTCGTAGGTCGCGAGCGGAACCGTGGCGCCGGTCCCGTCGACCTGCGCGCCGCCGGCGGTCTCGATAAAGTTGGCCTTGCCGATGAACTCCGCGACAAAGCGCGTGGCCGGCTGCTCGTAGATCTCGTCCGGCGTCCCGATCTGCTCGATCCGACCCTGGTTCATCACGACGATGTGGTCGGACAGCGTCAACGCCTCTTCCTGGTCGTGGGTCACGTAGAGGGCGGTGACCCCGAGCCGCTGCTGCATGATGCGCAGCTCGAAACGCATGTGCTCGCGCAGCTTGGCGTCGAGGTTGGACAGGGGCTCGTCGAGCAGCAGCACGCGCGGCTCGAAAACCAGCGCCCGCGCGAGCGCCACCCGTTGCTGCTGGCCGCCGCTCAGATTGGTGGCGGGACTGCCGCCGAGCCCGTCCAGGTCCACCTGCTGCAGCACCGTCGTGACCCGGCGTTCGGACTCCGCCCGGCCCACGCGGCGCATGCGCAACGGATAGGCGACGTTCTCGTACACCGTCATGTGCGGCCAGATGGCGTAAGACTGGAACACCATGCCCAGGTTGCGCCGCTCCGACGGGACGTCGATGCGCCGAGCCGTATCGTACACCGGCATGTCGCCGATGCGGATGGCACCGGCATCGGGCTCCTCGAGCCCGGCGATCATACGCAGCGTCGTGGTCTTGCCGCAGCCCGACGGCCCCAGCAGGGTCACCATCTCACCGTCCCGCACCGCCAAGTCGATGCCGGCGACGGCCGTGACGGAGCCGAAACGCTTGACGACCCCGGAGATTCCGACGTCAGGCATGGCTTCCCGGCAAGGTCGCGGTCCCCTGTCTCATCGATGGCATTTGCGCCTGAGATGGGGACTCATCACCGGATGCCGAATACCTGCTCCATCTCCTTGAAGAAGAAGTTCGGGTCGCCGAGCTGTTCGGACGGAATCTTCCTCATCAACGGATAAGCCGTCAGGCTCATCTCGGGAATCGGCGGCTTTACCTTGGGATGCGGCACGTTGCGGCCGGCGTGCGTGTTCCATGCCTGGAGGTTCTCGAGTTCATAGAACCACGTCATGATCACCTTGGCCGCGTTCGGACGTCCCGCGCCCTTGATCGTGGCGATGGAAAACGGCGTCCATGCCTGCCCTTCCTTGGGCACGACGAACTTCACCGGGGTTCCCTTGGGCAGGTCACGGATGTTCTCGCCGCGTCCGCTGAAACCGAGCGCAAACTGTCCCCGCGCGATGGCGTCACGGAGCTTGCGGCTGCCGCCACGGACGATGAACGGTTCCACCGTCGCCTTGAGCTTCTTGATGTAGTCGATGCCCATCCCCGGCGTATTGTAGATGCCCAACATGTGCCAGGCGCCGCCGCCGGAGGCGCGCGGATCGCGGATCGCCACCCTTCCCTTCCACTTCGGGTCCACGATGTCCCAGTAGGACTTGGGGTAGTCCTCGGGCTTGACCATGTTGGTGTTCAAGAGGATGGCCTGGGCGCTCAAGTGGACCGGCCACCAGTAGCCGACGGGTTCGCTGACGAACACTTTCTTGTCGATGTTGTCCAGCTCCGGCGCGGGAGGGCGCCACTTCGCCAGGGCATCCACGGCGTGCAGCTCCAGCATGTACTTGTCGCCGCCCTCCATGATGTCTCCCTGGACCTTGCCCACCGCCACCTCCGTACGGATCCGGTCGGTCAAGTGGCGCATGCGGCCGCTGATGAGCTCGATCTTGATGCCGAAGCGCTTTTCGAACCGGTCCTTGGCCCCGGAGTCGAAGAACTGCTGGCTGGTGGTGCCGCCGTACCAAACGACCTTCCCCTCCTTGAGAGCGGCGTTGATGACCGCCGGTCCCAGGGCCTTGGCGACCGGGTCGTCCGCCAGCCGCGCCGGCAGCTTGTCCTGCGCGAACGCGACAGCACTGAACAGAAAACCGACCGCGAATGTGATGAGAACGAGTGCGTTGTGCTTCTTCATGACGGGCCTCCACTGGTGTTGTCGCCGCTCAGCCAACGCCTGCGGGATTCCAGCAGTCGTCCCACCCGTCGCAAGCGGTTGACACTCGGCACGGTGAGCACGGTCAACTCCGACAGTCTCAAGAGGCTGCCGGACTTGGGCGGATCGTACTGATGTGGCGGGGGGAAGTCAATATGGCGCGTCCGTACGAATTTGTCATTCCCGCGGATCAGGCTGTGTCAAAACATCAGCTTCAAGGAACGAACGGCCAATCCGTCATTGATTTGAAAATAGAATCCTGTTCAATGATTTCTCGTAGTTACGGAATCCCGCTACACCCCAATGAGTCATTCCCGCGGAAGCGGGAATCCAGGCGGGGTGGGGCCGAGCAATGAGGCCGCCACACCCCCCACCCCTGGATTCCCGCTTCCGCGGGAATGACTCATTGGG